>NZ_JBYSWU010000054.1:0-58692 GCF_058781505.1 Paraburkholderia sp. FW306-2-2C-D06C | reverse complement strand
TGGCGTGCGAATAAAAATTTCCCGTAACAGGATTCGATTCAAATCTGAATCGATAGCTTCATAACAGGGGAGCACATTGTCGAGGTGCAGGCGGTGGGTCCAATCAACGTAGTTCGCTCTCCTCCCGAACCCTCCGGACTCGTCACCGAGGTTCGGATTCAAAAGCCCTGCCCGGCCACGCCTCCGGTGGGCTTTTTTTACGGCTCTCGAGGCTCGCGTACGTGCAGTCACAATGTTGGATCAAAAAGACGAAGTGCGCCGGTACTAACGGAAGCCGTAGACCAGGACCTTTTTCCCCTCAAAGCTTTCTTGCACACCTTGCTCGCAATACGGTGGACACGTTACTACGCCGTCCGCGCTCTCGCCTGACACGGTGACCGCCCTGTAGACAACGGATTCGATGAGCGTCCCGTCGGCAGCGACGACGATGTTCAGATCAGTCTCGACGCCGGCCGGCACGCCTCCGCCGGCGGTATAGACGATTTTCATGGTGCCGGTGCAATCGGAGTTCACCGTGTAGGTGCCGATCTGGTTCGGATTGAATGTAATCTGCCCCCCTTTCGGCAGCCCGCCGATAACCCCGAAGTCGGTGCGTGAAAAATGGCCCATACCGTCGAACGTCACCAGGGCGACGTCATCGAGGATCGACGGGGCGGCGTACGGATGCACCTTACCATCGGCACCTATCAATCCAAGAATCTCTCCGTGACCGATAAACCCAAACGGTCCCTTTAGCGTTGCGTTCGAGCAAACGCCGCCGTGGCCACCGGGTTCGCCGGCCTGCGCGGCGCCACTGAGCGAGAGAAGTGCAACGGCGGTTGCTGACAAAATGCTTAAATGCTTGATCTTCATGGTCATCTCCTTGTCACCCAATCAGGCGCGTAACATCACAGCGCGCAGGGGCCCTATTGCCTGGCGAGATGAGCCGCCCAATTCAAACAAATGAAATAAAAAGCGGCCGCAGTGTTACCCGGCTGCCGCCGTTTGCGGAGCAAGCGATGAGAGAACGAGAGGCCGTCGGTGCGACCGCCTGTTCCGGAGCGTGAGGCGAGAAAGCCCATGCGTGGGCCAATGTGGCGAAACGCTTCACCAGGCAGTCATTTTTCGCCCGGTGTCGGCAGACACGTGCAGAAGGGGTGCACGAAAGTCCGCGCAATTGTGACTTTGTGGGTCAGCCACGCTTTAGAGTCGCATAGCAAAAAGTAGCGTAATCCACGATATTCGCAAATGCCAGGTGGATGTCGGACAAAACGCAGGCGCATTCAGCATTGCGCGGTGCGAATGATGAACTATCGCGCGATAGCGAATGACTGCGAAGGCCTCACCGGTCGGCTGGCACGTAGGCAAGGATGACCGTTGCACGTTGGAAGCTGCCGTTGACGCGGCCTCCGGATCATCGAGGCCACCGGAATGCGCGATCACTGATCGGCATTCTTGAGCGCGCGTCTCTGCCTGCGCTCGGGGCGCAGCCCTATAACGAGTACGGCATTGGCCCGACCTCAATGGCACTCTAGCGGACCGCGTGGCGAGACGGGCCGCTCACGCAAAGGAGACGTAGAATGAAATCAGTACTCGCGATTGCCTTCATCGTTTTTTTTAGCGTGGCTGCGATGGCCACCACTTCCATGGGATCCTACTCGAGGAATGGCAGCGACCAGCAGGACGCTTGCCGTTCTGCAACCGCTGCTGCGGAGCAGGACAGGGTTAATTGGCTCTCCAAGGGATGGATCTTCGCAGGGATGTCAAGCTGCACCTGCTCCGGAAGCGGAACAAGCTGGACTTGCTCAGTCAAAGCCACGTATTTCCGCCGCTAACCGCAGAGCGACGCCTCACGGCAACTCGGGGGCCAGGTCGGCACTTCCGGTGTGCGCGGCTCCCTATTGTCGACCGTCCGGTCAGCAGCCCTTAGCGGACTCGCCAACGCTTGTGCGCGACAGGCAGCTTCACGCCCTGAGGGCGGTCAGTCAAGGTTTTTCCGAGGGCAGGTGCAGCCCACATCCTTGACCTTGTAGCCTCGGGCGCCGCTCATTCATGAAACGGCGTATGTCGAGGAAACGTCGTGCGCCCGTCTGGCTGCACAAGCAGGTGATGCAGGCGCTGGCGGCGAACGGTGGCAAGCTGCCGCCCGATCTGGCGGCCTGAGTTCGTTTATGGCTGTGTCCGGGCTCCGCGATTTTGACGCCGTCGTTATCCAGCTTGTCAGCGTCAGCTTTGCTCTGGCCCGGCACGTTCATGGCAATGGCATGCCGATGAACTAACATCTATGCAAAGAATCAAGGAGGACATGAGAGGGCGGGTTCAGTCGGTGTCGTCGAAGTCAGAAAGCAGGTCCATAACCGCATCACAAAGCTTTCGGAGAGAAAAATGGATTTAACCAGTTTTTTCGTTACGCTGGAAAACGCGCTAAGTGGCTTTTTGCCTAAAATCGCCGGTGCGCTCGGCATTCTGATCGTCGGTTGGCTGGTTGCCGTTATCGCCCGGGCCGGTGCCCGCAAGCTGCTCTCTGCGCTCAAGGTCAATCAGCGCATTGCCGACAGCACGAAGCAGGCCGCGCAGGTGGAGAACGTGATTGCCGGCGGCCTGTTCTGGCTTGTTCTGCTCATGACCGCCGTCGGGGTCTTCAATGTCCTGAACCTGTATGCGGTCTCCAATCCGTTTTCGCTCCTTGTCACCCAGATCGTCAACTATCTGCCGAACCTGATCGGCGGCACCGTGCTTGCGCTGGTCGCATGGCTGATCGCGTCGCTATTGCGTGCCGTGGCCGACAGGGCGCTGCGCGCGAGCAAGCTTGACAGCAAGTTGTCCGAGACGGCCGGCATGCGTCCGATGAGCGCGTATGTAGGTGATGTGCTCTTCTGGCTCGTCATCCTGTTGTTCATTCCGGCCGTGCTCGCGGCATTCGCTCTGAACGGCCTGCTCGCGCCCGTGCAGAGCATGATCGACAAGCTGCTTGCGATCGTGCCGAATCTCTTCGCGGCCGCCGTGATCGGGATTGTCGGCTGGATTTTCGCGAGGATCCTGCGCGGCCTTGTCACCAATCTGCTCGCGGCGGCCGGTGCGGACAAGCTCACACAGGACGTCGACAGCCCGACGCCCGTGCGGCTGTCGAGTCTAGCCGGAACGGTGGTGTACATCTTCGTGTTCGTGCCGACGCTGATTTCTGCACTCGACGCACTGAAGATCGAAGCGATATCAGGACCCGCCACGCATATGCTCGATCAGTTCCTGAGCGCCGTGCCGGATATCGTCGCAGCCGTGGTCATTCTGCTCGCGACCTTCTATGTTGCACGCTTCGTCGCGGCACTGGTACAGAAGCTGCTGGTGACGGCCGGTGTGGACGGGTTGCCGGCGGTGCTCGGTCTCGACAAGGTTCTGGACGGCCCGTTGCAACCGTCGGTGCTGGCCTCGCGACTCGTGGTTTTCTTCGCGATGTTGTTCGCCGTGGTGGAAGCTGCCAATCGCCTGGGCTTTGGCCAGGTCCGCGACGTGGTCACGCTCTTTATCGAGTTCGGCGGACACATCCTGATGGGCAGCGTGATCCTGATCATCGGATTCTGGCTGTCGAGTCTTGCGCGGCGTGTGATCGAGCAGGCCGATCGAGAGCACAGCGTACTGCTTGCCCGCATCGCTCAATTCGCGATCCTCGGACTGGTGTTCGCCATGGGACTGCGCGCAATGGGTATTGCCAATGAAATCGTGCAACTTGCATTCGCCCTGGTGCTGGGCGGGATCGCGGTAGCCGTGGCGCTGTCGTTCGGGCTTGGCGGACGTGACGCGGCCGGCAAGCTGCTCGAACGCTGGTTCGCTACCCGGGGCGACAAGGAGTAGCGGCGCCCGCCTGAACCGCACCGTGTTTGCGGTGCGGTTCAAGTGCTCCACTAACGTCTTCCGTGGTGAAAAGTCGGAATGGCAAACGATCCTGGAATGGCTTTCGTGGGAGACGAATCGCATCGGGTTCAGCATACCGAACCTTCGTTTCTCGCTACTGTGGGCGCATCAACCGACAGAGGTTATTGCATATCTGCGCCATCGAGCGATTGCAGATCTGCGGACGCTTGATGAAGTTCTATCGACCACCGAGTTTCTCTTACCATCAGGTCCAACGATTGCCGATATCTCGTGTTCGGCGTATCTCTTCTGGCTTTCTCAGGCCGGCATCGCGGAGGCTGAATTCCCTAATATTGAGCGATGGTTGCGATCACTGCGTGCTTTGACTGGATGGATCCATCCTGATGACGCAATGAGGCCGGCGCCGCTCGCTCCCATGGCCTAACTGGGGTCATGCGAAACGCTGAATGTCTGCTCTCGAGTGCGGTGAATTTTCGCGATGGGTCGACTTCTGCCTGTCGCCAACACAGCAGTCGCCGACCAGGAGACTTTCACTGATTGCGCTGGGAATTTTGACAGTTGAGCGAACCGAATCGATGGAAAGCTTCGGACAATGCCTTCGCTACGCAACGAGCGCAGCGTCCACCGCAGGCAGATAGCTGTTGAAGCCGGCTTCCACGAGGGCTGCGCGCGCACGCTCGAGTTCGCGCTGCGCTGCTTCTCCAGAATGGTCTTGCTGCGCGCGAGCGAGGGCGCGGCCGCGCGCCACAAACAGCTCTGCCCATGGCAGCGGCTCAGCGCGCGTATAGTCTTCGAGCGCGGTGACATAGGGCAGTGCGCCGGCTGCGTCGCCGGCGGACAGCATCGCTTCCATGGCATCGCGGTAGAACCACAGATGATTGTGGCCAACCGCGCCTCGGTGCAACATGTCGGCACCTTCGGCGAGCAGACGCGCGCGTTCGCCGTCGTCCTCGACAGCGCGGCTCAGAGCGCCCACGGCCTTGGGTGCGCTGAACTGCGTTCCCACCTCGCGGCAAATCGCTAGCGCTTCACGCAATAATTCGGCGGCCTCTCGCCGACGCCCGCTATCGAGCAGCACTCGCGCCCGCATTTCCATATTCTGCGCCTCGAAGCGGCGAGCTCCCAGCTGACGGATGATGTGCGTCTCGCGTTCGAGATGGGTGAGGGTCGCCTCCATGTCGCCCATTTCGTAGCAGGCAAAGGCGCCTAACGTTTCGCACAGCATCTGCGCACGCGGCTGACCGACCAGCGCGGCGGCGCGTGCGGCGGCGCTTACGTCCTCGCGCGCTGCGCGTGCCTGGTTGAGGTAGATCCTGCTGAAGCCGGCCATCGAACGATTAGCGACCTCGATGCGGCCGAAGCCGTGTTCGCGGCTTAACGCAACGCACCGGCTAAAGTGCTCGAAAGCGGTGCGCATGCGCCCTTGCGCGTAAGCAGCATCCGCGAGGCCACCGAGCGCGCGCGCCTCGGCTTCCGGCAAGCCGAGGCGCCGTGCATAGGCAAGCCCGCGCTCATGCTCGGTGCGGCAATCTTCGATCCTGCCAAGCGGGAAGAGGATGTTGCCGCGCAGGTGATGCAGGCGCGCAAGTTCAGGCACCTTATCCAGACGTTGCGCCACTTGCTGGGCCGCGTCGAGCAGCGAGAGGGCTTCGGCGAGGCCTTCGCTCACCCGCAGACCTTCGGCGAGCCCAAGTTGGGACTGGCAGAGACTCGCTTCGTCCGGAGCGGCGGCCACGGCCGCACGGTACGTCGCGATCGATGCGGCGATGTCGCCGAGATCTCGTTGGAGTTCGCCACTGAAACAGATCAGCGCGTGGCGATCCACGTCCGTTTGCGCGATTTGCAGACCTCGCTCGACTAGCCGCAATGCCGCCTCGGTCAAGTAGGCGGAGCGTTGTGCGATCGCGGCGTCGAGATAGGCCTGCGGCGCCCGCTTGTCCTCGGCGCGATCGAGATGCTGGGCGCGCAGCACGGGGTCAGTCGTCGCAAACCAGCCGGCCGCCAGGCGGTGCAAGTCGCGCCGGCGCGCCCGCAGCAGCGTCGCGTAGGCGCTCTCCTGGATTAGCGCGTGGGCAAACAGGAAATCTTCGCCTTCCGGCAGGACGAGCGCGTTGGCGACGAGCCCGTCACAGACATACTCCGGTGCATCGATCAACCGCCGGAGCAAGGCGAGGCCAAAGCGCTGTCCGATTACCGAGGCAGCCTGGAACGCTTCGCGGTCGCGCGGAGTCAGCCGGTCCATGCGCGCCAGCACGAGGCTCTGGATCGTCGCGGGGACCGCTTCCTCGCTGCCTTCCTCGGCGTTATGCAGGAGTTGTTCGAGGAACAGCGGATTGCCGCCGGCTCGCTCGATGCAGGCACGCGCGACACGCCCGGTCGCTTCGATAAAGCTGCCGGCAAGGTTCAGCGCCTCGTCGCTGCGCAGCGGGCCGAGGTCTATCGTGGCGAAGGGCGTGCCGCGGCAACTTGCCCGCCATGCCGCGTCGAGCGGATCGCCGTCCACGCGCGACGTCATCACAAGCAGGCCCGGACCGTTCGCGATCGCAACGGCGAGGGTGGCGAGGTAACCGAGCACCTGCGGGTCGGCCCAATGAATGTCCTCCACCACAATCATGGTTGGCTGGTGCCGGCAGACATCCTCCGTGATTGCTGCTGTGACCGCGCGCTTGCCGCGCGTGTGTGCGGCATTGTCCATCGCGTCGTAAAGCGTGTGCCATTCGCCGGTTTGCGTGAGATCGAGGAGGTCGTGGAGAAACATCAGCTGATCGGGGCCGACGGCCCCGGATGCGGCAACCCGTTCGGCGGCGGCGCGCAGTTCATCGGACCCGGCCGCGGGCCGCAGGTCCAGCAGGCTGCCGACAATGGTGCGAATGGGGTCCTGGCCTTTACCCACGCCAAAATCCAGTACGAGGCCGCGGTGACTGACAAAGCCCAGCGTTTCGACGAAGCGGCGCATCTCGTCGACGAGCCGCGTCTTGCCAATGCCCGCCTCACCGCGGACATAGACGACGTGACCGGCCCGCTGTTCGAGGCACGCGCGGGCGAGGCCCTTGAACTGCTCGAGTTCAGCCTTGCGGCCGACAAACACACTGCGGCTTGGCGTGACGGGTTCAAAGGCGAGACCGCTCAGACGCCACACGCGCACCGGCGAGTCGATCCCCTTGAAGCGCATCGCACCGACGGCGTCGCTCATCACGCAGTTGCCGAGCGCGTGATGCACGCTATCGGAGAGCAGCGTTTCCCCGGGGCCGGCAGCGGCAACCAGGCGGGCGGCGAGGTTCACGGAGTCGCCGAGGACCGTATAGTCCTGAACGTCTGCGCGCTCGAGCGGACCCGCGACCACCTCGCCGCTGGCGATGCCCACATGCGCCCTCAGCGCAGGCGCCACCTGCTTGCCCAGTCCGTTAAGGGCCTCATGAATCTCCAACGCGGCACGCGCCGCGCGCAGCGGATCGGTGTCGTGCGCGCGCGGTGCACCGAAGATTGCCATGACGGCATCGCCGATGTGCTTGTCGATCGTGCCGCCGTAACCGAGGACGATCCCATCGACGAGCGCTGTGTAACGACCGGTTAACTCGCGCAACTCTTCAGGATCGAGCGTTTGCGACAGCGCGGTAAAACCACACAGATCGGCGAAGAGAATGGTGACTTGCCGACGCTCGCTTGCCGGCGCATTCACAGCGGGCGACGCTGCGCACAGTGCGGCGTCGCGCTGATCGGCAATCGCCGCCAGCAGGCGCTTACGGTGGCCGAGCGAGAGGACGCCGAGCTCTTTCAGGTCCGCGCCGTCGAGCTGTGACAGCATCGCGAGATCGATGTCGTTCTCGGCAAATACGCGTGCGTATTGTTCAAGCCCCAATGCATGCAGCCACTGATCGATATCCATCGCCGCCGCCTAATCCGGTGCGTTCGAACAGGCATACTCCGTCGCAGTTCGTGGCCGCGCAGGCGGTCGAACCGTATCCCCGAACCGGGCCGCGTTGCACCAACAGATCATACGAATCGACGCACCGCCGGTTGCCTGGCTGTGACGGGTGCAACGTACTCCGTGCTCAAGGCCTTCCTGCCGAAAGCACAGTGTACGTCCAGCGTGAAGGAAACGGATACCGGGTATGAGCGACGAGGTGGATGCAAATTCGGCCAGGAGCGCGACGGCGCGCCGCAGTGCGTTTGACACTGGCTGTGGCCACGACGGATACTGCGTAGCGAATCGGCCACAGTGTCGGGCGAGCAGGCGGGCGCAACGTGCAGTCGTTCGTCATCCGGAACGATGGGTGACGTTCGAACAAGCCACAACCGCAGCGCGCCGCGCGAACCGCACGGCCCAGGCCAGATTCCATCTGCCCTCACCGGGAGCACTGTGAAGCCAGCTACGACAGGTTCCTCACCCGATGCCCGCCCCGGGCCACGCATCACGGGCCTGGTCGGAGACCTCTCGGCCGGCATGGTGTCGACGTTGGTCATGCTCTGCTATGCAATGAGCCTGGGCACTATGATCTTTAGTGCGGATCTCGCCCGTTACGCTGAGCTTGGCGTGCCCACCGCCTTCATCAGTTGCGTGGTAACGGCACTGGTGATCGCCTTGACGAGTTCGATGCGCGTGAATATAGCCGGACCCGACGGCAACGCGACGGCGTTTCTTGCCGGTGTGGCGGCAGGCGTCGCGAGCAGCGTGCGGGCTGACGGCGGTACGCCCCAGACAATTCTGCTGACGGTGCTGATTGCCATCGCGCTGTGTTCTGTGGTGACGGGCGTCATTCTGTATGCGGTCGGTTCGTCGAAGCGCAGCCGTTCCCTGCAATTCCTGCCTTACCCGGTCGTAGGCGGCTTTCTTGCCGGTACTGGCTACCTCCTGCTAGCCGGCGCATTTCGGGTCGTGACCGGCGAATCCTTGAACTGGCACACATTGGCGCTGATGACGCACCTGAACTGGCTGGTGTGGACACCCGCTGTGCTGGTGTGCGCATTAGCCACGCTCCTGTCGCGCACCTGGAAACACCCAGCGGCGCTGCCGATCACCCTTGCACTCGGCGTCGTGCTGTTCTACCTGCTCCTGCTTGCTGCAGGCCTGTCGATCGACGACGCCCGCAACACGGGATTATTGCTTCCGCGCGTGGCACTGCACCCGATCCGGATTCCAGAACTGCATCTTCCGGCATTGCTGACGCGTGGGAGCGTCGACTGGTCGGCAATCGCTGCGCACTTGCCGGAGACGCTCGTGGTCACCTCGATTGCGGCGATCACGATCCTGATGAATTCGACAGCGATTGGCGCAGCCACGGGCGAAGACATCGATCTGAACCGCGAAATGAGGGCCGCCGGAATAGCTAACATCGCGAGCGGGATGTTAGGCGGGATGGTCGGATACCAGTCGTTCAACCGATCGATGCTCAACGCACGCGCGGGCGCGACAAGTCGTATGGCGGGCGTATTCGCCTCCCTCGCGTGCCTGTTCGTGCTGGCCGCCTCGCCGGACCTGGTGGCGCTATTCCCGGTACCAGTGCTGGTCGGGCTGCAGCTCTTCATTGGACTGCGTCTGTTGATCCAGTGGCTAGTCGGTGCGTATCGCAAGCTCAACTGGCATGAGTATCTACTTGTACCGCTTATTCTGGGCGCTATTGCGTTCTACGGCGTCGTCACGGGCGTCGTCGCGGGGGTCATCGCCGCATGTGTGATGTTCGCTCTGCTGTATGGCCGCGTCAGTTGCGTTCGTATGGAGTTCGATGGCAGTACCCGCACATCGAATGTTGAGCGCAGTATCGAGGCAACCGAACGGCTTCACGAACTCGGCGTACAGGTGTGCGGAACGTGTCTGCAGGGGTTCCTGTTCTTTGGCACCGCCAATTCGATCTTGCAGCGCGTGCGCGAACGGCTGGCGAGGCACGGGCCGCTGCCGGTTCGCTTTGTCGTGCTCGACTTCGCTTTGACCAACGGCATGGACGCGTCGGTATCGGTCAGCTTCGTCAAGCTCAGGCAGCTGTGCGCGACGATTGATGCGGACCTGGTGTTGACGGGGCTGCCGACACGCTCGCGTGAACTGCTCATGAAGACCGGCACGCTGAACCTAAGGATTCACGAGTTCGCTACGCTGGATGCCGGCCTGGAATGGGTCGAAGATACGCTTCTTGCGTCGGATTCACGCGCGCCGCCTTGCGGCGAAGAGGATTTCGAGGCGCTGCTCGCACCGCATTTCACGTCATACGCGCTCGAAAGGCTGTTGGCCCTTCTAGACGTGCGCGAGCTTGGCGCGGGGCAGCCGGTGTTCCGTCACGGCGAGCCGGGGGACGCCATGTACTTTGTCGAGCGCGGCCGTGTCACCGTCTTACTGCCGCTTGCGGACGGGAGATCCCTCAGGCTGCGCTCGTTCGGACCAGGTACGATCGTCGGCGAAATGGCGGTGTACACGCAGCGGGCGCGTAGTGCGGATGTACTCGCAGACGGCCCTGCGCGTGTCCGGCGTTTGACATTTGATTCGTTGCATGCGCTCGAGCAGGACGATCCCGTGACCGCGCGGCAAATCCATCGTTTTATCGTCAAGGTCATGGCGTCACGGCTGGCTGTCGCGGACGAAGCCTTGCGCGCGGCTCATTGACAGGCAACCCTAATCATTGAGGCAAGCCAGTATCTGCCGGATCGTGACCAGCGCCCGCAGCCGCACGAGCGTGCGGCAGTCCCGTTCATTCCGCACGCGCACCAGACGCTCCATGACGGCCTCCGGAGCTGTATATGCAAACATATTGCGCACATATACAGGTTCCACGGATCTTTCAAGGTTCAGCCCGTTCAATTGACGAGACAAACGGCGAAAGACCCTCGGCCAGGCGCTCGCCCAAAGCGAAGTCAGGCCGCGAGGTCGGGCGGCAACTTCCCGCCGTTCGCCGCCAGCGCCTGCATCACTTGCTTGTGCAGCCAGATATTCATGCTCGCCGAGTCGTTCGTGTCGCCGTCGTACTTGAGTTCCTGGGCGAGCTGCTTGCGATGATCGAGGCTGCTGTCGACGCCGAGCGCCTTCATCGTGTCAACGATTGACGTGCGCCAGTTCAGCGTTTGCCCGCTTTCACTGACAAGCTGATCCATCACGGCTTCGACGTCGACGTCAGTCAGAGGCGCAGGTGCTGGCGTGGCATCCGGGGCGGCAGCCTGGGCTGCCGCGGGATCCGGTGTCGGCTCCGCTGCAGGCGCTGGTTGATCCGGTTTTGCTTTTCCGAACAGCTTGTTCACAATCTCGCCGAAGATGCTCATTATCGATGCTCCCAACAGGTTGGTAATTCACGGAAACACCGTACCGTATCCCGATACGCGTGCTTTCGATATCCTATGCGAGGTTTGCGTCCAGGTCGTGGCAAATTGTTTAAGAATGTTCAGGCGTTGGCAGTCTGCGCCAAGGATTGAAAGCAGCGCGAGTCGCCTTGCGGCGCGCTCTGCATGAGAGCTGCCCGCACACTTTCAGATCGACATGAGTGCACTCTGTGTGGCCGCTCATGCGCCCGCGGATGCTTCCAGTTCCGCGAGACGCTTGCGCAGCAAGCGATCTTCCTGGAAGCGGCTGGTTTCGTCGCGGATCACGGCGACGATGCCGGTGAGCTCGTTTTGCGGCGAATGCAGCAACGCAACCGTAAAGGCAATCGACAGTGACCGCCCGTCCTTATGCGCGGCGGGCACACGCAGCACGTCGTTGCCGTAACGGGTTTCGCCCGTTGCCATGGTCTTGTGATAGCCGTCCCAATGGCGGCCGCGCAAACGTTCCGGAATGATCAGGTCCAGCGACTTTCCCAGCGCCTCGCTTTGCGTAAAGCCGAACATGCGTTCGGCCGCGGGGTTCCACAATGTGATGCTGCCGCCGGCGTCGGAAATGATGATCGCGTCGCCGATTGCGTTGACGAGTTGCTGGAAGTCGATGGCTCTTTGCATGGCGTTCCCCCGAATGTAAAAACGTAGATCCTTGAATCGGATACGGCGCCGCCAGGGCGCTGTATTCACAGGCCCGAGCGTACAACCGGGCCTGCGTGACACCCCGCGTGACACCCTCGTGACACCATTAAACCGCTTTGACTTCGCGCAGGTTGACGATTTCCTGCTGACTGTAGCCAAGGCTCGCGAGCACTTCGTCCGTGTGTTCGCCGAGCAGCGGCGACGCGGTGACTTCCGGCTTCAGATCCGAGAACTTGATCGGACTGCCGACCGTCAGATACGTGCCGCGTTTCTTGTGCGGCACTTCGACGATCGTGCCGCTCGCGCGCAATGACGGATCGTTGGCCAGTTCCTTCATCGTCAGCACAGGCGCGCACGGAATGTCGAACTTGCGCAAGATGTCGACTGCTTCGAATTTGGTCTTGTCGGCGAGCCAGTCTTCGATGGTTTTGAAAATCTCGAAGATATGCGGTTGACGTGCTTCAGCGGTCTTGTAGGCTGGGTCATCGATCCACTCGGGTTTGCCGAGTGCCCGGCAAATCGGCTCCCACGCATGACCCTGGATCGTGAAGTAGATGTAGGCGTTCGGATCCGTTTCCCAGCCCTTGCACTTGAGCACCCAGCCCGGCTGACCGCCGCCGCCCGCATTGCCGCCGCGCGGCACCACATCGCTGAATTCGCCGTGCGGATATTGCGGATATTCCTCGAGATAACCCACGCGCTCCAGCCGCTGCTGGTCCCGCAGCTTTACGCGGCACAGGTTCAGTACGCTATCCTGCATCGACACCGCGACCTTCTGGCCCTTGCCGGTTTTGTCGCGCCCCAACAGCGCGGTCAGAATGCCGATCGCCAGATGCATGCCGGTGTTGCTGTCGCCGAGCGCCGCGGCGCTGATGGTCGGCGGACCGTCCCAGAAGCCGGTGGTGGACGCCGCGCCGCCCGCGCATTGCGCGACGTTTTCGTAGACCTTCAGGTCGTCGTAGTGATGGCCGTCGCTGAAACCCTTCACCGAAGCGACGATCATCTTCGGATTGAGTTCGTTCAGGCGTTCCCACGAAAAGCCCATCCGGTCCAACGCGCCCGGGCCGAAATTTTCGACCAGAACGTCGGATTCGCGGATCAGCTTTTCGAGTACCTCCTTGCCTTCGGGCTTTTTCGTGTCCAACGTCAGCGACTTCTTGTTGCTGTTGAGCATCGTGAAGTACAGCGCGTCGGCGTCGGGCATGTCGCGCAACTGGTTGCGCGTCACGTCGCCCGAACCTGGTCTTTCAACCTTGATCACGTCGGCGCCGAACCAGGCGAGCAACTGGGTGCACGCGGGACCGGCTTGAACGTGGGTGAAGTCGATGATCTTGATGCCGTCGAGAGGTTTGGTCACTTTGCTATCTCCTGGGTTGCTCTGGATTACTTTTTCATCGCCGCGCTTTGCGGATTCAGATTGGTCAGGCGGCCGCTTTCGGTGCCCGCCGCTTCATCGATCACGGCATTGATCAAGGTCGGCTTGCCCGATGCGATCGCTTCGACGAGCGCCTTCGTCAACTCTTCCGGTGTGGTCGCGTTGTAGCCGACACCACCGAATGCCTCGATCATCCTGTCGTAGCGCGCACCCTTCACGAACACGGTCGGCGCGACGTCCTTTCCGCCCGTCGGGTTCACGTCGGTGCCGCGATACACGCCGTTGTTGTTGAATACGATCGTGCAAACCGGCAAGTCGTAACGGCAGATGGTTTCGAGTTCCATGCCGCTGAATCCGAACGCGCTGTCACCTTCGATCGCGACAACCGGTTTGCCGCTCGTCACCGCCGCGCCGATCGCGAAACCCATGCCGATGCCCATGATTCCCCACGTGCCCGAATCGAAGCGTTTGCGCGGCTCGGCCATGTCGATGATGCTGCGCGCGTAGTCGAGCGTGTTCGCGCCTTCGTTGACGACGTTGATGTCCGGGCGCGTCTTCAGCACATCGCGGATCGCGCGCAACGCGCTGTGGAAATTCATCGGCGACGGGTTCTTCTCGAGCGTCGCGGCCATCTTGGCGAGATTCTTGTTCTTGCGCTCGGCGATCGCGCCGGTCCACTCGGCGCCCGGCTTCGCGAAGCCCGCATCGAGGCCCGCGCGCAGTGCCGCGACACACGAGCCGATATCGCCGATCACCGGCGCGGCGATCGCGACGTTGCTGTCGATTTCGGTCGGCGAAATATCGACCTGGACGAACTTCTTCGGCTCCGCGCCCCACGTTTTGCCCTTGCCATGCGCCAGCAGCCAGTTCAGCCGCGCGCCGATCAGCACGACGACGTCGGCTTCCTGCAGCACGAACGAGCGCGCCGCCGACGCCGATTGCTCGTGCGTATCGGGCAACAGACCCTTGGCCATCGACATCGGCAGATACGGAATGCCGCTTTGTTCGACGAACCCGCGGATCTCCGCGTCAGCCTGCGCGTACGCCGCCCCTTTGCCGAGCAGGATCAGCGGACGCTTGGCGCTCTTCAGGACGTCGATCGCACGCTTGACCGATTCCGGCGCGGGCAGCTGACGCGGCGCGGCGTCGACCACTCGCACCAGCGACTGCTGCGCCTTCACGGCATCCAGCGTTTGCGCGAGCA
The DNA here is from genome assembly GCF_058781505.1 of Paraburkholderia sp. FW306-2-2C-D06C. Classification (NCBI taxonomy): domain Bacteria; kingdom Pseudomonadati; phylum Pseudomonadota; class Betaproteobacteria; order Burkholderiales; family Burkholderiaceae; genus Paraburkholderia; species Paraburkholderia sp. FW306-2-2C-D06C. The sequence continues at coordinate 44,332 of NZ_JBYSWU010000054.1, read as the reverse complement.
GCTTGGCCGGCAAGTCCAGATACACGCCACCCGGGCGGCCTGACACCGCGGCACGAATCGCACGCGCCACGCCGATGCCGATGTCTTCCGCATGCAGCACGCGATATGCGGCCTTCGCGTACGGCTTGGCCGCGTTCAATTGATCCATCTCTTCGTAATCGCCTTGCTGCAGATCGACGATTTCGCGCTCGCTGGAGCCGCTGATGAGGATCATCGGGAAGCAATTGGTGGTCGCGTTGGCGAGCGCCGTCAGGCCGTTCAGAAAGCCCGGCGCCGATACCGTCAGGCAGATGCCCGGCTTTTGCGTCATGAAACCGGCAATGGCCGCCGCATTGCCCGCGTGCTGTTCGTGACGGAAGCCGATAAAACGCATCCCTTCCGCCTGGGCAAGCCGCGCCAGGTCGGTGATGGGGATACCGACCAGCCCAAAGATGGTGTTGATGTCGTTTAGTTTCAGTGCATCGATGACGATGTGGAATCCGTCGGTCGTCTCCGTCGCCTGTTGTTTCAAGGTCTCTTCTGCTGTGGTGCTGTCGGCTTCTGCCATGACGTCTCTCCTCCGAAGCTGGGGCGTTGTGTGGTTCGTGATATACAATATTCCACACACAGTATTAGTCAAGCGAGTTTTTCTATGACGGGTGGATTGCTGCATTGCAGCTAGTCTGTGCGTGCTTGTATTTAAAGGCCGGTGCGGGGTGTGAGCGGTTGCGCCGCACAAATCGCCGGCGGAGCCGGAATTGCGCGGGCGCTGCATTTTTGACCACTGGTTTGGCGGGCGTCGGTGACGAAAGAGAAGGGTTGGCCGACGCTCTGTCGAGGTCTGGCCCCTTGCGAGGGAGAATAAAAAAGCACTGCGACGCTGAAAGCGTGGCAGTGCCTGGCGGTTCTTACGAGATGCGGCGACCGGCTCCTATGCGAAGCCTTTATGTCGCGCCGAAGATGATTTCAGGCTCAGTCGAGGAAATCGCAGTTCGCTTCGACGAACGCCGCCAGCTCGAGCGAATGCTGCCGCACGAGGCTCTCGACCAGCTCGGTATCGCGCCGCTCCAGCGCCTCGATGATGCGCATGTGATCGACAATCGAGCGCGATGCCCGGTCGCTCTGCGAGATCGTCATTTTGCGAATCGCGCGGACATGGACGAACAGATTCTTCATCGTATCGAGCAGAATCTGCGATTGCGATAGCTGCACGATCGACTGATGGAACGTAATGTTCGCCTCCGAATACTCGTCGATGTGCTCGGCCGGCGTGGTGTCGCGAAAGTCGTCGAACATGCGCCTGAGCGCGGCGATCTCGGAGTCGGACGCGCGCTGCGTGGCGAGGCGCGCCGCCATGCTTTCGAGCGCCGCCCACATGTGGATCATGTCGACGATCTCTTTCTTCGTCTTGCGCTGGATGTAGATACCGCGGCGCGGCACGGTGCGCAGAAACCCTTCCTGCTCGAGCAGCGTCATCGCTTCGCGAACCGGCGTCCGGCTGACGCCGAGCGCCTCTGTGAGTTCTTTTTCGTCGAGCCGGATCTCTTCGCGCGAGCGATAGATGTCGGCTTCGGCAATCGCCTGCTTCAACTTGGCGTAGGCCTGGTCGCGCAGCGAAGCAGTCGCGTTGATCGGCACGAGCGTTAGTGGCCGAGCCGCTGGAAGAACATCGGATTGCGTATCAGCCATTGACAGTGCTTCCCAGTTTGAGGATTCGTTGCTCGGGACGCGCGAGCGAGTCATTTAAATATATTTAATACCATATATCACATACAGATATTAGTCCAGGTGGTGTAATCCACGGGTTTTAGCCGGGAAGCGCGTGCCGTTCCGTACGCGCTATACATATTAGATGGGGAAGCGCGGAAAGCGACCGTGCAGCAAGCTGCAGGTCGCGACGCAGCACCGTCGAACGCGGTGCGAGGGCAGGGCTGCCGCCGCAGCAGCCTATGCCGCTGCGGCAGGCGAATCCAGTTGGGCTGTGAGCTACGCGCTCAAGTTGTCATTCACGCTCACGTTGCCATTCATTCACGCGAGCCGCCGGACAACGGCTGCAACCGCGCTTCGGCGACAACTACGCCGGCCGGCGCACCCGAGTGCTCGATCCAGCGCTTTCTCATGGGCGCGAGGACGAACTTCGCGGACACAGCTGCCGCAATCGATACCACCGCCGCCGAGATGAACACTGTGCTCCACCCGCCGTTCGCCGACAGCACCGATGCTATCGGCACCAGCATCGACGCGGTCCCCTTCGCGGTATAGAGCGTCCCCGCATTGGCCGCGGCGTATTTGCTACCGAACGTGTCCGCGCAGGTCGCCGGGAAGATCGAGAAGATCTCGCCCCAGCACAGGAACACGATGGCTGCGAAGAACATGAATGCGTACGGATCGTGGCCGAACTGCATGAGCCCCAGCAGCGCGACGCCTTCGCCGAGAAAGATCATGAACATCGTGTTCTCGCGGCCGATGCGGTCCGACAGAAAACCGCACAACGGACGCGTGAAGCCGTTGCACAGATTGTCTATCGACAGCGTCATCGTCAACAGCGGCAGGGTGATGCCCATCAGATTCACCGGCAGCCTGGCAAAGCCGAATTCCTTCGCGATCGGCCCAAGCTGCGCGGTTGCAATGATGCCGCCGGCCGCGACGAACACGAACATCAGGTACAGCACCCAGAAGAGCGGCGAACGGATCATCTCGCCGGGCGAGTAGTCGATCCTGGTTGCGACCACGCGTCTGGCCGCGACCGCGGTTGCGGGCGGTTTCGGCCGTATCAGCATGGTGGCGAGCAGCAGAATGCAGACGCCCTGGAAAATGCCGAAGAACATGAACGTGTGCTCGTAGCCCGAACGCTGGATCATATTGGCGATCGGAATCACGGTGAGCGCGGCGCCGGCGCCGAAACCGGCCGCCGTCAAACCGGCCGCGAGACCGCGCTTGTCCGGAAACCATTTGAGCGCCGTGCCGACGCAGGTGCCGTACACGCAACCCGCACCGATACCGGCGATCACCGCCGCGACGTATAGCGCGGTGAGACTGCTCGCATGCGCGTCGATGATCCAGCCGAGCGCCGCGCACAGCGAACCGCCGATCACAACCGGGCGCGGCCCGAACTTGTCGACGAGCCAGCCTTCGACGGGCACGAGCCACGTTTCGGTGACGATGAAGATCGTGAACGCGGTCTGAATCGCCGTCTGGCCCCAATGGTGCGCGTTGTCCATTGGTACGACGAAAAGCGTCCACGCATATTGCAGGTTCGCGACGAGCCCCATGCACACGATGCCGATCGCCAGTTGCACCCAGCGGTTATGCCTGAACGCCGTCCTGCCTCTCCCGGCTACGTTGGAATAGCCCATGTCTCCGTCTCCTGTAGATTCCGTCGCGCTCGAGCGGCACGTTGGACTTACCTAGTCGAATCGCTTGATCGCCGGTTTGTGTGCCGGCAATGAAGCGCCAATGGTCGGCCAGAGGGCATTTCATTAACGAAAACCCTTACCTCGTTGATCGCGCGACAACTGAGTAGAAGTAGCTGCGCGTGCGGCGAGTGTGGGGGCATGCTGCGCGAGAACGGCAATCGGTGAAAGTTAAAATATTTTATGGTTTGTATTAGGTATCCCTAATATAGGGTTTCCCAGCTCTGAGTGTGGGTTCGTCGTTCTGGGCGGCGAACATGCATAAACAAAACACTATCGTTATTCACAATAACTTTAACTGTTGTTTATTTATGCTCGCTCCTATTCTTGGTCCATACCATCTGCCTGAAGGAGACGACCATGAACCCCTCCCAATTCGACGCAGGCGACAGCGCGCATGATGCGGAAATCCGGGCGCAACTGTGCGCCTATAACACCGCTTTCGACGAACTCGGCCTGCGCTTCCGTTGGGACGCGCGCACGCTGGCGTCGCTGGCTATGATCGACGGTGAACAGGCGAGGATTACCGCGTACATCGAAGCGCACCATGCGCATTTGCTGAAAGCGTATAGCGCCGAGTTTCTGAGCCGGGCCATTCTCGAGAAGAAGAACTCACGCTACCCGGCGTGCGTACCGACGCGCGTCGACAGCGCGCCGCATCTGAGCCACGAGACACGTCGGTCGCCGATGAGCAGCCGGCGCGAGCGCGTGTCGTATGACGCAGAGCTGCCGGCGCTGGCGGGTGTTTAGACGCAACGGGCGGATTTCGGGAACGGCGTCCTTACCCCGGCTGCCGTTCTCGCGTCGCCCCTTACTTTCGCAAGCTGATTCCGCGTGTTTCGGGCGCAAAGAAAGTCGCCGTGAAGCTTATCCCCGCGAGCACGCCGATATACGTTGCGATCGGCCAGTACGCACCGTGTGTCCACGCCAGCAAAGCCGCGGCAATGAACGGTGCGATACCGCCCGACGCCACTGCTGCGAACTCTTTGCTTACGGCAATGCCGGTATATCGATAGCGAGCATTGAACAGTTCGGGGAAGTATGCACCCTGGATGCCATACATCCCGAACACGCCGACGCCTATCGCCATCGCCATGCTGAAAACAATCAGCACAGGATCCTGAGTGCCGAACAGCCAGAATGCCGGGAACGCCCAGAGGCAGGTAAAGAGGGCGGCAAGGCGGTACATCAGGCGCCGGCCGAATCGATCGGAAAGCCAGCCCATCAATGGAATGGTCAACACCGCAAGCGCCGCCGCGATCGTAACGCCGATTGTGCCGACCGATTTGTCGACCAGCAGCACCTTGGTCAGATAGCTCAGTGCGAACACCTGATACAGATAGGATGAACCGTTCTCGCCAACCCGAAGGCAGAATGCGACGAGCAAGGTGCCGCGGGCTTCAGACATCAGATCGCGCACGGGACGTTTGCTTGCATGACCCGTCTTCTTGATCTCCTCGAAGACCGGACTCTCTTTGACCCGCATCCGGATAACGATGCCCGCGACAATGACAACGGCGCTGAACAGAAACGGCACGCGCCATCCGTAGCTCAGAAACTCGTCCTTGGGCAGGCGCTGCACCAGGGTGAATATTCCATTCGCCAGCAATATGCCGACAATGCATCCGGCGAACGGCAGGGCGGCATAAAAGCCGCGCCGGGCGGGCGGGGCGAATTCTGAAACGATCAGCGAGGCGCCGGCTTGTTCCGCTCCGGCGCCGAAGCCCTGCAGGAGCCGGAGCGCCACCAGAAACACCGCTGCCCAGACGCCGACCTGGTTATAGGTGGGTAGAAGGCCGATACAAAATGTCGAGCCGCCCATCAGCAGTACGGTCGCAACGAGCACACTCTTGCGCCCGTGCTTGTCGCCGAGCCAGCCGAAGAAAAGTCCGCCGAAGGGGCGCGCAAAGAATCCGGCGGCATATGCGCCGAATATCGCCAGCAGCCCGGCCGACTTGTCGAGCCCCGGGAAAAACAGATCCGAAAATATCAGCGCCGACGCAGTACCGTAGATACTGAAGTCGTACCATTCCATCGCGCTGCCGGCGACGCTGGCGCTAATGACGCGTCTAAGATCCGTGCTTGTGACCGTACCGGCCGTCTCATGAGTCGTTGAGATATTGGTGGCTGCATGTCCCGTCATGTTTTGTCTCCTTGTCCTTGATGCACGGACATTCGTCGTGGTTTTGAATTTGCGATTGCATAGCCGGCAAACCGGATTCGCCAATTTCGCCGCTAGTTTTCAATCCCAGCATGGAGGCTGAGGAATTCGCCCATCCGGCGACGCGCCAGTTCCGGCCGAATCAGAACGCCGGATCCGTCTGCCTTTCTGAACAAGTTCACGTAATGCAGGACGGACCGTGCCGATTGCATGCCACCCGCCATCGAGAAATGACTTTGATGGCCGTTGAGCCACGCGAGAAACACCACGCCGGCCTTGTAATACTGCGTCGGCGCGACGAACAACTCTCGCGACAGTGAGACCGTCGGCGCAATCAACTGGTGGTAGTGTTCGAGATCGCCTGCGGCAAGCGCCGTCAGCGCCCGGGACGCGACCGGCGCGATCGGATCGAAGATACCCAGCAGCGCGTGCGATTTGCCGGTGCTGTCGCCGGCGATCAGGTCGCCGTAGTTGTAATCGTCGCCGGTGAACATCAAGACGCCTTCGGGAAGCTGGGACCGCAGCTGGCATTCGTATTCGGCGTTCAGCAGCGATATCTTGATGCCCTCGATATTGCTGCGGTGCTGTCTGATGATGTCGAGGACTGTTGCCATCGCAGTCTGCACGTTGCTGCTGCCCCAGTAGCCTGCAAGGGAAGCGTCGAATGCCTCGCCAAGCCAGTGCAGGACGACCTTGTTGCGAGACGGGGAGATCACCGCGTCATAGACGTTTTTGTAGTCGTCGGCAGACCGGGCCGCCGCGCAGAGCGCGCGGCTAGCCATCATGATCGGCCGACCGCCCGCGGACTCCACCACCTCGAATTGCTCGTTGTATGCATTGATGATGTCCGACAGCGTGTGGCGGCGCGAATTGTCCAGATGGTCGGTGCCTGCCCCACAGGCAAGGTCGGCGCCTGGAATAGTGCGGGCATGTGCGATGCTGCGCCGGATCAGTTCAGCCGCGGTCGGCCAGCCGATACCCATGCCTCGCTGTGCGGTGTCCATCGCTTCGGCCACTTTGAAGCCGAGCCCGTAGAGATACTCGCGGAACGCAAGCGTGCTATCCCAATCGACCCGAGGCGCATCACCCCACGGCTCATACGCCGTGCGCGGATCGACTACGACGTGCGCCGCCGCATAGGCGATACGGTTGAAAACAGGGAGCGTCTTGGGAGGCACCGCGTCTTCCTGATGCTGCATCACGTAGCTTTGGATCGCGCCGTCGTGGGATGGTAGATTGATCTGCATGAAATCCTCTCACTGTCTGGATTGAATGATCATGTCGGCCGCTTTCTCCGCGACCATGATCGTCGGTGCGTTGGTATTGCACGACGGCACGAACGGCATGACCGACGCGTCGACCACGCGCAATCCCGCGAGGCCGATCAGACGAAGATCGGGCGTCACGACGCTATCCGGATCGCTCGCGGAGCCTATCCTGCATGTGCCGACCGGGTGATGATCGGTCTTCGCATTCGCGCATGCGTATTCGAACAACTCCTGGTCCGTATTCGCGCGCGGTCCCGGAAGCACTTCGTTTTGCACATACCGCTTCATGGCAGGGGCGCTCATGATGTCGCGCGCAATCCGTAAGCCCTTGATCGCCATGTCGCGATCGTGAGGATCGGACCAGTAGTTCGGATCGAGTAGGGGAGCGGCGGCCGGGTCGGAGCTCGCCAGGCGAACCGTGCCTCTCGAGCGAGGGCGAAGGTACGCGGTATTCAACGTCACGCCGGCGTTTTTCAGCTTCGCCATGCCCGCTTCGATGCCCGATCCCAACCCCAGATGAAACTGGATGTCGGGAGATCGGTCGCGTGACGGCGAGTCGCGATCCGCGTACCAGAAGCCGCCCGTTTCGAAGAGGCTGGAAGCGACAGGCCCTTTCTTCAGCACCAGGTACTGCAGTGCGGCCCACGCTGCGTTGTGCAGTTTGTTGTACTTGTCGTAGGTGTGATCGCCGGTGCACTCCGCAATGACAAAGAGATCCAGGTGATCCTGAAGATTCTCTCCGATGCCCTTCAGGTTGTGCACGGGTTTGATTCCCACCGATTCCAGATGACTCGCCGGACCGATTCCGGATTGCATCAACAGTTTCGGTGACCCGATCGCACCCGACGAAACAATGACCTCGCGCCCGGCACGCACGATTTGCGGATCGCGGCTATTGCCCACTACGAGTTCCACGCCGACCGCCCGGCCCGCCTCGACAAGCACACGCAGCGATCTGGCCTGCATCCGGACCGTCAGGTTCGGCCGGTCGAGAACAGGCTTGATAAAGCCGGTCGCCGTCGAGGAGCGGCGGGCGCCGAGCTGGGTGAGCTGGTAGTAGCCGAGTCCCTCCTGGCTCGCACCGTTGAAATCGGGGTTGAAGGGAATCCCCAGTTCCTGTCCGGCCTGAAAGAACGCTTCGCAGATCGGCAGCGGGCTGATCGGATTCGATACCCCGAGCGGGCCGCCATAGCCGTGATATTCGTTGGCAAAGCGCTGATTGTTCTCCGAGCGCTTGAAATAGGGCAGAACGTCGCGATAAGACCAACCCGTGGCGCCGGCCTTGCTTTCCCATTCATCGTAGTCGGCGGGCACGCCGCGCGTATACAGTTGGGCGTTGATGGATGAGCCGCCGCCGATTACCTTGGCCTGCGTAAAGCGCAGTACACGATTGTTCAGATGCTTCTGCGGCACCGTGTACCAGCCCCATGAACCGATTCCCTTTGTCATCTTCGCGAAGCCTGCCGGCATCGCAAAGAAGGGATGACGGTCCGAGCCTCCCGCTTCGAGCAGCAGGACCTTCACCGAAGGATCGGCACTGAGGCGATTGGCCAGTACACAGCCCGCCGAACCGCCGCCCACAATCACGTAGTCGTATATTGTCGTTTTCATGTCAGTCGGCTTCAAAAAGCGGGAATAGACAGGCCGCCGTCCACGTTCAGCACACTGCCGGTGGCGAACGGGAGAGAGCCGTCGGCCAGCGTGGCGACCGCCTGGCCGACCTCTTCGCTTTCGCCCCAGCGCCCGGCCGGGACGAGGCCTTGTTCGAAGCGCGCCTCGTATTTTTGCGCGACGCCTGCTGTCATCGGCGTTCTGATGATCCCGGGCCTGACCTCGAAGACGGCGATATTCGCGCTCGCCAGGCGGAGCGCGAAGAGCCGGTTCATCATCGGCAAGGCGGATTTCGACAGGCAATACTCGGCGCGTTCGGGTGAGGCCATCTCCGCGGATACCGACGAGACCGTGATGATCGAGCGGGCGAAGCCGGATGGCGTGGCCGTCATGTGGCGGGCCACTGCTTGCGACATGAAAAACGTTCCGCGTAGATTGACGCCGAGCACGGCGTCGAACGCTTCGGACGAAACGTCGAGCAGATCTCCGCGGCTTGGTGAACCCACTCCCGCGTTGTTCACCAGGCACTCGATGCCGCCTTTGAAGCGAACGGCCTTCTCGAGAACGCCGGCATGCGAACCGAGGTCGCTCAGGTTGCTCTGCACAAAGAGAGCGTCCCGGCCTTCCCGCCGAATCAGCGCGCAGGTGTGCTCCGCCTCTTCATCCTGCACGACATCCGTCAACACCACGTCGAACCCGCGACGCGCAAGCGCAACGCAGATCGACCGACCGATGCCTCGCCGGCCGCCCGTTACCAGTGCGGTCGGATACTTTCCCTCTGAATTGCTCATGGCTACACCATCTTTCTATGCGCGAGACGCCGCAGCGCCGTTCGTGGCTCAATGAATCCGGGCTTCCGTTTCGGCATCGAACAGGACGAGTTTCGAGAGATCCACTCGTAATTCGCAGCGCTCTCCTGACCGGTGAGGCATATCGGCGCCCAAGCGCGCCGACACCTCCATGCCGCCGAATTCCAGAACGGCCAACGTATCGGGTCCGGTCGGCTCGAGCACGTTGATCTTCACGGGAACCGTGCGGAATGACGACGTTGCGCGCTCGTTCTCGACGCCGATCGCCTCCGGCCGAAGACCCGCGATCACGTTCTTTCCGACATACCGCTCCACAGCCGCCGGTTGAGCCGGCAACGCCAGATCGATCGCATCCTCACCGGTGCCGATATGAAGGTTGAGCGAGCCGTTCCTTTGCTCGATGCGAGCCGGAATCAGATTCATCGACGGTGAGCCCATGAAGGTCGCCACGAAGGTATTCGCGGGCGTGTTGTACACCTCCGAGGGCGTGCCGAGCTGCTGCAGGACGCCACCCTTCATTACGGCGATTCTGGTGGCAAGCGTCATCGCCTCGATCTGATCGTGCGTGACATAGACGATCGTCGCGCCGAGCCGCTGATGCAGCTTCTTGATCTCGGTGCGCATGTCGACGCGAAGCTTGGCGTCGAGATTCGAGAGCGGTTCGTCGAAGAGAAAGATCTTTGGGTGCCGCACGAGCGCGCGGCCCATTGCGACGCGCTGCCGTTGACCGCCGGAAAGCTGAGCCGGGCGACGGTCGAGCAGATGCTCGATCTGCAGGAGGCGCGCGGCATCCTGCACAGCCTTCTCGCGCGCCGGTTTCGACACCTTGCGCATCTCGAGACCGAAGCTGATGTTCTGTCCGACGGTCATGTTGGGATACAGCGCGTAGCTCTGGAACACCATCGCGATGTCGCGTTCGCTCGGATGGAGATCGTTGACCTTGTCGTCGCCGATGCGAATCTCGCCGCCGCTCAGCGTGTCGAGGCCCGCGATCAACGAGAGCAGGGTGGACTTGCCGCAACCCGACGGGCCGACGAGAACAAGGAAGTCCCCGTCTTCGACATCGATGTTGATCTCGCGAAGAATTTCAGTGGAGCCGTATGCCTTGCGGACATTCGATACGTGCAGAGAAGACATTTTCTTACCCCTTGACCGAACCGGCCATCAAACCGCGAACGAAGTAGCGACCGCCAATGACGTAGACGAGCAGCGTCGGCAGCGCGGCGATCATTGCCGTTGCCATCTGCACGTTGTATTCCTTCACACCGGTGGACGTGTTGACGATGTTGTTGAGCGCGACCGTGATCGGCGCGGAACTGCCGGTCGTGAAAGATGCGCCGAACAGAAAGTCATTCCAGATATTCGTGAATTGCCAGATCACGGTGACGGTGATGATCGGCACCGAATTCGGCAGCAGAATCCGGAAGAAAATCCGGAAGAAGCGGGCGCCGTCGATCATCGCCGCCTTGACGAGTTCATCCGGAAACGCGATGTAGTAGTTGCGAAAGTAGAGCGTCGTAAAGCAGAGGCCATACACGACGTGGACGAAGACGAGGCCGGGGATCGACTGTGCGAGGCCCACTTTTCCGAGGAACGACGCCATCGGGATGAGGACGATCTGAAACGGAATGAAGCAACCGAACAGGACGAGCGCGAACAACACGTTGTCGCCCTTGAAACGCCACTTGGTCAGTACGTAGCCATTCAGTGCGCCGATCAAGGTGGAGAGCGCCACGGCTGAAAACACCATCCGGAACGAGTTCCAGAAGAAGCCTTTGACACCTGAGCAATCGAGGCCCACGCACGCCGAACCCCACGCCTTCTCCCACGCGGCGATAGTCCATTCGTGAGGCAGCGCGAGGATATTGCCCGCGTAGACTTCCGGCAGCGGTTTGAGCGACGTCAGAAGCATGACCAGCAGCGGTATGAGGTACACCACGGCTGTGATAGCCAGCATCGAGTAGATCACGATGCGTGAGATGTAGTTGTGCTTGCCCACCACCATTTGTGGCGAGTCCCATGATTTGGCAGCCATCATTGTCTCCTTGGCTTTGTGAATCAGGCTCTATGAATCAGTCTCTATGAATCGCTTAATGCCCACCCGCCGTCCGGCGGGGGCGCATTTCGGAGTAGAGGTACGGCACCATGATGGCCGCGACGGTGCACAGCATCATCACAGCGCTCGCGGCGCCCATGCCGAGTTCGTTACGCGTGAAGGTGAACGAATACATGAACGTCGACGGCAACTCGGTGGCGTAGCCCGGTCCGGCTCCGGTCAACGCGATCACCAGCTCGTAGCTTTTGACGGCCAGGTGTACAAGAATGACCAGCGCGGAGATGAACACGGGACGCAGCTGCGGAATGATGATGCGGCGGTAGATCGCAGGCATCCGCGCGCCGTCGATCGATGCGGCCTTGATCATTTCCTGGTCGATCCCGCGCAGTCCCGCGAGAAACATCGCCATCACAAAGCCGGAGGCCTGCCACACCGCGGCGATCACGACCGTATAGATGGCCATGTCGTCATTGATGATCCAGTCGAACTGGAACGTCGTCCAACCCCAGTCATGAAACAGCTTGGTGAGCCCGAGGCCGGGATTCAGGATCCACTTCCACGCCGTGCCCGTGACGATGAACGATAGGGCCATCGGATAGAGAAACACCGCACGCAGGCCGCCTTCGGCTCTGATGCGCTGGTCGAGAAGAATGGCGAGCGTGAGACCGATCACGAGACATAGCACGACATAGAGCGATGCGTAGATGCCCAGGTTCGTGACCGCTACATGCCAGCGCGGATGCTCCCAGATACGCGAGTACTGGAGGAAGCCCGCCCACTTGAAGTTGGCGAATGCGCGAGATCGCGTGAACGAGAGGATTGTCGTCCAGGCGATAAAGCCGTACACGAAGATAAGCGTAACGATCAGCGTCGGGCTGAGAACGAGCTTGGGAAGAACCGCTTCGAACTGGTTGCGAAGAGAGCGTTTTTTCACGCTCGGCTCGGCGGACCGGTTCAATGAAGCGGCCGCGTCGACTGAATGGGCGCGATTGTGTAAGAGCATGGTGTCACCTGCACATCAGGTACAACGAGTACACGGGGGACGCGGATACCCAGGAGCATCTCGCGTCGCCGGCTAGTCGATTACTTCGAGTTCTCCACGGCCTTCACGAGTGCCTTCACTGCGTCGGCAGACGACTGATTCGAATTGAAGAAGTGGGTCACCACGTCGTACATCGCGGTCTTCGACGCTTCCGGCATGGCCTGGCCATGGGCGAAGCTGCCGACCATGGTTCCGTTCTTCAGCGCGGTGCGCATGTCGTTCATCGATTTCACGCCGCATTCGTCGAAACCGTCGGACGGAACATCGAGGCGGGCCGGAACCGCGCCCTTCACCTGATTGAATCTGGCCTGCACGCCCTTGTCCATCACCGCTTCCGAGAACGCGTATTCGCCTGCCTGCCGGTCGCTGCCGGCCTTGAACGTGGCGAACTGATCGGTCACGAAGATGAAGTCGCCCTGGGTGCCGGGATAGCGCATGCACAGATAGTCGACGCCGGCCTTCTTGCCCGCATTGGCGAATTCGCCTTTGGCCCAGTCGCCCATGATCTGCATGGCCGCCTTGCCGGTGATGACCATGGAGGTCGCGAGGTTCCAGTCGCGGCCGGAGAAGTTAGGATCGACCATGCCGCGCAGCTTGCGCATCTGATCGAAGGCCTTTTCCATCGTCTTCGAGCCGAGCGCCTTGGTGTCGAGATTGACCATCGCGTCCGTATAGAACTTTGGGCCGCCAGCCGACATCACGGCGCTGTCGAAGATCGTCGCTTCCTGCCATGCCTGGCCGCCGTGGGCGAGCGGCACATAGCCCGCCTTGCGGATTTTGTCCGCGTCGGCCACCAGTGCGTCGAAGGTTTGCGGCGGCGTCAGCTTCAGTTCGTCGAAAATCTTTTTGTTGGCCCAGATCCAGTTGGTGCTGTGCACGTCGATGGGTACGGCGTACCAGTGGCCGTCCGCCTTCGAAAAGCGCTGGATCGGAGCAGGGATCAGCTTGTCCCAGCCGCCCTTGGACGCCACGCTATCGAGCGGCGTAAGAAGGCTCTGTTCCGCGTAGTCCTGGACACTGAAGCCAAGCATCTGCATGGCGTCCGGGGGATTGTTCGAGGCCACGCGTGCACGCAGCACCGTTCGCGCAGCTTCGCCGCCGCCGCCGGCGATCGGGCTGTCCTTCCATGCATAACCCTTCTGTTTGAGATCGTCCTTGAGTACGCTCAAGGCCTTCGCCTCGCCGCCGGACGTCCACCAGTGCATCACTTCCACCTCCCTGGTGTCGGCCGCAACGGCAGACAGGGCGTGGCAGGCGAGCAGTCCCGCCGCGATCGCAACAATGCGTTTCCTGAACATCTTCGTCTCCATGATTACGCTCCCTTGATGGGCGTTCTTTTCGATTCCACAGCGACAGATCGCCGTGACCAGGTGATGAGGGTTGGGTTAGGCCGCCGGGCGCGGTAACCACCAGTTCTTCCGTTCCCCGATGTGAAGCTGAATCGTTTTTGTCTCGGTGTAGTCTTCGACCGCCTGTTTGCCGAGCTCACGTCCCACGCCGCTCGACTTGAATCCGCCGAAGGGCAACTCCGGGTAGCCGTCGAGGAATGTATTGACCCAGACCGTCCCGGCATCCACGCCGCGCGCAACGGCGAGGCACGTGTCGATGTTGCTGCTCCAGACCGCCGCGGAGAGGCCATAAGCCGTGTCGTTGGCAATATCGATCGCTTGCTGCGCGTCGGAGAAGGGAATAATCACGAGGACCGGGCCGAAGATCTCGTCGCGGGCGATGCCCATGTCCGGCGTGACATCGCTGATGATCGTCGGCTCCAGATACAGGCCTTTCGCGTCGTAGCGTTTGCCGCCGAGACGCAGCCGGGCGCCGGCTTCGACACCCTTGTCGACGTTGCCGAGAATGTCGCGCAACTGGTTTTCGCTGACGATCGCACCGACCTTGCAATCCGGGTGCAGCGGGTCGCCGACAGGCACCTGCTTCGCACGCTCGACGACCGCCTCGGCGAAGCGTTCCGCAATGGATTCGTGGACGAGTACACGGCTGCCGCTGTTGCAGCATTCGCCGGCGTTGAAATACACGCCGAAGACGACCGCATCGATCATCGCTTCCCAGTCGCAGTCAGGGAAGACGATCTGCGGGTTCTTGCCGCCGAGTTCCAGCGCGATCTTCTTCAGGTTCTTCGACGCCAGCCCGCCGAGCATGCTGCCCACGCGGGTCGAACCGGTAAACGACAGCATGTCGATCGCGGGATGTTCGGCAAGCGGCTGGCCGACCGTCGGACCTTTGCCGGTCACGACATTGACGACACCCGGAGGCACACCGGCTTCCTCGAGTACCTCCATCAGCATGACGGTGGTACTCGAGGTCAGCTCGCTCGGTTTGACGATGCAGGTGCAGCCTGCCGCAAGCGCGAAGGGAAGCTTTTGCGAAAGGATCCACAGCGGGAAATTCCAGGGCGTGATCAGGCCGACGACGCCGATCGGCTGACGCAGCACGATGCCAAGCATGTCTTCGCCGAGGCTGTCGTAGGCGTCGCCGCTGATGGTGCGCGCGAGACTCGCCGCGTATTGCCAGAGATCGACACAGCCGGACACTTCGCCGCGCGCCTGCGCAAGCGGTTTGCCGGTTTCGAGCGATTCGAGAAGCGACATCTTTTCGACGCGAGCCTTGATCCCTTCAGCGACCGCGAGAAGAATCCGGGCGCGCTCGGCGCCATTGAGTTTCGGCCACGTTCCTTGCCGGAGTGCCGAATCAGCGGCTTTGATCGCTGCTTCGACGTCCGCGGAAGTCGCCTCCGGAAATGTGCTGACGACGTGTCCATGCGCCGGGCTGCGTCGCTCGAAGCGCATACCGTCCCGCGCTTCGGTCCACACGCCGTTGATGTACATCCTGCCGTTGAAGCTGTCTTGCGTGGGCGCCGTAGCGCTCATCAGCAGAGCAGGGGCTGCGGGAATTGCGGATGCGTTCGTCATTTCATTGACCCTCGTATTGCGCCTTGCGGCGTTCACGGAAGCTGGCCATACCTTCGCGCGCGTCATTCGTCGTTGCGGACAAGGCACCCGCCATCGCTTCCAGGGTGGCGCCTGCTCCGTGGCCAGAGGCGGCGTTGATCAGTTGCTTGGTCAGTTGTACGGAGACCGGCGCCAGCGTCGCGATTTTTTCGGCCAGCGCGATGGCCATGTCGAGCGACTGTTTCGGTTCGGAAAGTTCGTCCACGAGGCCGATTCCATAGGCGCGTTGCGCATCGATCCGCCGGGCCGTCAACGCGAGCGATTTGACATGGCTGGGGCCGATCAGCGAAACGAGACGCTGCGTGCCCGACCAGCCGGGACAGGTGGCAATGCTTGCCTCGGGCAGCGCGAAGGTCGCCGCGGGGTCCGCCACGCGCACGTCCGCGACAGCGGCGAGTTCCAGACCACCGCCTAATGCGGGGCCGTTGATGGCGGCGACAACCGGCAGACGCAGCGCAGCCCAACGATCGAAGATCCGATGACCGCGGGTGACCCAGAGGCGCCACATGTCGAGCGGGGCGAGCGCTGCCCATTCGTTGATGTCCGCACCGACGCAGAAGGCCCGCTCGCCGGCGCCGGTGAGCACGACGGCGCGCAGCGTCGTATCGGCTTCGAGACTTCCGGCTGCGGCCTCCAACTGGTCCAGCATGGAAGGCGTGAGGGAATTCAGCTTCTCGGGCCGATTGAGCGTGACGACGGCAACCGCTCCTGTCCTGTCGATCTGGATCAGTGGCTGATCAGACATGACGGGCCTCCTTGAGCTTCAAGCCAAAGCGCTCGTCCGTGAAGATCGACGCGTCCATGGTTTTGAGCGCGGGGGAGACTGCGAGATGGATGTCGGACTGATCCAGCACATCTCGTTGCAGATCGATGCCGGGGGCTATTTCGGTTACCTCGAGTCCATCAGAGCCGAGCCGGATCACGCAGCGTTCGGTGACGTAAAGTACTTCCTGATTTCGTTGCCGGCCCATGCGGCCGCTGAACGTGACGTGGTCTACGTCAGCGATGAACTTCTTCTTGCCTTCCTTGAGGATGGTCAGGCGGCCATCGCCCACTTCGAGTTTCGCGCCGGCCGTAAAGTAGCCGCTGAACACTAACCGCTTCGCGTGAGTCGTGATGTCGATGAATCCGCCGCAGCCGGCGGTCAGATAGGGTTTGCTGGGCAGCTTCGAGACGTTCACGTTGCCGAAGCGGTCGACTTGCAGGAACGACAGCAGCGAGACGTCGAATCCGCCGCCCTGGAAATACACGAACTGCGAAGGCGAGGGCATGATCGCGTCTGCATTGCCCGAACAGCCGAACGCGAAGCCGAGTAGAGGAACGCCGCCGACCGCGCCTTGCTCGATCACCCAGGTCACGTCGTCGCGGTAGCCTTCCTCGAGCAGAATTCGCGGGACGTTGGCCGAGATGCCGAAGCCGAGATTCACCGCGTCGTTCTGCGCGAGTTCCATCGCTGCGCGCCGCGCGATGACCTTGTCCGCGTTCCAGTCGGCGAAAGCAAAGGCGCTATCCGGCAGCTTCACTTCGCCGCTGATTTCCGGGTCGTATTCGATCTGCGTTGTCTGCTTCTGTTCAGGATCGACGACGACATGGTCCACGAGATTGCAGGGGATATGCACCGCCTGCGTATGCAGTGAGCCGGCCTTGACCACGCGTTTGACCTGCGCGATCACGATGCCGCCGTTGTTGCGAACGGCCAGCGCCTGATCGCGTCCGCCAAGAAGCGCTCCTTCGTGCTCGAACGACAGATTGCCGCGCTCATCCGCGGTCGTGGCGCGCACGATCGCAACTTGCGGAACGAAGTTCTTGTAGTACAGCCACTCGTCGCCAGCGAAAGAAACCTTCTCGACGATTGGCTGCTCTGCAGCTCGCGGGTTCATCGCACCGCCCTGGCGGGACGGGTCCACATACGTGTCCAGACCGACCTTCGTCAATACGCCCGGCCGTTTCGCTGCAACTTCGCGATGCATGTCGAAAAGCACGCCGCTGGGCAGGTTGTAGGCGCGGATGTCGTTGTCGACGACCATGTGCCAGATGTCCGGCATGGGCAGACTCGATGGACCGCTCGGAAACGAACCGGCAATGACCGTGTCGATCAGCCCTTTCTTCGCAACGTGATCGATGCCCTTGATGCCGTACATATCGCCTGCGGCGATCGGATGAAGCAACGTCAGATTGCGCGGATGGTTCTCTTCTTCGAAGCGCGCGCCGATGGCGGCGAGCATTGCATCCGGACATCCCAATCCGCTGGACGAACTCACGGTGACGACGTCGCCGTCGTTGATCAGGCTCGCGGCGGCTGCCAGTGAAATGACTTTGCTAGGACCCACAGTGAATCTCCTCGGACATTCTTAACGCGCAAATTGAGCAGGGACCGTCACGTGCTCGCCTGTTTCGGCGGACCGCACGAGAGCCAGTGCGGTAATCAGGGAGCGGTATCCGTCAACGCCCGTCGCAGCGGGTTCCTGTCCCTCTGTGATCGCGCGATGAAACTGGGCAACCGCGGTGACGTACAGATCGCCGTGTGCGATATCGATGAGTTCGATGCCGCGCGCGGATCGAAGCTCGACTTGCCCCACGGCGCGCTGAGTCATGACGTCACGCGCCGACAGCGATCCTTCTGTTCCGTGGACCTCCAGGCCTGTCGGTGCATAGGGAACTGTGAATGCGTCGTGAATTTGCGCGAGCACGCCGTTCCGGAAGCGGATGATGGCCATCACGCCGTCGGCGAGTCCGGCCGTTCCCAGGGATCCCGAAGCGGTGAGCGCGCTGACCTCGAGCGGTTCATCGTCGAGAAGGAAACGCAACGTATCGACGTCGTGAACGGAGATGTCGAGGACGACACCGCCGCCTGCGTCCTGGCTTTCGATCCGCCAGCCGCGCAAATGCGGCGGCAAGCAGACTGCGTGAAAAACCCGCGCATAAAGCGGTTTTCCAACGGCGCCGGCGCGGATGAGTTCGCGCATCTTCCGGTGCGATGCCGCGCAACGCAGATGGTGGTTGGTGCCGAGAATCACCTTATGAGCAGCACATGCTTCGATCATGTGTGCCGCCTCGACCTCGGAGAGGGCAAGAGGCTTTTCGCAAAGGACGTGCTTGCCGGCTTTCGCTGCGGCCAGAACGTGAGAGAGGTGTTTTTCGTTGGTGCTGCTGATGTAGACGGCGTCGATGGCCGGGTCGGCGAGGACCGCGTCCAGATCCGTCGAGGCAAGCGGGATACCGTGCTTTTGTGCGAATTCACGGGCGCGGTCCTCGTTGCCACTGACGACGGCTTCTATCGAGCCGTCAGGTTGCGACCGTATCGCGTTGATCATCCACTCGTCGGCGATGGTGCTGGCGCCGATCAGCGCCCAGCGAATATTGGACATTGTCTCTCTCCGTTGGAACGTTCCAACTCACATTCGTTGGATCGTTCCAACGGACTGTAGTAGACTGAATTCACGCTGTCAAACACTTTTTGGAACGTTCCAATTGTGCAAAGCAACATGAAATCTGGTCCGACCATTCAGGACATTGCCGCCGCTGCCGGCGTCTCCAAATCGACCGTCTCGCTCGTCTTGCAGGAAAGCCCGCGGATCAGGGCCGAGACGGCGGAGAAGGTGCGCGCGGCCGCTCGCAGTCTCGGCTACGTATACAACCGCGGGGCCGCGACGCTCAGAGGGCGGCGCAGCACGACGATCGGGATGGTGATCAACGACTTGACCAATCCCTTCTTCGTTGAATTGCTAGTTGCGATCGAACGGGTGCTTGCGCAATCCGGCTACACGACCTTGATGGCCCACACGGCGGAAAGCATGGAAACGCAGACGAGGGTTTTGCGATCGATGCGTGAGCAGAATGTCGCCGGTCTCATCATGTCGCCTGCGCTCGGCACCCCCGACGAGCTGCCTGCCGAGATTCAATCGTGGGGAATTCCTCTGGTTCTGGTGATGCGTCCGATGGGGACCGACGTCGACACGGTCGGCGTGGATAACCAATACGGCTTTGCTCTCGCGACTGAGCATCTGATCGAACAGGGACACACTCGAATCGCCTTCGCCGGCAACCGGAAGGGTTATGCGGTCGCGAACCAGCGCAGGGAGGGCTATCTGTCCGCCATGGCGAAGCATTCGCTGACTGTCAGCGATGACTGGATTATCGATGTGGAGTTGACGCCGCAGGGAGGCCGCAACGCAGTTCGTGCGATCTTCGAGATGAAGCCGCGGCCAACGGCGGTCGTCTGTTATAACGACCAGGTCGCCATTGGCGTGTTGCACGAGCTTGACCGGATGGGCAAGCGCGCGGGCAAAGCGTTGGCGGTCGTAGGCTGCGACAATGTCGTGGCGGCGGAACACACCAACCCGCCTTTGACGACGCTATTCGCCGGGGCGGGCAAGCTTGGCACTATCGCGAGCGAGACGCTGCTGGGCAGGCTGACCGAAACATCCGAAGACGAAAAGCCCCCGGTGCAATACTTCGCGGTGCCCGAGCTCGTTGTCAGAGAGTCGAGTGTAGGCGCCGGCGTGAGCCACGCAAGCGTAACGTCCGGGACGGCACGGAAACGGGAGCCTGTTGCTGGTGGGCGATAAGCTCCGCGCACGCGATCCTCGGCGTCGTTCGCCACGCACACCACCATTTAGCGTGCCTGTTGCCTCAAGAGGAGCGTGACAACGCGCTCCAGCCGCTCAGATGTCCAGACGGGAGATTTGTCGTCCCATCCGTTGTCGGCCAGACGTCCAGAACGGTCGATCGTGAAGCTCACCGGGACGTATCTGGCTTACTGCAGACGGAACGCGCCGACCATCGTCTGCAACCGTGCGGCTTGTTCGTCAAGCGATGCCGCAGCCGCCGCGGCCTGTTCGACCAGCGCCGCGTTTTGCTGCGTCACTTCGTCCATCTGCGACACCGCGCGATTGACCTGCTCGATACCGGTGCTCTGTTCGAGCGACGCTGCGGCAATCTCGCTCATGATGTCGCTGACGTGCCGGATCGACTGAACGATTTCACTCATCCGTTCGCCCGCGACCGCCACCTGATCCGTGCCGTCGTCAACACGCGCCACGGACGATTGGATCAGATCCTTGATGTCTTTCGCCGCCGCCGCGCTGCGTTGCGCGAGCGTGCGCACTTCGCCTGCGACCACCGCAAAGCCGCGCCCTTCCTCACCGGCCCGTGCCGCTTCGACCGCTGCATTGAGCGCGAGGATGTTGGTCTGGAACGCGATGCCTTCGATGACCGCGATGATCTGGCCGATCTTGCGCGATTCGTCGGCGATGCCCTGCATCTTGCCGATCACCTCATCGACCGCATTGCCGCCGCGCCGGGTGGCTGCCGTGGCGAGCTCCGCTAGCTGGCTCGCCTGCCGCGCGTTGTCGGCATTCTGCTTCACGGTGGCCGTCAACTGCTCCATGCTCGCTGCCGTCTCCTGCAAGGACGCAGCCTGCTCTTCGGTACGTTGCGACAGATCGGTGTTGCCTTGCGCGATTTCACCCGAGCCCGTCGCAATCGAATCGCTCGAATGCTGAATGCCTTGCACCAGTTCGCGCAGCTTCTGCCGCATCTCGCTCAACGCGTACAGCAAACTCGAACGGTCAGTCGGCGCGAGCTTGATATTGGCCGCCAGATTGCCCGAGGCGATCTGCGCCGCAAACACTGCGGCCTCTGCCGGTTCGCCGCCCAGTTCACGCTTCACGCTGCGCGTCATGACCCACGCCATGCCGCTAACCGCGGCGAAGATCGCAAGCGAGAGCGCGATCAGCGTTTTCGCGAGCTTCCAGTACGCCACGTTGATGTCGTCGTGGAAAAAGCCTGTGCCGATCCACCATTGCCATGCCGGAATCGCGACCACGCCTTGCAGCTTGGCTTCGAGCGGGCCGTTTTGAGAGCGCTTGATCAGGACGTCCACCAGCGCAAAATGTCTGCTTGCAAGTCCTTGCTGATAGGCCTGCGTATCGGTGAGATCGCCAGACGTCGTCTTGTTGCCGCCGGTCTTGGTGCCGACGAGACTCGGGTTCGGGTGGACCAGATTGATACTGTCGGTATTCGTCACCCAGTAGTAGCTCTGGCTGTTCGCGTTCAACTGACTGAGCGCCGTTTTGGCGGCGGCCTGCGCGTCTTCGCGGCTCATCTTGCCGTTCGCCTCGAGCGACTGGTAGTAAAGCACGAGATGTTCCGCTTTGATCAGCAGCGTTTCGATCTGCGCCTGACGGCTCTCGATCAGGGCATGGTCGAGTTGTGACAGCGCGATTGCAGCGATGCTAACGACACCTGCCAGCGCGGTGCAGACAATCAGAACCAGTTTGGTCGAAACTTTCATGGGAATGTAGCCAGCGGGGGCGCGCAAAGTTAACCGTACAGTACATATAACGACCAACCGCGCTTGAACCTTTAGCGATTTTTTTGACTGGCAGGCGTCACTTGTGAGAGCGGCCGTTCGCAGCCGCTGATCTGGTGAAGCGACCGCTTCATTCTCGAAAGGCGCCAATCGTTGACACGGACGATCCTGTTCGACGGGGTGCCTGGATTGCGTGGAAAGTTCTTGTAATCACTTCCGGATCACGGGTTTTTCTCTCTTAATCGCAAAATCGCGCCCGCACTATCCTGTTCTCTCAGAAACCGCATCCCTGAAAGCATGGCGGCAGGTCGCGACGATGTCCCGCCACGCCTCAGCCTGGTTACTTCCCTGAACAGAGGCTCGGCATGTTTACTTTCAACACTGTTTTCTCTTGCGCTCTCCAGCGCCTCGCGAAGCCGTCGGCTTTGCTGTCGATCGGCATGCTGGTGGCAGGCGCTACGCTTGCCGCCGATGCATCCGCGGCGAGCTTCAAGTGCACGAGCAAGTCGTCCGCGTCGGAAAAGATCGTCTGTAAAGATCCGGAACTGTCGGCACTCGACGACCGTCTCGCCGCCTCCTGGCGCCGCGCAAAGGACACCACGCTCGACCCCGCAGCGCTCGAAGCGGCGCGCACCCAGCAATGGCTCTGGCGGCAGCACCACTGCACCGACCAGGCGTGCGTGAAGAGCTGGTACGACCGCCGGATCGTCGAATTGGACGCCGACTATGAACAGGCGAAGCAGGCGCGCCACGAAGCCTTCGAAGCGTCGCTGGCAGCGCAAAAACTCGTGCCTTCGGCAGCTGACGCGGTTCGGAAGATGAAAGACACGTCGGTGGCGAATGCGACAACCGCGAGCACGCAGTAGTCGAATCCGAGCCGCTCGAGCGGATAGCCCCGGGAACTCCGTTTGAAGGGGCACGCGGCCTGACTGCGCTCGCGGATAAACCGCTTGGTGCGCTCGCGCAGGTGTGCGGTGCTGGTATGGCTGGCATGGCGCCGCACATGCGATCTCGTCTGTCTGGCGCATCTCAACGCAGCAGCATCGCACACAGCGCCCCACCGGTCAGGTAGGTCCCAAGTGCGCCGACGAACCGGAAAGGGTTGGGCTTTGCCATCGTTGGCCATGCGATCAGTCCGACGACAAGCAAACAGCGGCACACCGTTGCCGCGACGATCAGCGACACTGTCGCCGTCGAAGGCGATCGCGCGCCAAGATAGAGAAACAGCAACGCGAGGAACGGCGCGTATTCGGCCGTGTTGGCATGAGCCCGGACGAGCTTGTGTAGCCGGTTCGCGGGATCCAGCTCGCAGCCTGAGCCGGTGCCTTCGCGAAAACGCATCACCGAGACGGACAATCCGAGGCCGAACAGTAGTAGCCCTAGAACTACCGCGCATGCGAGAGCAACGTTGTCCATTTGAACGAGCCTCCTTGGCAGGGAATCAACGAACGCCGGTTTGGTGAGTAAAGCTAGCGTGTCGGTCTCTCGATTACGATGCACCGATTTGCAGCGGATAGCCTCGGAAACTCCATTTGAAAGGGCGTGCGGTCTGATTATATGCTCGCGGATAAACGGCTCGCTCGCCTCATGTCTTCGGCCACATTGCGAACGGACAACCACCACTACTTGCGAATCTACATGGGGCATCTGCGTCACAAGCTCGAACGCGATCCGGCTCGCCCCGAGCACATCATCACCGAATCGGGCGTGGGTTATCGCCTCGTCGGCGTGCGCTGATCTGGCGGCGCGAATTCCCGAGCGGGGCGAGAGTCCGCAAGGAGTTTGAAAACCTCCGATACTTTTACACTGTGTTAACGCAGCTTTAGCTAAGCTGAAAGTACATAGTGCGGGATAGGAGTTTTCGATGTTAAGAATGCTGATCCCTGTGTTCGGCAACGGCGGAGCAGTAGAAGCCGCACGTTTCGCTGCATTCATGTTTCTGGAGCGCTGCGTCACCGAAGTCGAATTGCTGGAAGTACTCGAACCCGTGGACCAGGGGCGCGCGGCAGCCTTCCACTCCCGAAGCTCACTGGTGCGTCTGGAAAAGCAGGCCATGCTGAAGGCGCTGGTCGAGGCCCGTGCGATCCTCGAAGAAGCCGGCGTACCGTATCGGTGGAAACGCGTATTCGGCCACCGCACCAAAGCGATCGCCGCCTATGCGGCAACGACGCAGCCTGACGTGATGGTGATCGACGCCAGTCATATGGGATTCTTCCGCCAGCTGGCGACGCTCGCGGCACTCTCGCGGCGCACCGTCACCCCGGTGACGATGGTCCACTGAATCAACCCACGTTCATTGGCAGCAGCACCATCTGTTTGCCGACAATCAGACGCCAGATGTTGCTGAAGGCGTTCATGTCCCCTCCCAACCTGCGTAGGCATTCCGGCGTAGTTTGCGTCGGTCGATGGCTCTGGTGCGGGGCGCACGACGACGGCCCAACATCCACGCGGCCATTTTGCACCGGATCGGGCCAAATCGACGTTTGAAATCGGCTATCGGGGATTCAACTGTGGAAAACGGGGTGGTAGCTGCGATGCCGAGGAGGACGGGCCGGTAAAGCAGCCCGCGGAAGAAACTTTTTTCCGCCAGTTTGCATCCGGCGTGCCGCTTGATCCGTATAGGTCGTTGAGGACTTGCCGCTTCGTGCATAGCCACCGAATGCGCGGTCTTATGCTCAGGGAGAGTCTCGGGATGCGATGGCAACGACCCCAGGAGGCACTCGTTTCGACTGGCCGCCGCGCTGCTAAACTACCGCTATTCCCGATCATGCACGGCCAACCTGCAGAGAATGCGATGCCCATGCAAGGAAATGCAGCGGCCGACGGCGACGGGATGACGGATGACTTCGAGGCCCGGCGCCGCGACGAACTCAACCGGCTTCTGCTCCGCACCGGTGAAGGCGACCAGGCAGCATTCGCCACGCTCTATCAGCGCACTTCTGCAAAGCTCTTTGGCATTTGCGTGAAGATGCTGCGCGATCGCAGCGAAGCCGAGGACGTGCTTCAGGACGTCTATGTCACGGTATGGCGCCGAGCCGCGATCTTCGACCCTGGAATGGCCGGCGCCGTCACCTGGCTCGCGACGATCGCGCGCAACCGGGCGATCGACCGCTTGCGCCGCCGCCGCGAGGAATCGCTGGATGAGTCGACGGAAGAGGACATCGTCGACGAGCATCCGTCACCGGCCGCGTTGGCCGAGCGCAGCCAGCAGAGACGGCGTCTGGAGCATTGTCTGGAAAGGCTGCCTGCCGGGCACGGCAAGATCGTACGGGAAGCCTTTTTCACGGGCGCGACGTATGCCGAGCTGGCGGAGCGCCTGAGCGTGCCGCTGGGCACCATGAAAAGCTGGATCCGGCGTAGCCTGATTCAGCTCAGAGCCTGTCTCGAGCAATGAATACGTCCTTACACGAACCCGACGATCTGCGGTGCGCCGAGTACGCGCTGGGTGTGCTCGACGCTGCCGAGCGCCGGCAGATCGAAGAGGCGATGCGACACGATCCTCATCTGGCGGCTAACGTGGCTCGCTGGCAGAACCGCTTGATGCCGCTGAGCGAGGATATCGGCGAGATCACGGCGCCTCCGCATGTGTGGGCGCGCATCCAGTCCGAGCTGGGTTTCGCGCGGCCGGCGCCGCGCGCGCCACGCTTCAGGCTATGGGACAACGTTCGTTTGTGGCGCGTGATCGGTATCGGTTCGAGCGTCGTGGCTGTCGCGCTCGCTATCGTGTCTGTGTTGCCGGTCGGACGGGCGCCCGTTACGGCGCCGGGCAATCACGACTACATGGTCGCCAGCATCGTCCGGCAAGGCGGGGGTGCGGGATGGACCGCCACCGTCGACGTTCAGCGTGCCCGCATGGTGATCGTTCCGGCAGACAACGTACCGGCGGTGGCCGACCGTTCCACCGAGCTATGGATCATCCCGCCGGGCGCACGGCCCATCTCGCTCGGCGTCATTGCCGCGGACCGGCCGACGATCGTATCGCTGCCGCAGGCCAGGATCGCGCAGTTGAACGCCCGCGCGATCCTGGCTGTGTCGCTGGAGCCGTCCGGCGGGTCGCCTACCGGACAACCGACCGGGCCGGTACTGGCGAAAGGGGTTGTCGGCGGGACGTGAACCGTTCTTGCGGCAAGGTTCTTCGCGTGCGTTTGTGTTTAATTGAAGCGCGTGCATCCGCCCGTTCGTTGGACCCGTATCTTCGATTGCTTCCAGTCCGGAAGCGTCGATCTTTCGGGGAGAACCGAAATGCAATCCTGCAACGATATGAAGACTATCGGCGCGATGCTCGCGCTCGCGCTGACCTTGGGCGTGGTGACGCCGGCCGCTGCGGCCGGATCGATGTCCACCGATAACACGGTGGAAGTCGGCGGTGCGCCGATGTATCCGTCAAAAAATATCATCGATAACGCGGTGAATTCGAAGGACCACACGACGCTGGTGGCGGCCGTCAAGGCCGGCGGTCTCGTCGATACGTTGTCGGGCAAGGGGCCATTTACGGTGTTCGCGCCGACCAACGAAGCATTCGCGGCGTTGCCGTCCGGAACAGTCCAGACGCTGCTCAAACCCGAGAACAAGCCGACACTCGTGAAAGTGCTCACGTATCACGTCGTGCCGGGCCGCATCACCGCACACGACCTCGCCATGGCGGTCGAACAGGGGGGCGGCAAGGCCAACCTGAAAACGGTCGAGGGCGATTCGCTGATCGTCAGTAAGGACAGCAAAGGTTGGGCTATCACCGACGACAAGGGGGATATCGCACACGTGACGATTGGCGACGTCATGCAATCCAACGGCGTGATTCATGTCGTCGACACGGTGCTGATGCCTTGACGTCCGCGTGAAAACCTCGGGGGACTGGCTGTTGCGACGACTGCGTTTAGAGTGGCAGGTCGGCGGCCAGTCCGCTTCGTATTGCGTGGGCAGGCGATCCGTGCGTGATGTCGCGGCGCCGCAGTCCTGCGTTACAGGTCAGCGGCCGACAGCGTTACACGTTCGCCGGTGTCTGGCGCTTCCTTCGCCTCAACTGCCTGCAACAGCCGATGCTTGCCAAGCTCGAAGGCGAGCAGCAATTGCCTGGGGGTCCGGTTCGCAGCGCCGAGTTCTTCGCAAACGACTTCGCAAGGCAGCGCAAAGGCGCAGTATCCCCAGCCGAAGCCGTACGCCGAAAACAACACGGTAGAGTCGGTACAAAGGATTGGCTCAGTCAGATTCCTGGTGGGCTGCATCATGGCTCATCGCCCTCCTATCCGACGGAAATGTTTTTTGAATTCTTGCATGTTGACCTTACAAAAGTCCGTGTGTAGGGGTAAGCGATGACGAGGTGCTTTGCTATCCACGCACGTTGCAAGGCCGCAATCGGAAAATCTGCTGGATTGTTCACGGCCGCGAGGCGCGTGTCGTTTGAGTCAGCGGTCGGACAAAGGCTGCCCTTCGTCTTCGCCGCCCTCAAGACGTTGCAATAGTTGTTGATTGGTCTGGCGAATTCACTGCAGCGAATACGCGCGCAGGTATCGTGAGCAATTAGGACCTCGAGTGCGGCGACCGAAGCACGATGGGAGGTGATTAGAGAGTAGGACCGACTAACGATTTACGATAGTTAATGTCTTTAGCGATAAAAATAAGCCAAATTTCATGCATTTTGGCGCTCGGTCCAGCCGAGGTTTCTATGAAGCGCCGGCGACTGCCTGGCGGACATTCGCTAGACTTCACCCTACCCGACGGATAGGTCTCTGCCCGGAATAACAGCCATTCCTGCAGCCAGTGAAATCTGCCCTCGACTTCCTTAAGCAGACGTTAAGCGACCGTCTGTCATGCTTGGTCACGGTTTCTGTTTAACTTTGAACAAGGGCATTCATCAATATGAAAAACGACGCGCGGCAGATATTGGAACATGCGGTCAGCAAGGTCCCGCAAGTCACATTGGGCTTCTGGATTGTCAAGATTGCCGGAACTACGCTTGGAGAAACGGGCGGCGACTGGGTGACGATGTCGCTCAACCTGGGCTATCTGATCGGCTCGGCCATTTTTGCGGTCATCTTTATCGGACTCGTTTCGGGACAAATCAAGGCCGAGCGGTTTCGTCCATCCTTATATTGGGCGACGATCGTCGCGACCACGACGCTCGGCACGACCATGGCCGACTTCTTCGATCGATCGATGGGTGTAGGTTATCCGGGCGGCGTCGCCATCGTGTTCGCACTGCTGCTTGCGAGCCTCGTCATCTGGTACAAGGCGGAGGGCAGTGTGTCGGTCCAGAGCATCACGACGCCCAAGGCCGAGTGGTTCTACTGGATCACAATCCTGTTTTCGCAGACGCTGGGTACAGCGCTGGGCGATTGGGTGGCAGGCTCGGACCGCGGCGGCCTGGGTCTCGGATACGAGTACGGCGCGCTGATTTTCGGCGGCGGCCTGGCGATTGTGGCGGGTCTTTATTTCTGGAAGCGTATCTCGCACACGCTGCTGTTCTGGGCCGCCTTTATCCTGACGCGTCCGCTTGGCGCGACGCTTGGAGATTTCCTCGACAAACCCGTCGCCGACGGCGGCCTGCACGTCAGCCGGCTGTATGCGTCGGTGATATTGCTGGTCTTCATTGTTGCGTGCGTCATGCTGATTCCTCAACGCCCGGCAACCCGGACAAAGCCGGTGAGAGCGAGCGGCGAATACGGGGGCGCCTGACGGGTATTGAGTTTGCCTGGCGACGCGGCCGATCCGGTGTATGTTCGCCAAGGACAAACGTTGCCAGATGCCGCGCCACCGGCATCTGGCTTGTCCGTCGCTACGCGGAAATCAGCTCGCCCGTCGCTACGCGGAAATCAATGCCGTAATCTGCGCGGCACTAAGCGCGTTATGGTAGATGCGGAACTCGTCGATCAAGCCGCTGAAATACGGGTCGGCTGAAAACTGCGAACGGCCGATCCAGTTCTGGTTCGTACTTTCCAGACGGAACGGCGCAAACGACATCGCCGTGTTGGAGCCGATCTCGCTGCCGTTCAGGTACAGCGTGCCGACATTGCCCGACAGGGTCACCGCGACGTGAGCCCATTGCCCCGTGGGCAGCGCGACGTTGCCGTCGATGCCCTGCTCGCCGGCGGCGCCGTTGAGCGTGATCGCGAAGCGTGCGAACCCGCTATTGGCGCGCGGCGTCAGCATCATGTAACGGCCCGTGCCGGAGCCGAAGTCGAATACGCGCTCCCAGGTCGTCGCCGCGTTCAAGTAGACCCAGGCCGCGATCGTGAAGTCCGACACGTCTGCCACGAGGTTGCCCGGCAGGCTCACATAGCCCGTGCTGCCGTCGAGCGACACGGCATTGCCCTTCTTGCCGGCCGCCCGGCTCGCACCGCCGACCAGCGTACCGGTATGTCCATTCCCGCTCGAATCGGCCGCGCTCGTGCCGCTGCTTTCGTCGAATGTCAGCCAGGTCTGCAGTTGCACCGCCGTGATCGCAACGGCCACGTTCGACGCAGCCGTTTCACCGGACGGCGTCACCGCGGTCACGACGTAGTAGTAGGTGCCGGCTGCAAGACCGCGGTCCGTATAGCTGAGCAGATCGGTGACGCCGTTCGCAATGGATGTATAGGGTCCGCCCGACGTAGTGCCACGCTTGACGTTATAGCTCGTCGCATACGCCGTGCCCCACCACGACAGGATGACCTGCCCCGCGCTCACGCTCGCGCTGAGTGCGCTCGGCGCCGCGCCGCTTGCGATCGCGTCCAGCGTGCAGGTCAGCGTTCCATAGCCCAGTTGGTCGTAGCCGCCGCTGTCCGATCCATAGTTGCCTCCGCCACCTTCCGGCTGAACCAGCGTCGCAAACTTCTGCGTATAAGGCGCGGCCAGACCCTTGCGGTTGACGTAATGGTTGTAGACCAGCGCCCAGCAAGGCCGCGCCGTACCTTGAGCCAAAGTCGAAAAGCCCGTCTGGTTGACGTTGTCGACATTGTTGTAGCGTACGAAGGGCACGGTGTAATAGGTCGTGCCCGACTGGATCAGGTTGCTCTTCGCAACGTATTCGGCGCCCATGAGGAACCGGTTGTTGTCGTAGCCATAGAGGTCTACTCCCTGATTCCAGGCCATTTCGCAGATCGCCCCCCCGAGCGCGATGCCGAGCGTGGCGTGCCCCTGGTCGCGTCCCGATTCCTGCCATTGGCCAAGATAGCCCGGATGAACGTAGTACACAGCTTGCTGGATCGCGCCGTTGCCTGCGCCGCTCTTGAAGTAGATTACGGCCTCGTCGAATAGCGCCTGATCGTCGCATAGCACGCCGATGGCCATGATCGATGCCATGTTGCACAGATCCCAGTTGGCCCAATAGTGAGTCACCTCGGTGTTGTTGTGCCGGTTGATGAAATCGTGATTGATCGGATAGAAGATGTTGCGCATCATGCTCTGGAAGCGCGCGAAGTCGGCGGCCGCCCAGCCTGAATAGGTGCGCATGATTTCACCGGCATTGGCGAATTCATAGCCGTAGATGCCGGCCGCAAGATCGGCGTTCGTATCGCCGCCGATCCCGGTCAACGTGGACGACCAGGCGTTCATGATCTGCACTGACTTGTCGGCATAAGCGGTGTTGCCCGTGACTTTCCAGCGCAATGCGCAGGCGTACGCCGCCGCGACGTCATTGAACAGCAAGGCGTAGTTCTGCGGATGCACCCCGTCGCTACCCCGATAGACGACCGCCTGTGGGCGCGGTGTCCAGGACAGGCTGGCATGACTGTTCGCAATCAGGAGATTCCAGCTATCGATCCACGGCGAAGCCTTCGCCGCGACCTTCTGGCTCATCCGGTCGAAATCGGCCTGGGTGTGCAGCAGACCTGGATGGACGAACGTGCCGGATGACGAACTGCTTAGCACCGCCGCGCGCGACGCGGCCGCCGCAAGCGATGACCCGGACGATGCTTCGGCGTTGCCGCCACCGCCGCAGGCGGACAGCGCCAACGCACCGAGGCTGTAAAGGAATGTACGACGCGAAATGCCTTCAGCAATGTGTGCCTGCATCGCGAAGGAATCCGCTTGTCCAGACAATGTTTCAGGAGTGTCTGGATTCACGTGAGCTCGTTGCACATCGAATTTGCTAGATTTCGATCTTTTCATACCTTGCTCCATCTCTGAATGGGACGCGCCCGGCGGTTGATCCACGTAACGATTCCGGACGTCGCCGATAGTTGGCAAACGTTTGCTCTCGAGGCCGCAACGTTCCTCGCCCGTACCAAGCGGCGAACAAAATCATCACGGCCTGTTTGTCTGTTGCAGTTCAGTGAACCCTGTTGGCTTCACCCAGTTTTTGATACGCGCGTTCAGTGCCCGGCAAGGCTTTCTGTTTTGCCGGATGGCTCGTCCCGATACGCTTTTGCGCTGCGACGTCGAATCTGAATGCGAATACCGGTTGATTCATTTCGATCATTTAAGGTTGCCGATATCGCATCGGATCAAGCGATTTCGACAGGTGTTCCGAAGATCAGACATAGCTGTGCCGCCAGAATCAAGCCGTGACGAGCGCGGATGGCGGCGGCTGCTGATGATCCACGATCCTCCATGGTATACGGCCACGTCCAGTCATTCTGAAGAGCGGAAGCAGGTGTTATTTCATCGGTTTCAGGTAAGGCGCTGGATGTAAAGCAAGCTCCAGCAATGGTCTATGAATAGGAAAGGAAATCCTTATAAAAAAATCAGGATTTATTTACAAAGAAATGTTCATAGAGTGAGCGAGCCTGAGGAATAGGCTCGCGGAAATCAGCGAATAAAGCGCGCGTCAACTTTCCGACCCGGTCGCCCGCGAGAGTCTGTCGTGCTCGCCGCGCAACTCGTCGTGGCGCGGCGACGCATCGCGGTCGATCTCCCGCTGACGCAGCCGCCCCGGCAGGCGCGCTGAGGTGCTTAGCGTCTTGCCGAACAAGATGCATGGCGATTCGATGAATCGATACGTAAGCGATGCGCTCGCACAGAGCAGAACGACATAGGCAAGACCGACAAGCCAGAATGCCGGCATGCTGGCGAATGCGAACGAGCGGATTGCGGGAATGGAAAAGAACAGCGTGAGGAACAGCCCCTGGGCTAGGTAGATGCTATAGCTCGCTTGTCCCAGCATCTGCACGGACCGGCTCGTCAGTAAGCCGAATAGGGTGGTGCCGGAGCTGATCAGATAGAAGAGGAGCGAATAGTACGCGACAGACATCGGGGACAGTGTTTGGAATGCATGTGGCGCAGCAAACATTGCGGCAAGCAGCAACAAAGCGGCAGACGACGTAGCGCGGTCGTCGAGATGAATCCGGTGGCCCGTATGATGAAGTGACGCGGCGCTCATGCCGGCAAGGTACAGCGAGGCGAACATGGGCATCGTCTTGTGGCTCGTCAGCCCCGCGACCAGCAGGCAGACGGTCAGGGCCAGCAATGGGAAGAGCACGCGGGTCTTCTTTCCGGATAGCAGGGCCAGCACTGGCAGGCACGCGTAGAAGAGCCACTCCCAACGCAATGTCCACGTTACGCCGGCCAAAATCAGATCGGCCCTCGGGTGGCCGTTCACCGTATGCGGCACGTCGACGATCCCCACGCCGAGCCAGCACAGCACCTGGTAGGCGACGCTGCTTGCCGGCTCGCGCAGTATGAAGCCGGTGCGCGCAAAGACGACAAGCAGCATGATGCTGACAACGAACAAATACATCGGACCAATGCGAAACAGACGCGCGATATACAACCGCAACCAATCGGTCTTGATGCCGGCCTGAAGGACCTTTTCCCAAAAGACGAACCCTGTGATCATAAAAAAGAGTGGGAACGACTCGAAATAGCCGATCATGCCTTCCCATTCGCCCGTCTCGATGGCTTTGTGGGTGCGCAGCAAGTGACTGACGGCGACATTGATCGCAAGAAAGGCGCGCAATCCATTTATCGCGGCGTTGCGTGCAGGCGGCGAACTCGCCGGCGCGGCGTTCGACCGCGCTTGCCAGAGCTGAAATATCCAGAACGTGGTCGCCAGCAAGACGATGCTCGGTAAGGCGGGGGAGTAACCGATCATGGGCGTCTCCGGTCTCGTGGAACGGGCCAAGCGAGAGCGGTGCTCGACCGAAGCAGCGATCGTCTGCCCGCCGTGACCGCGTTCACCGGCTCCACTCGCATGCAGTAGGACAGCGCGTTGGCCGCGCTGTGTATAGGCTTCCTTCCTGGGTACGCAAAGAGAGCCGCGTTCTCTTTGTGGAACGCGGTCGAGAGGCTCAGTTTTCCCCTCGCTGTCTCCGTTTTATAGACCCGAGTATGGGTCGTCAATGGGGTTGCTTCCCCAAACGTTTGGAATTCTGTGGGCCAGCCCACCGGCCACACGCGTTATTCCTTCTGAGCGACCAGCTTCTGGATTGCCGCTTCGGTCTGAGCGTAATCGCCTTCGCCGAAGTGGCTATAGACGATCTGTCCTTTCCTGTCTCGTCTGGATGTATCTCGTGTGTGTCGATTGGGATTCGAATGCGCAATGTTTTGTATCTATTCGGCGCGTGGATGCATTGCGATACAAATCGTGGAGCTATGCCACCAGCAGCCTGAAATTCCGCGTTCACCCATCCCACTAATCAAGAAGCGGCAGTCTTCAGCCCGGCGGCGTGTAAACTGCTGACTTTTTTGACTTTGGTGGTATGGTGCAAGCCCCGCAGCGCACAGCTTTCAGCGGTCCGACGCTCATTCGCTTACTGGCTCGCCTGACGGACGCCGACGTTCCCGAATCCACGCAATCGCTCTCGGACCGGCTGAGCCAATGGCTCGGCTGGACCGACGCCATCGCGTTGTCGAGCGCGCTCAACGGCAGTCCGCCTGCCGCAGCATCCGGCGCGCGCGCCTTCGGCAGCGCTGAAGAGAACGAGTGCGACCGCGTGCGCACCTCGTTGGCACATGCCATCGCTGGCGACAGTGCGTTCGCCGGCGCCAGACGGCGCGGGCCGGCGCAAGCGCCCGTCCAGGGCGCCCCCATGGATGCAGCGGTCGATTACGCGGTTTTTCGTCAACGCTATCTCTCCTTGCAGCAGGAGATGGAGACGGGTATTGGCAATCTGCGAGGCCGTCTGCGGCAAATGCTGGCCGCCAGGACGCCCGCCATGACCCGGCTCGCGGTAATGGATGCCGTCATGGAGCGAGCGCTGAGTTCGCGCGAGCAGAACCTGCTGGCCGCTGTGCCGGGGCTCCTTGCAGCGCACTTCGAGCGTTTGCGCCGGGCCGGGCAGGACACGCTGGCCGACGCTCGAGCTTCGGGCGATGCCGCGGCGGTCACGCCCGGCGCATGGCTCGACGTGTTCCGCAAGGATATGCAGAGCGTGTTGCTCGCCGAACTGGATCTTCGTTTTCAACCGGTCGAAGGGTTGCTCGCGGCCCTTCGCACCAGCTAACTGGGACACTATGTCCAGACATCTTCTTAATCTCGTTGTTTTTCTGGCAGGTCTGGCCGCTGTGTGCTGGATCGGCGCCGGCTACGCCGGCTCGAACCCGCTGGCGCTGGCCGTCACGATGCTGGTTGGCGTTTGCTATCTGGCCGGCGCGCTCGAGTTGCGACGCTACAGCCAGGCGACTTCCACCCTGGCGAGCGCCGTCACGGCGCTGTCCGTACCACCGCCGAGCCTTGACGCCTGGCTCGACCGCTTGCATCCCAGCCTGCGCAATGCGGCGCGCCTGCGCACCGAGGGTGAGCGCGTGGCTTTGCCGGGGCCGGCGCTGACGCCGTATCTGGTCGGCCTGCTGGTCTTGCTGGGCATGCTGGGTACGCTGCTGGGCATGGTGGCGACCCTCAGGGGCACCGGGATGGCGCTGGAAAGCGCGACGGACTTGCAGGCTATCCGCGCTTCGCTGGCCGCACCGGTCAAGGGGCTGGGATTTGCGTTCGGCACCTCGATTGCGGGCGTGGCCACCTCCGCCATGCTCGGGCTGCTTTCCGCGTTGTGCCGACGCGAGCGGATTCAGGCGGCGCAGTTGCTCGACGTGAAGATCGCGACGACCTTGCGCATCTACTCGCAGACCCATCAGCGCGAGGAAACCTTCAAGCTCCTCCAGCGGCAGGCCGAGGTGATGCCCGCTCTGGTCGATCGGCTACAGACGATGATGGCGGCCATCGAGCAACAGGGCCTCACCTTGAACGAGCGGCAGATCGCCAGCCAGGACGTCTTCCATGGCAAGGCGGAGGCCGCCTACACGCGCCTTGCTGCCTCCGTGGAGCAGTCGTTGAAGGAGAGCGTCGCCGAAAGCGCCCGCGTCGCCGGCGCGGCGTTGCAGCCGGTCATGCAGGCCACGATGGCGGGTCTCGCGCGCGAGTCGGCCTCGTTGCATGAGACCGTCACGCACGCCGTGCAGCGTCAGTTGGACGGGCTGTCGACCGGTTTCGAGACGACTACGACGACCGTGGCGGATATCTGGAACCGGGCATTGGGCGAACACCAGCGATCGAGCGAAGTGCTTGCCCAGGACCTGCGCGCCTCGCTGGACCGATTCAACGAGACTTTCGTACAACGCTCGGCCGGCTTGCTGGAGGGCGTCTCCGCGCGCCTGGAAGCCGCGGCCGGCAGTGTGGCGCAGGCGTGGGGCGAGGCGTTGTCGCGGCAAGAGCGCGTCGGCGAGAAACTGGCGGGCGACAACCAGCAAGCCCTGGCGGCGGCCACTGCGACCTTCGAGCAGCATTCGGCGTCGCTGCTAAGCGGCGTGAGCCAATCGCATGCCGACTTGCAGGCGGAATTGGCGGCGCGCGACCAGCAGCGCCTCGCGGGCTGGACCGAAACGCTCGGTTCGATCGCCGCGACGCTGAGCAAGGAGTGGGAGCAGGCGGGCACGCGTACCGCGAGCCGGCAGCAGGAGATTTGCGAGACGCTCGCGCAGACCGCACGCGATATCTCGGCACAGACGCAGGCTCACGCGAGCGACACGATCGTGGAGATCTCCCGCCTCGTGCAAGCCGCCTCGGAAGCGCCCAAGGCCGCGGCCGAAGTCGTCGCCGAACTGCGTCAGAAGCTCTCTGACAGCATGGTTCGCGACACCGCGATGCTGGAGGAGCGCAGCCGCCTGCTGGCCACGCTGGAAACGCTGCTCGATGCTGTGAACCATGCGTCCACCGAGCAGCGGTCGGCCGTCGACGCGCTGGTCGCGACGTCGGCGGATCTGCTGGAGCGTGTCGGCACCCAGTTCACCGACAAGGTCGAGCTCGAGACCGGCAAGCTGGGCGCCGTTGCCGCGCAAGTCACCGGCAGCGCCGTCGAAGTGGCGAGCCTCGGCGAAGCATTCGGTGTGGCCGTCCAGTTGTTCGGCGAGTCGAACGACAAGCTGGTGGCCCACCTGCAGCGTATCGAAGCTGCGCTGGACAAGTCCCTCGCGCGCAGCGACGAACAGCTTGCCTATTACGTGGCGCAGGCGAGGGAAGTCGTCGACCTGAGCATGAGGTCGCAGAAGCAGATCGTCGAAGACCTGCAACAGCTCGCCGGCCAGCGGGCGTCCGCCGGAGCCGAAGCGGCATGAGCGAGGAAATCGACGGCGGTGTGGAGACAACGGCGCCGATATGGGCCGTATTCGGCGACCTGATGTCGGTGCTGCTGGGCGCCTTCGTGCTGATCCTGGTGGGCATCATCGGCGTGCAGTTGGAACTCTCGACGAGGCTGGATGAAGAGGTCAAGCAGCGGCAGATGGAAACGCAGCGCCGCAAGAGCCTGGAGCAGGCGCTGGCAGGGCCGCTGGCGGCGGGCCGGGTGACGCTGGTCAACGGGCGCATCGGCATCAGCGGCAGCGTGCTGTTCGCGCTGAACTCCGATCAATTGCAGCCCGCAGGCCGGGAAGTGCTGAAGAGCCTGGCCGGGCCCCTGTCCGGGTATCTCAAGGCCCGCGACGAAATCCTGATGGTGAGCGGCTTTACCGACGACCGCCAGGTGCGGGACGGCAACCGCCGCTTTGCCGACAACTGGGAGCTGTCGGCGCAGCGCGCGTTGACGGTGACGCGTGCGTTGATCGACGAAGGCGTGCCCGCCTCCTCGGTATTCGCGGCTGCGTTCGGCTCCGGGCAGCCCGTCAGCTCGAATACCGACGACGCCGGACGAGCCAGGAACCGGCGAGTGGAAATCGCGCCTGTCCCGAGGCCGTCGACTGCAACGGTGAAGTCCCATGACTAGTGGCGTGACACACGCCCGGGCGACGCTCGACGCATGGCGCGAGCACGGCGCCGATCGCCTGGATCCGGTCCGCTTTCATTTCATCGAGGCGCTGGATCGGCGGGCGGCCGGCCACAGCGGCGAGGCGCGGCGCATCCTGGACGACAGGCTGTCCAAACTGCTAGCAGCCTATGCCGACGATCTCGAGCGCGCCGGCCCCAGGCCTGGCGACGCCGGCGGCGCTTCATCGTCAGGCGAGCCCGCTCGCGGAGCGCTCGCCGGACTGATCGATCACATTACCAGCCACGCGCCTATGGATGGCGACGGCCTCGCGGCGGCCAACGCCGCGCCGCGGCGCCCCTCCTATCCGGAACTGGAGGGGCTCGATTACTTCAGAGACATCTGGTCCAGGCTCAGCACCCAGAGGCAGTTGCGGCAGTCGCTGGAGCAGGTGCCGGGGAATGCCGGTCCGCTCAACTCGAGCAGCCTCGTGCATCGGTCGCTCTCGTTGATGCGCGAGCTGTCGCCTGGGTATCTCCAGCAGTTTCTGTCGTATGTCGACGCTTTGTCGTGGATGGAGCAGATGAACGGCGGCGCCGTGGCGGGTAAAGATGCGCCTCGCGTCGGGAGCGCCAGGAAGAGCGCCCGGGGCAAAGCACGCTAGCGCCGTCAGTGCGGCACCCATTCCCGCGAGGACCGAAGCCCTCATCATCTCGCTGCTGTTGGTTTGCAGGCTGTTGCTCCGCAATAGCCGTTTTTCATCGGCAATCGTTGCGTGCCGTCACAAACCTGTCACACCGAAAAATCAACATCGCTTGATGAATCAGCCGAGCCGGGCAGTCGGCGTGGCCGGACCAGAAGCGAGTACTCGTGGAGCCGGGGAGCCTGAGATCGCATTCTGGCGTGCCTTCCGTCATCACCGCCCGACGCCCGGCAGGAATGGACGAGACTTCATGAAACAGCGCGCGACGGTCGTGTGCCAGCAAGGAACGCGAGTTCTGCTGGTAGGCCGGGAACAAAGTAGATGGTCGCTGCCGGGCGGCAAACCGGAAGTGGGGGAAACGCTGGAAGATGCTGCGTTGCGCGAGTTGTTCGAGGAAACCTGCCTTCGTGCGGGTGCCTTGAAATTCATGTTCGAATTTGCCGGCGCGCATACCCGCCATCACGTTTTTGTGGCTGAGGTTGCGCAGGGGCAATTCCCGGTGCCCAGCAACGAGATTGCCCATTGCTGGTGGGCCAAGGTGACGGATGTCCCGAAGCTCGCCACCAGTGTGTCCACCAAGGGCATCGTGGGTCTGCTGGCCATGGATACTCGCCGCCCTCTACGGCTGCAAAACCGCCGCGAGCGAGCACAGTCGTTCGTGCAGAACCTCAGGCTCGCACTACAGGAAGGGAGCAATCAGGGCCCGCCTTCCTTCATGAACGCCAAAGGCTGACACCGCCAGGCAGTCGCCCCGCACTTTGGAACGGATGATTAGCGCGGGGGCAAAACCAGCCCTTCGCGCATGTGCCGTCGACGCAGCTTTTATCCCTTTGCAGGTCGCCCCGTCTTCACTGCTTCCACTGATGACACCGCGGCTACAAGTTGTTTCGGTGCGGCGGACTCCAGCATCAGCAGCCCTGCACGCAACAGCTCACTCTTCTTGACGGAAACGCCGGCATCCAGACACTTCTGCTTCAGCGCCGCGATTTTTTCGTAGTCGGATTTTGGCATGGTGAAGCTGTCGCGCACGACTTTCTCTTTCTTTGCGCGCTTCACTTTTGCCTCTGCGGGAGCGCTGGCCGGTGCGGCCTCCTCAGCCACCGGGCGTTTTGATTTCGCGGCCTTGGTCGTGGCGGACTTTTTCGTCGTAGCGGGCTTTTTCGCAGCGGCGGCCTTCTTCGCAGCGGCAGGCTTCTGCGCAACCGGTTGCTCCGCAGGGGCAACGGCTTTGTCATCGCCTGATGCAACGCTATTCGAATTCGTCGGGAAGTGGAATGTTTTCTTGCTGGGCTTCTGGGTAATGGGAGCGGTCATGTGAACCTCTACGTTTTTAATGGTATAAACAGTATATACCGTTTATCGCAATTATCCCGTCGGACAGGTCCCGCCGTCTTTCTATCGTTACCTGGTGCGCCGCACTGAAGCGAAGAAACAGAAATCCTGCAATCGCTAGCCGGTGTACGCGTCAGAGCGGTTTTCAGCACGCATCGCGCCGACCGCGCCCGTCAAGCCAGCGCGACATCTACGGCGGCTTTCAAGGTACAACGGCCGTTCGTCGACTCGCATAGGGAGACGGGAGTTCGGCCATTGCCGACATTGGGGCGGGCTGACTTGTACGTCAGCAATGTGGCGGATTGCTGACGGGCTGCGTCAAGGAGACGGACGGCAGCTTTCTGCATCAGCGAACTCACACTCCCGACCCGTCTCGGTCGCTCGTTAAGCGCCATTGGATGTCGACTTTGTCGCGGATTTCGGCCGTTCGTGCTGGTCACGGCTGCCACGGGCGCGGCGACGAATATAGACCTCTGTCCGGTCGCTACGTCGGACAAGGCATCAAGGAGCCGCTCTGCGTGCTGTTGGTATTGGGTGCCAGTTCGGTGCCCGATTCCAGCAGGAAGGCTCTTCAGCGAAAGCGAGCCGTCGGTAAGATGGACGGCTCAGGGAATTGAATGTCTCAAGACTGACGCCGCGGGCCCCGCATCGGCAGGAGCATGACCCGTGAGGCAGGCAAAAGCAGGCAGGAGCGGGCAGATGCAAGCCGCTGCAAGTAAAGCGCTATCGGCTCGCCTGCATGAATGCGAGCAATGCCGCGCCGACTTCATCGTCGGCGGTGTTGAACGAGTCGACCACGGACATGTGATTGTGTCCCGCGAAGCGTGCCCACGTCGGGCAGCGCTTTGCATCGCATAGCGCGGCCCTCAGGTGCGTTGCGTAACCCTCAATTTCGGGCGGATCGAACTCGGCCATTGTCACCATGATCGGCAGCGGCGTGCTCAGCATGCCGGGCAGCGACGAGCGCTCCGCATACACGCTCGCGTCTTCGCCGAAATACGCGTCGCGCGCCGGTCCTTTGGCACGGGCTGGATCGATGATGCCGGGCGATATCAGGGCGACGCCCGCCAGCCCGACACCCTGTGGTCCGTAAAAGCGCGGCTGCGCGACATAGCTGGCTACGTGCGACGCCCCGGACGAATGGCCGACCAGAAATATCCGCGATGGAGCGCCGCCTTGCGCCGCGATGTTCTGTTGCACCCAGCGTACCGCGAGCCCCAAGTCTTCCGCGCCCGATGGCCAGCGGTTTTGAGGAGCCAGCCGATAGTTCACGTTCACTCCGATCATCCCGTGATTCGCGGCCCAGAGCATGATGTTGTCGTAGAACGGGCTGTCGGGCGCATGCTTGTCGCCGAGGACATAGCCGCCACCGTGCACGAAGATCATCACGGCGCGCGGCGACGATGGAGCGGCTTCGGGCACGAACGTGTCGAGACGTTGCTTGTCGTCCGGACCATAGCTCGCGTCTCGCGTGACACGTACGCCCGCATAGGACTGAGCTTTCAACTGAGGTGCGTAGAGCGCACGCGTCGCGACAGGGTCGATCACGCGTCCGATGGTTGCTAGTTTTGGTGAGACGTCTGGGGGCGGCTCGGCTTGCGCAACCTGGTTGATTGCGACGCAGCCGGACACAACGACAACCCAAGCAAACCCGCGGTGCTTCATATCGCCTCCCCGGAAGGATCACGGCGCTTTGATCATCTCGCCCGTTCAGAGGTTAGCCCATCGCGGCGCAAATCGCTATTGAGATATAGCACGAGCGAGCCGGCGAGCTGATCACCGCGGGACCGGACGCAGCCGCTTCTTCGAGAGAAGCTCGTGCAGCACCGCCCAGAAGACTGGCGGCGCAGAGAGCGTTCCGCCGACCACCACGCACAGGCTGTGCTCCATGGCCGGCGAGAAGTTGCTGAGCCGTCTGGCGTCGACTTCGCTTACCTCCGTCTGGCGGCACAACGGCTTCAACCGATTCCACGGTCGTCGCGTGCCGACTAGAGAGCGGTCGTTCGTGGGACGCTGGCGGGTGACTCAAATTGGCCGATTGCCGACAATTGGGACCGGCGAGTTCTGATTCGACTCGGAGCGGATACGCTCGGTGATTCTTTGTCACGGCGGCGCCTGAATTCCCTAAGTAACCCGTGCGGCCAGACATCTTGTCGCCTGACAAAGCGGCCGGTCACGTCTCAAGAATCTCGATGCCGTTTTCGGCACACCATTGCCTCAGCGTTTCATCCTACCTGTACGTATCAAAGCTCCCAGGACAGGCGAATCCGCTCGCGAATTTCGGCCAGGCGCTGGACGGGTTCGTTTGCAAATACAAAGCGCAGGTATCGACTGCCGCTTGGCCCCCAGTTGTCCATCGGTGTGGCGGCCACCTTGCCTCGGGCGAGCAAGCGCCTTGACGCTTCGGCTGGTTCAAGACCAAGCCGCTGCGTATCGATCAGCAGCGACCACCCGCCGTCCGGTCGCATCACGGGGAGGTCCGCCAGCGCGGTCAGTAGCGCATTGCGGCGGGCTTCCCACTCCGCAGTCGCCGCGGCCACGCCATCGTCGTCGGCATTCAGTGCGGCCATGGCGCCCGGCATGGCGATGCCGACCTGACAAACGACGTTTGACAAACTGGTCAGTCGCACATCGGCCATAAGCTGTGCTGGCCCGACTATCCAACCGACTCGCCAACCGATCATCCGATATTCCTTGGAAACCGAGCCCACGGTGATGGTCCGCTCGCGCATACCAGGCAGGGAAACAGGGTGGACGACCTTCCGGCCGTCAAACAGGATTCTCTCCATGGCAGCGTCATAGACCAGCCACGCACCGGCGCGCTCGCAATGCCGGGCGATCTCATCCCATTCCGCCGCCGACACGACGAAACCAGTCGGCATCGAAGGCGACATGATGAGCAAGGCCCGTGTGCGAGGACTGATCACGCTCGCCAGGCTCTCCAAGTCGAGTCGCCATCCGTCGACTCCCGGCGCGAGCTGTGCAAATCTCGGCACGCCACCTGCCAGATACACGCGATTGATCAGGCCAGCGTAAGTCGGATCGGTAAGTACAACCTCGTCCCCGGCTTCAAGCGTCGATAACAGGACATTCAGGATCCCTGCCAGCCCACCCGCAGAGATGATGCACTCGGTATCCGGGTCATAGACGACGCCGGAAAACCGTCGGACCCGCTCGACTGCGGCTTCGCGCAGCGCACGCTGACCCAT
This sequence comes from Paraburkholderia sp. FW306-2-2C-D06C, assembly GCF_058781505.1. Lineage (NCBI taxonomy): Bacteria > Pseudomonadati > Pseudomonadota > Betaproteobacteria > Burkholderiales > Burkholderiaceae > Paraburkholderia > Paraburkholderia sp. FW306-2-2C-D06C. The sequence continues at coordinate 2,384 of NZ_JBYSWU010000054.1, read as the reverse complement.
GAACGGCAAATAGCTGTTGGCGGCATCGTCGTCGATTGCTTCGTGCGTGCGCCGGATCGCCGCGGGTGGCGGCCGCAGGTCGGTGTCCAGATTCTCGAGCCGCAGGATGTTGGCATTGCGCATCGAGTCCGCGGTTTCGGCCATCCTGTCGACCCCGATACCTGGGATGTTCTGCAAGCGTGTGACGGCCATGCTGTTCTCCTTGTCCATACCAGTTCATTAAAGCGCGAGAAGCTCCCCAGTGGAAAGGTCTGCCATGCGTCATCCGTGGCACGTCTGGGCGAACGGGATCCCGGCGTTCAATTCAACACTTTCACGAAGCCGCACCAATCCGCATCGCTACGGCAATGTGAACCCCTGGCAGCAGGCTGCCGAGCTGTGGAGCGGCGCAGCGAGAGCGCTGCGCCGCCGCCGGGCGCTGTTTGTCCGCTTTCGGGCGCGAGGGCCAACGTCCGAAAGTGGCCCGGCTGTGAGCCTCCGGGGAATCCACCGTAAGCGGACAGCCGGGGGCGGGTAACCCAATCGAACTCCCATCATCCCTGTGGGAGTCTGTCATGAAGACCGAACAAACTCGTGAGGCGTGGAACAAAGGCAAGTTGATTGGGCAGAAGCCGCCGCTGAGGCCCAAGGACGTTTGGGCCATCCGGATCTACCTTCAGAACGCTCATGCTGTCCGCGATCTCGCCTTATTCAACCTTGCAATCGACAGCAAACTGCGCGGTTGTGACCTTGTCAGTCTGCGAGTCCGCGATGTCACTCACGGCAATGAGCTATTACCGCGGGCGCTGATCGTTCGGCGAAAAACGCAGCGACCCGTACAACTCGAACTGACCGAGCCGACTCGGTTGGCGGTCGGAGCGTGGCTTGAGAAGGCTGCTTTGAGGCCGGAGCAGTATCTTTTCCCCAGTCGACTATCGGCGTCTCCACACCTTTCAATCAGGCAATATGCCCGGATGATTCATCTATGGGCGGGCGCGGCGGGGCTTGACCCGACGGTCTACGGCACACATCCCATGCGCCGTACCAAGGCAACTTTGATTTACAAACGCACGAAGAACCTCAGGGCCGTCCAATTGTTGCTCGGCCTTAGCAAGGTTGAAAGCACAATCAGGTACCTTGGCATCGAAGTCGACGACGCGCCTGAGATCTCAGAGCAGACTGAAATCTAGCGCGGCCGGTGCTGGCCGCACGAAACGATGCTTCGTACGGGTTCGTGCGGCCGCTTTCTGGCGCGGCCCTATTCGTGCGCAACCGGCCATGAACTGCCGCTCGCAGTTACATTTCCATCGAATTCCTTTGGCGATGAGCTAAGCTGACTTGATGGCGATCGGACCAACGCCGTCGTCGTTTGAAGCACGGTTGCGGGGCCGCCGTCGCTGGTCATCGTCGTACGTTGACGTCCGGTTCTGAACACGTAAAACGACCCTCATTGGCCGCTTTGAAGCGGTGCATAAGAAGGGCCAAAAGCAATGGGCATTCGTCGCCGCTGCTCCAGTTGTAGCTTGCTGATTCGCTAGCCCGTCCAAACGGCAAGCGTCCTGGCGACATCAATGTTTAAAAGGGGATGGCAATGAAGTACATGATTAGCTGGTTCGAACGCACACAAGGTTCGCCTGTAGAGTACGAGAATGCCCAGAAGCGAATCCTTGATGTGTTTGGTCAGTGGAAGGCGCCAGACAACTTCAAGATCGAGTTTTTCGTGGTGCGTGTGGGAGAGTGGGGTGGGCACATGTTGGTTGACTGCGACGATCCGTTGGCGGTTCACAAAGTTTGCTCGACATTCCCTGCATTTGAATTTCGGGCGCACCCCGTAGTTGCCGTCGAGGACGCGGTCCGGGTCGAACTCGAAGCGATCGCCTGGCGAGACGGACTGAAAAGCAAGTGACATCCGAGAGGATCATGTCGCCTTCACGGCGAGTGAACCCGAGGCACGGTCCTCCTTTTTGAGGTGGCCAGCGTCCTGGCACTGCCGCCGAGCCGCGGGCTAACCCCCGCTCAGTCGGACGGCCAACGGCCTGCACCCGCGGGCCGTCGTTGACCGTAAGCGTCCGCTTCAGGGAAGGATGAACGGCGGCAGCGGGTCGAGAGTACGCATCCGCTATCCGCGAAACCCGACATTCGCGGTCGCGTAGGTTCGAATGGCAGAAAAGGAACCTGAAGCCGCCTCACGTGCGGCGACACGTGAACGTCGGCTAAGGCCGAACTCCCGTCTCCCTGTGCGGGTCGACGAACGGCCGTTGTACCTTGAAAGCCACCGAAGATGCCGCGCTGGGTCGACGGGCCGCAATGGGTGCGGGAGTTCAGTTGCCCGGGTTCTGCCGTCTCCTTCCATTCGATAATCGCTGTCGGTCGTAGAAAGCGAGTTTGCGAGAAGTCGATAATCG
>NZ_JBYSWU010000053.1:0-60067 GCF_058781505.1 Paraburkholderia sp. FW306-2-2C-D06C | reverse complement strand
CGACGGTGCCCTGGCCGGCGATCACGTACGGATCGTCGAACGGATGCACGAAAGTCAGGCCGCGCGCTTCCTGCAGCTTCACCGCATGCCCGTAAGCATCGCTGTACGACTCGCCGAACTGCACCACCTCGACGGTCGGCCCGCCATGCGCGCGCACCGCATCGACCTTCACCTGCGGCGTGGTGACCGGCACGACGATGATCGCCTTCACGCCCATGCGCGCCGCCGACAGCGCCACGCCCTGCGCATGATTGCCCGCCGACGCGGTAATCACGCCGCGTTCCAGCGCCTCGGCCGGAATATGCGCCATCTTGTTGTACGCGCCGCGCAGCTTGAACGAGAACACCGGCTGGTTGTCCTCGCGCTTCAGATAGACGGGATTGCGCAGGCGTGCCGACAGGTTCGGCGCACGTTCGAGTTCGGTCTCGCGCGCCACGTCGTAGACGCGTGCGGTCAGGGTTTTCTTCAGGTAGTCGTGGGAAGCCATGCGGGTGGCGCGGTGCGCTTTGTGAGACGGGAAAAGGCTAATGATAGCGCCAACGGTGCGCGCTCTGGCCTTCAGCGTATCTCCCCCGGGCCGTCCCGGAAGGCCCGCCCGACCGTTCGGTCGGTAAGTTTCCTGCATGGCTGCGACCGGACGATCCGCGACGAATCCGCGCAAAGCCCGTCGCAGCCCGGATTTCAGGCGTCGGCGCGCAGGTGGATCATGCGGTAGAATTTCATTTTGGAATAAGGATCGGAAGATGCACTGGCAGCCTCGGATCGCCCATTTGATGCCCGCCCCGCGTGAGTCTCGCCCCGCGGCGGAGCGTCACCTCCGGCACGCCCGATCGTGTAGCTGTCTCTGAGCGCCGCGAAGCGACCGATGTGGGTAGACCGTCGGTTGCGCTTCGCTCCACTAGAAAATTTCCAGCATTGCGCGCCACGCGCACTGTCGGCCAGCGCCTCATCGATGAGCACGCCTGGTTGACCCACCGAGTCGTCCGAACATGAACGCACCTCAAGTTTTCGATCCGCACGGGGCCGCCACTGCGGTGGTCACCGATCCTGAAGCGCGTCTGCGCGAAATCCCCTATAACTACACGTCGTTTTCCGACCGCGAAATCGTTATCCGTCTGCTCGGCGACGAAGCTTGGGCGGTTCTGGCCGAACTGCGCGCGGAACGCCGCACCGGCCGCTCGGCGCGGATGCTGTATGAAGTGCTCGGCGACATCTGGGTGGTGCGCCGCAATCCTTACCTGCAAGACGACCTGCTCGACAACCCGAAGCGCCGCGCGCTCCTGATCGAGGCGCTGCATCACCGTCTGTCCGAGATCGAGAAGCGCCGCCGCGCCGATCTGGTCGAACACGGCGACGAAGCGGGCGTCGACCGGGCTGCCCGCGTCGAAACCCTGGTCGTGGCCGCGCGCCGCGCCGTCGACGATTTCGAGAGCGAATTCCAGAAGACGGCCGATCTGCGCCGCCGCGCGAACAAGGTGCTGGGCCGCGTCACGGAAAAAGACAACATCAAGTTCGACGGCTTGTCCCGCGTGTCGCATGTGACCGACGCGACCGACTGGCGCGTCGAGTACCCGTTCGTCGTGCTGACGCCGGATACCGAAGAAGAGATCGCCGGCATGATCAAGGCGTGTTTCGAGCTCGGTCTGACGGTGATTCCGCGCGGCGGCGGCACCGGCTACACGGGCGGCGCTGTTCCGCTCACGCCGTTCTCGGCCGTCATCAACACGGAAAAGCTCGAACAGCTCGGCGCGGTCGAATTGACCGTGCTGCCGGGCCTCGACCGTAAAGTGCCGACGATTTTCTCCGGCGCGGGCGTCGTCACGCGCCGCGTGACCGAAGCGGCCGAGCAGGCCGGCTATGTGTTCGCGGTCGATCCGACGTCGCTCGACGCGTCCTGCGTCGGCGGCAACGTCGCGATGAACGCGGGCGGCAAGAAGGCCGTGCTGTGGGGCACGGCGCTCGACAACCTCGCCTGGTGGCGCATGGTCGACCCGGAAGGGAACTGGCTCGAAGTCACCCGTCTGGATCACAACCTCGGCAAGATTCACGACATCGAAGTCGCGCGTTTCGAGCTGAAATGGTTCGACGGCAACTACGCGCCGGGCGAGAAGCTGCTGCGCACCGAGTCGCTCGACATCAAGGGCCGCGTGTTCCGTAAGGAAGGCCTCGGCAAGGACGTCACCGACAAATTCCTCGCCGGCCTGCCGGGCGTGCAGAAGGAAGGCTGCGACGGCCTGATCACGTCCGCGCGCTGGGTGTTGCACAAGATGCCGGCGCACACGCGCACGGTCTGCCTCGAATTCTTCGGCCAGGCGCGCGAGGCGATTCCGAGCATCGTCGAGATCAAGGACTACCTGTTCGAAACGTCGAAGCAGGGCGGCGCGATTCTCGCCGGTCTCGAACACCTCGACGAGCGCTATCTGCGCGCGGTCGGCTACGCGACCAAGAGCAAGCGCAATGCGTTTCCGAAGATGGTGCTGATCGGCGACATTGTCGGCGACGATGCCGATGCGGTCGCGCAGGCCACTTCGGAAGTCGTGCGGATGGCCAACGGCAAGAGCGGCGAAGGCTTCGTCGCGGTCAACGCCGAGGCGCGCAAGCGTTTCTGGCTCGACCGCAGCCGCACCGCTGCGATCGCCAAGCATACCAACGCGTTCAAGATCAACGAAGACGTGGTGATTCCGCTCGACCGGATGGGCGAGTACACCGACGGCATCGAGCGCATCAACATCGAACTGTCGATCAAGAACAAGCTGCAACTGGTCGACGCGCTCGAAGCGTTCTTCAAGGGCGGCAAGCTGCCGCTCGGCAAGAGCGACGACGCCAATGAAATTCCGAGCGCCGAACTGCTCGAAGATCGCGTGCAGCAGGCGCTGGATCTGCTGAAGAACGTGCGCACGCGCTGGGAATTCCTGCGCGACAAGCTCGATCTGTCCTTGCGCGAGGCGCAGCATTATCTGGTCGGCCTCGGCTACGAAGCGCTGGCGGAGAAGTTCGCTGATCGCGTGGACGCGCAGCCGGATGCCAGCGTGTTCCACGTCACGCAGGACCGTACGATCCGCGTGTCCTGGAAGCAGGAAATCCGCGCCGAACTGCAGCAGATCTTCAACGGCGGCGAGTTCAAGCCGATCCTCGAAGAAGCCCAGGCGATCCACAAGCATGTGCTGCGCGGCCGCGTGTTCGTCGCGCTGCACATGCACGCGGGCGACGGCAACGTCCACACGAACCTGCCGGTGAACTCGGACAACTACGAGATGCTGCAGGACGCCCATACGGCGGTGGCGCGCATCATGAAGCTGGCGCGTTCGCTCGACGGCGTGATTTCCGGCGAGCACGGCATCGGTATTACGAAACTCGAATTCCTCACCGAAGACGAGATCGGCGAATTCCGCGCTTATAAGCAACGCGTCGATCCGCATGGCCGCTTCAATGCGGGCAAGCTGCTCGAAGGCGCCGATCTGCGCAACGCCTACACGCCGAGCTTCGGCCTGATGGGTTACGAATCGCTGATCATGCAGCAGTCCGATATCGGCGCGATCGCCGATTCGATCAAGGACTGTTTGCGTTGCGGCAAGTGCAAGCCGGTCTGCGCGACCCACGTGCCGCGCGCCAACCTGCTGTACAGCCCGCGCAACAAGATTCTCGCCACCTCCTTGCTGGTCGAGGCGTTCCTGTATGAAGAGCAGACCCGCCGCGGCGTGTCGATCAAGCACTGGGACGAGTTCAACGACGTCGCCGATCACTGCACCGTCTGTCACAAGTGCGTGACGCCGTGCCCGGTGAAGATCGACTTCGGCGACGTGACGATGAACATGCGCAACCTGCTGCGCAAGATGGGCAAGAAGAAGTTCAACCCGGGCAACGCGGCCGGCATGTTCTTCCTCAACGCCACCAATCCGCAGACCATCAACCTCGCGCGCACCGCGATGATGGGCATCGGCTACAAGGCGCAGCGCCTCGGCAACGACGTGCTGAAAAAGTTCGCGAAGAAGCAGACGGCGCATCCGCCGGCTACCGTCGGCAAGCCGGCGGTCACGCAGCAGGTGATCCACTTCATGAACAAGAAAATGCCGGGCAATCTGCCGAAGAAAACCGCGCGCGCGTTGCTCGACATCGAGGACAACAAGATCGTCCCGATCATCCGCAATCCGAAGACGACCACCGCCGACACGGAAGCGGTGTTCTACTTCCCGGGCTGCGGCTCCGAGCGGCTGTTCTCGCAAGTGGGTCTGGCCACGCAAGCGATGCTGTGGGAAGCGGGCGTGCAAACCGTGCTGCCGCCGGGTTATCTGTGCTGCGGCTATCCGCAGCGCGGCTCGGGCCAGTTCGACAAGGCCGAGCAGATCGTCACGGATAACCGCGTGCTGTTCCACCGTGTCGCGAACACGCTGAACTACCTCGACATTAAGACGGTGGTGGTGTCGTGCGGCACGTGTTACGACCAGCTCGCCGGCTACGAATTCGAGAAGATCTTCCCGGGCTGCCGGATCATCGACATCCACGAGTTTCTGCTGGAGAAAGGCATCAAGCTCGAAGGCGTGAGCGGTGTGCGCTACATGTACCACGACCCGTGCCACACGCCGATCAAGACGATGGACCCGGTCAAGCTCGTCAATGAACTGATGGGCTCGGAAAAAGACGGCTACAAGATCGAGAAGAATGATCGCTGCTGTGGCGAATCCGGCACACTCGCGGTGACCCGTCCTGACATTTCGACGCAGGTCCGCTTCCGCAAGGAAGAGGAGATCCGCAAGGGCGCGGCGAAGCTGCGCGGTATTCCGCCGGGCGGCGCTCCGCTGGGCAGCGCTCCGCTCGTCGGCGCGGGGGCGGACGCGGTCAATCCGGGCAACGGTTCGGCCGGTGCGGCCGTCGCCGTGGGTACGCCGAACGGCGCCGCCGACGTGAAGATCCTGACGAGCTGCCCGTCCTGCCTGCAAGGCCTGTCGCGCTACAACGAAGACGCGGGCACCGAAGCGGACTACATCGTCGTCGAGATGGCGCGTCTCGTGCTCGGCGAGAACTGGATGGCGGATTACGTCCAGCGGGCGAACAATGGCGGAATCGAGCGCGTGCTGGTTTAATGGCACCACTGACGATTTCTGCCTGAGGACGACGATGGACTGTGTTTTTTGCCGCGAAGACGGCGGCGACGTGCTGTGGCAGGACGACACCTTGCGTGTCGTCCTTGCCGACGAACACGATTACCCGGGCTTCTGCCGGGTGATCTGGAGCAAGCATGTGGCCGAGTTTTCCGACCTTGCCGGAAGCGACCGCGATCGCGTGATGCAGGCCGTGTATGCGGTCGAGCGCGCGATGCGGCGCATCATGCAGCCGGTCAAAGTGAATCTGGCGAGCCTCGGCAACCAGGTGCCGCACGTGCATTGGCATGTGATTCCGCGTTTTTCGAACGACGCGCATTTCCCGTTGCCGATCTGGGCGCCGCGCCAACGCACGGTGTCCGAAGCGATGCTGTCGTCGCGCCGCGCGCAGGCTACCTTGCTGCGCGACGCAGTTCGCCAGGAAATCGAACAAGCTCTTGGCTGAGCGCCCCTAACCTGTCGCTTCGCGCCAGGCCCCCCGAGGGGGTAAGAAAACTTGGGGCGGCCCGGCGTTAAGATGAATGCCCCCAAACCTGTCGCTTCGCGTCAGGCCCCCCGAGGGGATAAGAAAACTTGGGGCGGCCCGGCGTTAAGATGAATGCCCCCAACCTGTCGCTTCGCGCCAGGCCCCCCCCGAGGGGGTAAGAAAACTTGGGGCGGCCCGGCGTTTTCTTATGAGGCCATCATGAGCGGATTGACCCCCGATACCCCGGTGCCGACCGGTGTGGTCGTGCATTCCAGATCGCGCGTGCTCGAATTGCAGTACGCGAACGGCGAAACGTATCGCTTGCCGTTCGAACTGCTGCGCGTGTATTCGCCGTCGGCGGAAGTGCAGGGGCACGGACCCGGCCAGGACACCTTGCAGACCGGCAAGCGCGACGTGACGATCACGATGATCGAAGGCGTCGGCAACTATGCGTTGCAGCCGACGTTCTCCGACGGCCACGCCACCGGCATTTATTCCTGGGACCTGCTGTACGACATGGCAGTCCGTCAGGGTGAACTCTGGCGCGCCTATCTCGCCAAACTGGAAGCGGCCGGCGTCGACCGCGATGCGCCCATGATTCCATCCGGCGCTGCGCACGGGCATTGTCACTGATACGATTCGCCCTGATCGCCGCACTGATGCGGCGCAACATTTCAGAATACGCGAAAGGACGAGCGCGATGAGCAAAACTCACTTCGGCTTTCAATCAGTCGACGAACAGGAAAAAGCGCAGAAGGTGGCGGGCGTGTTCCACTCGGTTGCCGCTAACTACGACTTGATGAACGACCTGATGTCGGGCGGGTTGCACCGGGCGTGGAAGATGTTCACGATCGCCCAGGCCAACGTGCGGCCAGGCTTCAAGGTGCTCGATATCGCAGGCGGCACGGGCGATCTGTCCAAGGCGTTCGCGAAGCAGGCCGGGGAAACCGGGGAAGTCTGGCACACCGACATCAACGAATCGATGCTGCGCGTGGGTCGCGACCGCCTGCTGGACAAGGGCATCATCACCCCGGCGTTGCTGTGCGACGCCGAAAAAATCCCCTTTCCGGACAATTACTTCGATGTAGTCACCGTGGCATTCGGCTTGCGCAACATGACGCACAAGGACGTGGCGCTCGCTGAAATGCGCCGGGTGCTGAAGCCGGCAGGCCGTCTGCTGGTGCTGGAATTCTCGAAGGTGTGGGATCCGCTCAAGAAGGTCTACGACGTCTATTCGTTCAAGGTCTTGCCGTGGCTCGGCGACCGTTTTGCGAAGGATGCCGAGAGTTATCGTTACCTCGCGGAATCGATCCGGATGCATCCGGACCAGGAAACTTTAAAAACAATGATGGAACAAGCGGGTCTCGATGGCGTCAAATATTACAATTTGTCAGCTGGCGTGGTAGCTTTACATGTGGGGACCAAATACTAGGGTCCCTAACCCATCGATTTTTAAAGGAAAGTACGAATATGTCCGATTCAGGTGTGTTATCTCCCCGTAAGGTTTCGAGGTCGTTGGTGAGAAGAATCGGACTGATCGCGATGGTCGGCCTGATCATGGCCGGCTCTCTCGCCTCGCTCGATGCGGAAGCCCGCCGCATGGGCGGCGGCCGCAGCATCGGCCGTCAGTCGACTACGGCTCAGCAGCAATCTCAGTCGACCCCGACTCAACCTTCCCAAAGCAATCAGGCCACGCAGCAGCGCGCCCAACCGGCGCCGGCTCCTGCGCCCACGCCGGCCGCGCAGCCTAACCGCTCGCGCTGGCTCGGGCCGATCGCCGGTCTCGCTGCCGGTCTCGGCATCGCCGCGCTTCTGTCGCACTTCGGTCTTGGCGGCGCGTTTGCCAGCGCCATGGCCAACATCATCGTGATCGCCGTGATCGCGATGATCGGTATCTGGCTGATCCGCCGTTTCATGGGCCGCAAGCGCGATTCGGCGCAACCAGCGTACGCGGGCGGCGCGCCGTCGCTGAACGCGAGCGGCACCGGCTACTCGCAGGAACCGCGCTTCAGCGCGCCGCCCACCGGCTCGTATCTCGAACCGCAAGGCAGCCCGCTGACCACGCCGTCCGTCAACGCCATGCCCGCCGTGCCGGCCGGCTTCGATTCGGAAGCGTTCCTGCGTAACGCCAAGGTGTACTTCGTGCGCCTGCAAGCCGCGTGGGATGTCGGCAACATGGACGACATCCGCGAATTCACCACGCCGGAGATGTTCGCCGAGGTGAAGGTCGATCTGTCGTCGCGCGGCGCGGAGTCGAACCAGACGGACGTGGTGCAGCTGAACGCCGAGCTGCTCGGCGTCGAAGAACGCGCGAACGAATACTTCGCCAGCGTGCGCTTTTCCGGCTTGATCCGCGAATCTGCGGGCGCGGCGGCCGAGCCGTTCGTCGAAGTCTGGAATCTGTCGAAGTCGAACCGCGCCGGCGAAGGCTGGCTGCTGGCCGGCATTCAGCAGGTGGCGCAGCACTAGGACAGCACCGCTCGTCCTGACTTCGCACAAAGCATTGGCCGTTCGGCATAGCAAGCCGCGAAGCGAACGGACGTTACAATAGGAACCCGCGTGGGCACCTCGTCCGCGCGGGTTTTTTCTTGCCACTTTCAATGACCCTCGCCGCCAAGCCCTTCGCTGCTGCCGTCAATCACCTGCTCGCCCGCGAATCGTGGGCTCGTGAGCGCCTCGCCCCGTACTCGGGCAAAACCGCCAGACTGTCGTGTCCGCCGGTCGTGCTGATGCTGCTGGTGCAACCCGATGGCTACCTGAGCGCGATCGGCGAAACCGAGGCGCAGCAGTTCGACGTGACCATCGCGGTGCCGTCGGATGCGCTGCCGGCCTTCGTGCAAGGCGGCCAGGCCGCCGTGATGAAGCACGTGAAGATCGAAGGCGACGCCGAATTCGCCACCGTGATCGCGAAGCTCGCCGAGCATCTGCGCTGGGAGCCGGAAGAGGATCTGGCCAGGCTGATCGGGGATGGTCCGGCATGGCGGGTGGCGTCGGTCGTGCGCTCGGTCGGCGCACATGCGCGGCGCACCGGCCGCAACCTGCTCGATATGGCCGCTGAATATCTGCTCGACGAGAATCCGCAATTGGTGCGGCGCGCTGCGCTCGACGATTTCAACGTCGAACTGGCGCGTGCCCGCGATGCTTTGGCACGCGTCGAAAAGCGCCTTGAGCGCCTTGAACTGAAGGTCGAAGCCCGCGGCGCCGGTGCGTCGGGCGGCGCCGCCACGTTGCGCGGCACGCGCTAGTCACCGGGCTCCACTATGCGTTTTCTGCGTTTCCTCAAGATTTTTTTCACCGTCATTCGCTTCGGTCTCGATGAGATGATGCTTGGCCGCATCAACGACCGGCGCGTGCGTTTGCTGCTGCGTATCACCACTATCGGCCGCAAGTTCGACGAACCGCCGGGCGTGCGGCTGCGGCTCGCGCTCGAAAGCCTCGGGCCGATCTTCGTCAAGTTCGGCCAGGTGCTGTCCACCCGGCGCGATCTGTTGCCGGTCGATATCGCCAACGAGCTTGCCAAGCTCCAGGATCAGGTGCCGCCGTTCGACTCGGCGGTGGCGATAGGATTGGTCGAGAAGTCGCTCGGCGCGCCCGTCGACGTGCTGTTCGACGACTTCGAGCGCGTGCCGGTGGCGAGCGCGTCGATCGCGCAGGTGCACTTCGCGAAGGTGAAGGCCGGCCAGCATGCGGGCAAGGCCGTCGCTGTCAAGGTGCTACGGCCGAACATGCTGCCGGTGATCGATTCCGATCTCGCGCTTCTGCGCGACATCGCCGTGTGGGCCGAGCGCCTGTGGGCCGACGGCAAGCGCCTGAAGCCGCGCGAGGTGGTCGCCGAGTTCGACAAATACCTGCACGACGAACTCGACCTGATGCGCGAGGCGGCCAACGGCAGCCAGTTGCGGCGCAACTTCGCCGGGCTCGGTCTGCTGCTGGTGCCGGAAATGTACTGGGAGTTCTGCACGCCCACGGTGCTGGTGATGGAGCGGATGGTCGGCGTGCCGATCAGCCAGGTGGATGCGCTGCGCGCGGCGGGCGTCGATATTCCGAAGCTGGCGCGCGAAGGCGTCGAGATCTTCTTCACCCAGGTGTTCCGCGACGGCTTTTTTCATGCCGACATGCACCCGGGCAACATTCAGGTGAGCCTCGATCCGGCCCATTTCGGCCGCTATATCGCGCTCGATTTCGGCATCATCGGCGCGCTGTCGGACTTCGATAAGAACTACCTCGCACAGAACTTTCTCGCGTTCTTCAAGCGCGACTACCATCGCGTCGCCACGCTGCACCTCGAGTCCGGCTGGGTGCCGCCGACCACGCGGGTCGAAGAACTGGAAAGCGCGATTCGCGCGGTCTGCGAGCCGTATTTCGACCGCGCGCTGAAGGATATTTCGCTCGGGCAGGTGCTGATGCGTCTGTTCTCGACGTCGCGACGCTTCAACGTCGAGATCCAGCCGCAGCTGGTGCTGTTGCAGAAAACCATGCTGAACGTGGAGGGACTCGGCCGCTCGCTCGACCCGGAACTGGATCTGTGGAAGACCGCCAAGCCGTATCTCGAACGCTGGATGAACGAGCAGATCGGTGTGCGCGGCTGGTACGAGCGGCTGAAGATCGAGGCGCCGCAGTGGAGCAAGACACTGCCGCAGCTGCCGCGCCTGATTCATCACGTGCTGGCCGAGCGTCACGACCACACTCGCGGCGCGAACGACGACATGATTCAGCAGATTCTGCTCGAACAAAAGCGTACCAACCGGCTGCTGCAAGGGCTGCTGCTGTTCGGCGTGGCAGTCGGGGTCGGCGCGGTGCTGGCGCGGGCGTTTCTGGCGTTTGCTTACGGCGGTTAATCCCGATCCATACGAGGCACCTGATGAGCGACCCGAAGCAACCCTCCGCACCTGATTTCGCCGTCGGCGACCCGAACTCGCCGGAATTCTGGACCGAGCGTTTCGAGCGCCGGTTCACGCCGTGGGACCAGGCCGGGGTGCCGGCGGCGTTTCGGTCGTTCGCCGAGCGGCATGGCGGCGCGGCCGTGTTGATTCCGGGCTGCGGCAGTGCTTACGAGGCGCTCTGGCTGATCGAGCGCGGCAATCCGGTCCGTGCGATCGATTTTTCGCCGGCCGCCGTTGCGGCAGCGCGTGAGCAATTGGGCGCGCGGCATGCGGATCTGGTCGAACAGGCGGACTTTTTTACGTGCCAGCCGCCGTTCGCGCCGGCATGGATTTATGAGCGCGCGTTCCTCTGCGCACTGCCGGTGGCCCGCCGCGCAGACTACGCGCAGCGGATGGCGGAACTGTTGCCTGGCGGCGCGCTGTTAGCGGGGGTTTTCTTCATCGGCGAGACGCCCAAAGGACCGCCGTTCGGGATCGAGCGCGCCGAGCTCGACGCGCTGCTCACACCGTACTTCGATTTGATCGAAGACGAAGCCGTGAACGATTCGATCGCCGTGTTTGCCGGACGCGAGCGCTGGCTGACGTGGCGCCGCCGCGGTTGAGGGCAGCGCCGGCGCGTGCCCGGCGGACTTGATTCGGCGGTGGCCGCCCCCATTTGCAGCGACGGCGGCTGCGTCGGGCGCTTGCCCCGGAAATCCGGGGGCGGGCTGCCGTTTGCGGCTATAATTCAAGGCTTTGCAAGCGTTTACAAGATTTCAGTAGGGAAAGGATCATGCCGATCTACGCTTATCGTTGCGAATCGTGCGGCTTCGGGAAGGATGTGCTTCAGAAGATGAGCGACCCCCAGTTGACGCAGTGTCCCGAGTGCGGGAAAGACACCTTTCGCAAGCAGGTGACTGCCGCCGGCTTCCAGCTGAAGGGCTCGGGCTGGTACGTCACCGATTTCCGCGGAGGCAATGGCGGCGCTAGCGCGCCGGCGAAGCCCGACGCGAATGGCGGTTCGAATGCGGGCGCGGGCGAGAACGGCGCGTCGGCGAATGACGGCGCCGCGAAATCCGACACGGGTTCGGCCAGCAGCCCGGCAGCAGCCGCAACGCCGGCCGCGCCTGCTGCCGCACCGGCCGCTTCGGCAGCCTCGAGCGGTTCGGGCAGCGCCTAGCAGGACTGCCGCCCTCAGGGCGGCGCACACATCCGCGCAGCGGGCTCTCGCTCGCGCGGCTTTCTGGCGGTACACATGACGACGAAAAAAACGACGCTCAAATCGGTGTTCCTGACTGGCCTGCTCGTGCTGGTGCCTCTGGCTATCACACTGTGGGTGCTCGGCCTGATCATCGGCACGATGGACCAGACGCTGTTGCTGCTGCCGAGCGCATGGCAGCCAGAGCGCATCTTCGGCTTCCGCCTGCCGGGTCTCGGCGCGGTGCTGACGCTCGCGTTCATCTTTGTCGTCGGGCTGTTGACGCAGAACTTCATCGGCCAGAAGCTCGTGAAGTGGTGGGAGGTCGTGGTCGCGCACATTCCGGTGGTCGGACCGCTATATACCAGCGTCAAGCAGGTGTCCGACACGTTGTTGTCGAGCAGCGGCAATGCGTTTCGCAAGGCGCTGCTGATCGAATACCCGCGCCGCGGCTCCTATACGATCGCGTTTCTGACCGGCATTCCGGGCGGTGACGTGGTCAATCACCTGAAAGAAGATTACGTCAGCGTGTATGTGCCGACTACGCCGAATCCGACCTCCGGCTTCTTCCTGATGGTGCCCAAAAGCGAAGTGATCGAGCTCGACATGACGGTCGACGCTGCGCTCAAGTACATCGTCTCGATGGGCGTCGTGGCGCCGTCCGCGCCGCCGGCGCTGGTGCGCCGCACGACAGTCGAGCCTCCGCTGTAATGCCGGCGCGCAAAGTTTCACGCAGTGTTCGACTGCCGCGCGCCGTTCAACCAATGCAAAACGAAAGACAAACATCATGTCGATGAGATCTGAATACTGCGGTCTGGTGACCGAAGAACTGCTGGGCCAAACCGTCTCGCTGTGCGGCTGGGTAAGCCGCCGCCGCGACCATGGCGGCGTCATCTTCATCGACCTGCGCGACCGCGAAGGCCTCGTTCAGGTCGTCTGCGATCCGGATCGCGCGGAAATGTTCAAGGCCGCCGAAGGCGTGCGCAACGAGTTCTGCCTGCAGATCAAGGGCGTGGTGCGCAGCCGTCCGGAAGGCACCACGAACGCCGCGCTGAAGAGCGGCAAAATCGAAGTGCTGTGCCACGAGCTGATCGTGCTGAACGCTTCGATCACGCCGCCGTTCCAGCTCGACGACGACAACCTGTCGGAAACCACGCGTCTCACGCACCGTGTGCTCGACCTGCGCCGTCCGCAGATGCAGCACAACCTGCGTCTGCGTTACCGCGTCGCGATCGAAGTGCGCAAGTATCTGGACGCGCAAGGCTTCATCGACATCGAAACGCCGATGCTCACCAAGAGCACGCCGGAAGGCGCGCGCGACTACCTCGTGCCGTCGCGCACCAACGCGGGCCAGTTCTTCGCGCTGCCGCAATCGCCGCAGCTGTTCAAGCAGCTGCTGATGGTGGCGAACTTCGATCGCTACTACCAGATCGTCAAGTGCTTCCGCGACGAAGACCTGCGCGCCGACCGTCAGCCGGAATTCACGCAGATCGACTGCGAAACCTCGTTCCTGTCGGAACAGGAAATCCGCGATCTGTTCGAAGCGATGATCCGTCACGTGTTCAAGGAGACGATCGGCGTCACGCTGGACGAGAAATTCCCGGTCATGCTGTATTCGGAAGCGATGCGCCGCTTCGGTTCGGACAAGCCGGACCTGCGCGTGAAGCTCGAATTCACGGACCTGACGGATGCGGTCAAGGACGTCGACTTCAAGGTGTTCAGCACGCCGGCCAACACGAAGGACGGCCGCGTCGCGGCGATCCGCGTGCCGAAGGGCGGCGAGCTCTCGCGTGGCGACATCGACAGCTACACGGAATTCGTCCGCATCTACGGCGCGAAGGGTCTGGCGTGGATCAAGGTCAACGAAGTCGCGAAGGGCCGTGACGGTCTGCAAAGCCCGATCGTCAAGAACCTGCACGACGAAGCGGTCAAGGCGATCATCGAGCGCACCGGCGCGCAAGACGGCGACATCATTTTCTTCGCGGCGGATCGCGCGAAGGTGGTGAACGACAGCCTGGGCGCGCTGCGTCTGAAGATCGGCCATTCGGAGTTCGGCAAGGCCAACGGTCTGGTCGAGTCCGGCTGGAAGCCGCTGTGGGTGGTCGACTTCCCGATGTTCGAATACGACGAGGAAGACAACCGCTACGTCGCCGCGCATCACCCGTTCACGAGCCCGAAGGACGAGCACCTCGAGTATCTGGAAACGGATCCGGCGCGCTGCCTCGCGAAGGCCTACGACATGGTGCTGAACGGCTGGGAAATCGGCGGCGGTTCGGTGCGTATTCACCGTGAAGAAGTGCAGAGCCAGGTGTTCCGCGCGCTGAAGATCGGCGCGGAAGAAGCGCAAGCCAAATTCGGCTTCCTGCTCGATGCGCTGCAATACGGCGCGCCGCCGCACGGCGGTATCGCATTCGGTCTGGACCGCATCGTCACGATGATGGCCGGCGCCGATTCGATCCGCGACGTGATCGCGTTCCCGAAGACGCAACGTGCGCAGTGTCTGCTCACGCAAGCGCCGAGCGAAGTGGACGAGCGCCAGCTGCGCGAGTTGCACATCCGTCTGCGTACGCCGGAACCGAAGGCGTAACGTATTTGACGGTCGGGCAAGCCAAAGCTGTCTGAAAACGGCAGCGTGTCGGCGAAAAAGCGAAACGAAAAAGGCGCGTGATGCGCCTTTTTCGTTTTTTGCGTTACAGTCGAAGCAACTGCTTTCGACCGCTCATCGGACCACTCGCCGACATGTACCGCACAAGCGTTGCGCCCAGTTTTCACGCCATGCCGAAACCGCCGAAGATCCCGCAATCCGTACTCGTCATCATCCATACGCCCGCGCTCGAAGTACTGCTGATCGAGCGCGCCGACCACGAAGGCTTCTGGCAGTCGGTGACGGGTTCCAAAGACCATCTCGACGAGCCGCTCGCCGAAACCGCCGCGCGCGAAGTCGCCGAAGAAACCGGCATCGTGCTCGGCAGCGCGCGGGTGCCGCATAGCGCGCTCTTCGATTGGCAATATCAGATCGAATACGAGATCTACCCCGAGTTCCGCCACCGCTATGCCGAGGGCGTGATCCATAACACCGAGCATTGGTTCAGTCTGCAAGTGCCCGAGCAGCTCGAGGTGACGCTCGCGCCGCGCGAGCACATCGCGTTCCTGTGGCTGCCGTATGAAGAGGCGGCGTCGCGCTGTTTTTCGTCGTCGAATGCCGATGCGATCCTGCAGTTGCCGAAGAGGCTGAACGAGCGCCCGAAAGAGCGCGATGGGCGCTTGAAGGAGCGTGCCCGGTGAGCGTCGGCGGCGCGCGCCGTTTCGCGCGACTCCGGCAATCCTTGCTTGGCCGCCGCTACTGGCAGCGCTACCGTTTCACCAGCGGCAACGACGTCAAGCTGCTGCGTTCCGGCGACGAGTTCTTCGCCGCGCTGACCGCGCGTATCGACGCGGCGCGGACCGACGTCTTTCTCGAAACCTATATCTTCTGCGACGACAGCGCCGGCCACGCCGTCAGCGCGGCGTTGCTGCGTGCTGCGGCCCGCGGTGTGACGGTGCGTGTGATTACCGACGGCATCGGCACCGAGCGCTTGCCGATGTTCAACGAATGGCCGGCGGCCGGCATCGAGCATCGCATCTACAACCCGCATCTGTTCGGCCGCTTCGGCTTCTCGCGCACGCACCGCAAACTGGCGGTGGTGGACGATCAGTTCGCGTATTGCGGCGGCATCAACATCGTCGACGATTACGAGAACAACGGTGAGAAGCTGCCTTACCGGCGCTGGGACTTCGCGGTCGAGTTGCACGGGCCGGTGGTCGCCGATATCCGCCAGGCATTCGAGCTGCAATGGCGGCGGATTCGCCTTGGCCATCGGCCGCTGGAATCCATGGCGCCTGATCTCGGGCCGACGTCGTACGCGTCGCTCGGCACGCTGCGCCGGCGGCGCCGCAACCGCAACGAGGCGCTGTGGGCGGGCGGTCAGCCGTGCGTGGCATTCGTCGCGCGCGACAACCTGATCAACCGGCGCGCCATCGAAAAAGCCTACCTGACTGCGATCGGCCAGGCACGCAGCGAAGTGCTGCTGGCCAATCCCTACTTCATGCCGGGCCGCAAGCTGCGCCGCGCGTTGGTGTTCGCGGCGCGGCGCGGCGTCGATGTGAAGCTGATCATCGGGCGCAAGGAGTTTGCCGCGCTCGATTACGCGGTACCGTTCCTGTATCGTGCGCTGCTCAAAGCAGGCGTGAAGATCGCCGAGTACGAGAAAACCATGCTGCACGGCAAGGTCGCGGTGGTGGATTCGAATTGGGCCACCGTCGGCTCGTCGAACCTCGACGCGCTCAGCCTGGTGCTCAACAACGAAGCCAACGTGGTGCTGGTGAACGACCCGCAGATCGGCGCGCTGCGCGAAGCGATCCTCGTGGCGTTCCAGGACTCGCGCCGGATCGATGAGGCGCGCTATGAGACCCGCCCGGCCGGAGAACGGCTCCTGAACTGGCTCGCGTATACGACCTACCGGGCCGTGATGAAGCTGCTGACGGTGGGCGGTTATGACTAGCGCATTCTCTTCTCTCACATAAGTGCAAGGGCGCGGCGTCAATCGAAGGATAGAAAGAAGACAAACGAGAAGGCAAACGGGAAGGCAAACGCCTCTAAAAAATCTCCTTCGTCTGATTGACGGATGCCGCAGAATTGAAACCAGGTTAGAAACCGGTTTCTAATAAAGTCCTTGTTTCGCGGACGGCTGCACTCAATAATAGTACGGCCGTTCGATTTTCTTTCGGTCACATTAGAACGGTAAAAAAGCTATGCGAAAAGGCGAACAAACGCGAGCCGCGATTCTCGAAGCAGCACTCGATCTGGCAAGCCGAGACGGACTGGAAGGTCTGACGATTGGGCTGCTGGCCGAGCGCATGCAGATGAGCAAAAGCGGTGTGTTTGCGCATTTCGGGTCGCGCGAGGATTTGCAGGTCGAAGTGGTGCGCGAATATCACCGTCGTTTTGAAGACGAGGTGTTTTTTCCGAGTTTGCGTGAACCGCGCGGCTTGCCGCGTCTGCGCGCAATGATCTCCCGCTGGATCGAGAAGCGCATTCAGGAAGTCACCACTGGGTGCATCTACATCAGCGGCGCGGTCGAGTATGACGACCGCGCGGACAACCCGGTGCGCGAGCAACTGGTGTCGAGCGTGACGATCTGGCGTGCGGCGCTCACTCGCGCGATTTCGCAGGCAATGGAAGAAGGGCATCTGCGTGCCGATACCGATCCGCAGCTGATGCTGTTCGAACTGTACAGCTTCACGCTCGGCCTGCATCACGACGCGCGCTTCCTGCACTTGCCGGATGCAGTGCGTCTCACGTGGGCCGCGCTGGAAAAATTGATTGTTTCGTATCAGAGCGAAAGCCGTTAGCAGGACCGCCGAACCTGAGCAGATTCAGCGGCGCTGAAGGTCCGATCCGCGGACTGAGCTAACGGCCTGGCTTCTTGTCAAACTTTGGAGAGAGTCATGGGACAGTACGCCGCGCCGCTGCGCGACATGCAATTCGTGTTGCACGAGCTGCTTAACGTCGAAGCCGAAATCAAGCAGATGCCGAAGCACGCGGATCTCGATGCCGACACGATCGACCAGGTGCTCGAAGAGGCCGGCAAGTTCTGCTCCGAAGTCCTGTTCCCGCTGAATCAGAGCGGTGATCAGGAAGGCTGCACGTACGTCGGCGACGGCGTCGTGACCACGCCGAAGGGCTTCAAGGAAGCTTATCAACAGTACGTCGAGGCCGGCTGGCCCGCGTTGGGCTGCGATCCGGAATACGGCGGCCAGGGCTTGCCCGCGTTCGTCAACAACGCGCTGTACGAAATGCTGAACTCGGCGAATCAGGCGTGGACGATGTATCCGGGCCTGTCGCACGGCGCCTACGAATGTCTGCACGCGCACGGCACGCCGGAACTGCAGCAGCTTTATCTGCCGAAGCTGGTCGCAGGCGTTTGGACCGGCACGATGTGTCTGACCGAACCGCATTGCGGCACCGACCTCGGCATTCTGCGCACCAAGGCCGAACCGAACAGCGACGGTTCGTACGCGATTAGCGGCACGAAGATTTTCATTTCCAGCGGCGAACACGATCTCGCGGAGAACATCGTTCACCTGGTGCTCGCGCGTCTGCCGGATGCGCCGAAGGGCACCAAGGGCATTTCGCTCTTCATCGTGCCGAAGTTCATCCCGAACGAAGCAGGCGGGCCTGGCGAGCGCAACGGCGTGAAATGCGGTTCCATCGAACACAAGATGGGCATTCACGGCAACGCGACCGCCGTGATCAACCTCGACAACGCGAAGGGCTGGATGGTGGGCGAGCCGAACAAGGGCTTGAACGCGATGTTCGTGATGATGAACGCCGCGCGCCTGGGCGTCGGCATGCAGAGCCTGGGCCTGACCGAAGTCGCGTACCAGAACTCGCTGACGTACGCGAAAGAGCGTCTGCAGATGCGTTCGCTGACCGGTCCGAAGGCGCCGGAAAAAGCCGCCGATCCGATCATCGTGCACCCGGACGTGCGCCGCATGCTGCTCACGCAGAAGGCCTATGCCGAAGGCGCACGCGCGTTCTCGTACTGGTCCGCGCTGCACATCGACAAGGAACTGTCGCACGGCGACGAATCCGTGCGCAAGGAAGCGGCGGATCTGGTCGCGCTGCTCACGCCGATCCTGAAGGCGTTCCTGTCGGACAACGCGTTCGAAGGCACCAATCACGCGATGCAGATCTACGGCGGCCACGGCTTCATCACCGAGTGGGGCATGGAGCAATACGTGCGCGACGCCCGCATCAACATGATCTACGAAGGCACTAACGCCGTTCAGTCGCTCGACCTGCTGGGCCGCAAGGTGCTCGGCGACATGGGCGCGAAGATGAAGAAGTTCGGCAAGCTGGTCGCCGAGTTCGTCGAAGCCGAAGGCGTGAAGCCGGAGATGCAGGAGTTCATCAACCCGCTCGCCGACATCGGTGAAAAGGTGCAGAAGCTGACGATGGAAATCGGCATGAAGGCGATGCAGAACCCGGACGAAGTCGGCGCCGCCGCCGTGCCGTATCTGCGTACCGTCGGCCACCTGGTGTTCTCGTACTTCTGGGCGCGCATGGCTCGCATCGCGCTGGACAAGGAAGCATCGGGCGACGCGTTCTACAAGGCAAAGCTCGCCACCGCGCGCTTCTACTTCGCGAAGCTGCTGCCGGAAACGGCGATGACAATCCGTCAGGCTCGCGCGGGTTCCAGGTCGCTGATGGAAGTCGACGAAGCGCTGTTCTAAGCCACATCACGGCAAGCGCCACGCGATCCAGAAACGCGTGGCGCTTCGCCAAGCCATACATCGCGAAACATACGAGACACATTCGCGACACCGCACAACTCCCCGGAGGAACGACGTGAGCAATCTGATCATTCGCAAGGTAGCCGTGCTCGGCGCCGGCGTGATGGGCGCGCAGATCGCGGCGCACCTGATCAACGCCAAGGTGCCCGTGCTTCTTTTTGATCTGCCGGCCAGGGAAGGCCCGAAGAACGCGATCGCGCTGAAGGCGATCGAAAACCTGAAGAAGCTGTCGCCGGCGCCGTTCGGCGTGAAGGACGACGCGCAATATATTCAGCCCGCGAATTACGACGACGACATCGAGAAGCTCGCCGAGTGCGACCTCGTGATCGAAGCGATCGCCGAACGGATGGACTGGAAGCACGACCTGTACAAGAAAGTGTCGCCGCATATCGCGCCGAACGCGATCTTCGCGACCAACACCTCGGGTCTGTCGATCACCGAACTGTCGCAAGGTTTCGCGGATGAACTGAAGGCGCGCTTCTGCGGCGTGCACTTCTTCAATCCGCCGCGCTACATGCACCTGGTCGAACTGATTCCGACCGCCACGACGCGTCCGGAAATCGTCGATCAGCTCGAATCGTTCCTGACGAGCGTGGTCGGCAAGGGCGTCGTGCGTGCAAAAGACACGCCGAACTTCATCGCGAACCGCGTCGGTATTTTTTCGATCCTCGCCGTCATTACCGAAGCCGCGAAGTTCGGCCTGCGTTTCGACGAAGTCGACGACCTGACGGGCAGCCGCCTCGGCCGCGCGAAATCGGCAACCTTCCGCACCGCGGACGTGGTCGGTCTCGACACGATGGCGCACGTCATCAAGACGATGCAGGACAACCTGAAGGACGATCCGTTCTTCCCGGTCTACGAAACGCCGGCCGTGCTGGCCGAACTGGTGAAGAAGGGCGCGCTCGGTCAGAAGACCGGCGGCGGCTTCTACAGGAAGGAAGGCAAGGCGATCAAGGTGCTCGACCCGAAGACGGGCGAGTACGTCGACGGCGGCGCGAAAGCGGACGAACTGGTCGGGCGCATTCTGAAGCGTCCGCCGGCAGAGCATCTGAAGCTGCTGCGCGAATCGGAACACCCTCAGGCGCAGTTCCTGTGGTCGATCTTCCGCGACGTGTTCCACTACATCGGCGTGCATCTGGAGTCGATTGCGGACAACGCGCGTGATGTGGACCTGGCGATTCGCTGGGGCTTCGGCTGGAACGAAGGTCCGTTCGAAGGCTGGCAGACGGCCGGCTGGAAGCAGGTCGCGGCGTGGGTGCAGGAAGACATCGCGGCAGGCAAGGCGCTGTCGAATGCGCCGCTGCCGTCGTGGGTGCTGGAAGGCCCGGTCGCAGAGAAGGGCGGCGTGCATACGAACGAAGGGTCGTGGTCGCCGGCTTCGAAGACCTTCGTGCCGCGCTCCTCTCTCTCCGTGTATGACAAGCAGGTGTTCCGCGCACCGCTGGTCGGCGAAACGGCGGCGGACCCCAAGACTTACGGCAAGACGCTGTTCGAAACCGACGCAGTCCGCGCATGGGTCGACGATCGCGCGGGCGAGAACGATGTGCTGATCGTGTCGTTCAAGAGCAAGATGAACACGATCGGACCGTCGGTGATCGACGGCCTGACGCAAGCCATCGAACTCGCCGAAAAGGACTACAAGGGTCTGGTCGTATGGCAGCCGACGTCGCTGAAACTCGGTACGCCGGGCGGCCCGTTCTCCGCCGGCGCGAACCTCGAAGAGGCGATGCCCGCCTTCATGATGGGCGGCGCGAAGGGCATCGAGCCGTTCGTGAAGAAATTCCAGCAAGGCATGCTGCGCGTGAAATACGCGAGCGTGCCGGTCATCTCGGCCGTGTCGGGCATCGCGCTCGGCGGCGGCTGCGAACTCGCGCTGCATAGCGCGAAGCGCGTCGCGCACATCGAAAGCTATATCGGTCTGGTCGAAGTGGGCGTCGGTCTCGTGCCCGCGGGCGGCGGTTTAAAGGAAGCTGCACTGCGCGCAGCGGAAGCGGCAACCGCAGCCGACGCAACCAATGACCTGCTGAAGTTCGTGCAGAAGTCGTTCGAAAATGCGGCGCTGGCGAAGGTCTCGGCCTCCGCGCTCGACGCGCGCGCAATGGGCTATCTGAAGCCGTCCGACACCATCGTCTTCAACGTGTTCGAACTGCTCGACGTCGCGAAGAAGGAAGCGCGCGCGCTGTCCGCTGCGGGCTACCGTCCGCCGCTGCGCGTGACGCAAGTTCCGGTCGCGGGCCGCTCGGCGATTGCGACCATCAAGGCATCGCTTGTCAACATGCGCGACGGCCGTTTCATCAGCGAGCACGATTTCCTGATCGCGAGCCGCATCGCGGAAGCGGTGTGCGGCGGCGACGTCGAAGCGGGCAGCCTCGTCGACGAAGAATGGCTGCTGCAACTCGAGCGTCGTGCGTTCGTCGATCTGCTCGGCACGCAAAAGACGCAGGAACGGATCATGGGCATGCTGCAAACCGGCAAGCCGGTACGCAACTAAGTGACGCGCGGACGGCAATCGGATTGCATGGGACCGGAGTAAGGCGCTGAAGGGCTAACTCCGGTCGACCGCAAACATTGCATGGGACCAGAGTAGGCGCTAAAGCGCCAACTCCGGTCGACCGCAATCGGATTGCATGGGACCAGAGTAAGGCGCTAAAGCGCCAACTCCGGTCGACCGCAATCGAATTGCATGGGACCAGAGTAGGCGCTAAAGCGCCAACTCTGGTCGACAAAGGAGCTTTAAATGACAAAGCAATTGCAAGACGCATACATCGTCGCCGCGAGCCGTACGCCGATCGGCAAGGCGCCGCGCGGGATGTTCAGGAACACGCGCCCGGACGAACTGCTGGTCCACGCGATCAGGTCGGCCGTGGCGCAGGTGCCGGGCCTCGACACGAAGGTGATCGAAGATGCGATCATCGGCTGCGCGATTCCTGAAGCCGAACAAGGGCTGAACGTCGCGCGGATGGGCGCGCTGCTGGCCGGCCTGCCGAACACGGTAGGCGGCGTGACGGTGAACCGCTTCTGCGCATCGGGTCTGACCGCGCTGGCAATGGCGGCTGACCGCATTCGCGTCGGCGAATCGGACGCGATGATCGCTGGCGGCTGCGAATCGATGAGCATGGTGCCGATGATGGGCAACAAACCGTCGATGTCGCCGCACATCTTCGATCGCAGTGAAGACTTCGGCATCGCGTACGGCATGGGCCTGACGGCCGAGAAGGTCGCCGAGCGCTGGAAGATCAGCCGCGAAGCGCAAGACGCGTTCTCGGTCGAATCGCATCGCCGTGCGATCGCCGCGCAGCAAGCCGGCGAATTCAACGACGAAATCGCCGCGTACACGATCGCCGAGCGCTTCCCCGATCTCGCCACCGGCGAAGTGACGGTGAAGACCCGCGAAGTCACGCTCGACGAAGGTCCGCGTGCGGACACGTCGATGGAAGGCCTCGCGAAGCTGCGCACGGTGTTCGCGAACAAGGGTTCGGTGACGGCGGGCAACAGTTCGCAAACCTCGGACGGCGCGGGCGCGTTGATCGTGGTGTCGGAAAAGATCCTTAAAGAATTCAACCTGACGCCGCTCGCGCGTTTCGTCAGCTTCGCCGTGCGCGGCGTGCCGCCGGAAATCATGGGCATCGGTCCGAAGGAAGCGATTCCGGCCGCGCTGAAGGCTGCGGGTCTCAAGCAGGACGATCTCGACTGGATCGAACTGAACGAAGCGTTCGCCGCGCAGTCGCTGGCGGTGATCCAGGACCTCGGTCTGGATCCGTCGAAGATCAACCCGCTCGGCGGCGCGATCGCGTTGGGTCATCCGCTGGGCGCGACCGGCGCGATTCGTGCATCGACGGTGGTGCACGGCCTGCGCCGCCGTAACTACAAGTACGGCATGGTGACGATGTGCGTCGGCACCGGCATGGGCGCGGCGGGCATCATCGAACGTCTGTAATCGTGTTCGCCCCGATCCCCGCGTTGATTCCCGTGTTGATCCCGGCGTTGATCCCCTGAGGACCGCAGAAACGGTTCGCAGGCCGCCTGGCTTGCGAATCGTTTTTCCATTCAGCAGAAGTACGAGGAGATGACAATGGATATTCAGGTCGAGCGCGCGGACGGCGTGCTGACGATTGCCTTCAACCGGCCGGACAAGAAGAACGCGATCACGGCCGCGATGTATCAGACGATGGCCGATGCGCTGGTCGAGGCGCACGGCGACGCGTCGGTTCGGGCGATCCTGATTCGTGGCAGTGTCGGTATTTTCAGCGCCGGCAACGATCTCGAAGACTTCATGAAGCAGCCGCCAGACGGCGAAAACTCGCCGGTATTTCAATTCCTGCGTGCGATCAGCTCGGCGGAAAA
Organism: Paraburkholderia sp. FW306-2-2C-D06C; assembly: GCF_058781505.1. NCBI lineage: Bacteria > Pseudomonadati > Pseudomonadota > Betaproteobacteria > Burkholderiales > Burkholderiaceae > Paraburkholderia > Paraburkholderia sp. FW306-2-2C-D06C. The sequence continues at coordinate 36,763 of NZ_JBYSWU010000053.1, read as the reverse complement.
GCCGATGGTGGCGTCGGTGGCGGGCCCGGCGGTCGGCATCGGCACGACGCTGCTGCTGCATTGCGATCTGGTCTACGCGGCGGAGACGGCGAGCTTCTCGCTGCCGTTCGCGCAGTTGGGGCTATGTCCGGAGGCGGCGTCGAGCCTCTTGTTGCAGCGCGTCGCCGGTTATCAGGCAGCGGCCGAAAAGCTGCTGCTGGGCGAAGCGTTCGACGCGCGCGAGGCGCACCGAATGGGCTTCGTGAATCGCGTGCTGCCCGCTGCGGAAGTGGACGCGTTCGCGGCGGCACAGGCGGCGAAGCTGGCGGCGCTGCCGGCCGCGTCGCTGCGCGTGACCAAGAGTCTGATGAAGCGCGCAAGCCAGCAGGAACTGCAAACGCAGATGACCGAGGAAGCGGTGCACTTCGGCAAGATGCTGCTCGCGCCCGAAGCGCGCGAGGCGCTCAAGGCGTTCTTCGAGAAGCGCAAGCCGGATTTCCGGCAGTTCGACTGAGCGCCGGCGCTCAGACGTTCAAGGCTGCGTCGGCTGCAACGTGTCGTAGTCGACGTAGCTGGTTTCGCGGCAGAAGCTGACGAGCCGCACGCCCGCTTTGCGCGCAATCGCAATCGCCAGCGAAGACGGCGCCGAAATCGTGGCGACCATCGGCACGTCGACGCGCGCCGCCTTGCGCACCAGCTCGTAGCTGGCGCGGCTCGACAGAAACACAAATCCCTCTTTGGTATCGGCGCGATCGAGCACCAGTTGGCCGATCAGTTTGTCGAGCGCGTTGTGGCGGCCGACATCTTCGAACGCATAGCGGATTGCGCCTGCCGCATCGCACCATGCGGCGGCATGCAAACCGCCGGTCAGACGGGTCAGCGCCTGGTGGTCGGGCAACTCGCGCGCCGCCCGGGCGATCGCATCGGGCGCGAGCCGTTGCAGAAAACCGGTGTCCGGCACGCGTTCCGGTTGCAGATCCAGCAGATCGATGCTTTCGATCCCGCATACGCCGCAGCCGGTGCGCCCCGCCAGCGCGCGGCGCTTTTCCTTCAGCGCGACGAATGCCTGCTGCACCACTTGCAATTGCACTTCGGCATGCGGCAATTCGCCGTCGTCATGCAGTTCGACCTCGATGTCCTGGATGTCGCTGCCGCGCTCCACGATCCCTTCCGAAATCGCGAAACCGACCGCAAACGCTTCCAGATCGCGCGGCGTGCACATCATCACCGCATGCGAAATGCCGTTGAAGACGAGCGCGACCGGCCACTCCTGACCGACGTGATCGGTGACGGTTTCGACCGCCGTGCCGCGGTGCCGGCGCACCTGGCGCTCCACGGCGCCCGGCTGTCCAGCCGTTTCCAGTTCGTTCAATGCCTGCCCCCTTTGTGAGGCTGCGCGTAAGCGGCTTCAGGCCTTGCCCGGCGCCGAAAAGCGGCCCCAGTCCCCGCCGCTGTCACGCGAATAAGGTTCTAAAATACCCCAAGGCGGGTTTGCGCGTTGCCCGTCGCCAAAGAGGAATACTGTCATGGGACTCAACGAGGCACCGATTCTGTTCAACTTCGAAGTCGAGTCTTCGGAGAATTTCACCTTCATTCCGATGTCGGTGCGCTTCAATCTCGACCGCTTCGGGCTGCGTATTTCGCTTGCACAGTGGCAGTTGCTGCCGCTCGAGGACCGCAAGCTGCTGGCGCGTTTCCCGGTCGAAGAAGACGCGGAAATCGAGCCGAATTTCGATCACGCGCTGTTCGAAATGCTGCGCACGCACGCGAACATCGAACCGGAGTGGTTCACGCCCGACGAAACACCTGCCTGGCGCCGCACGGATAGCGTACCGGAGGGCGTCGTGCACCAGGCGGGACTCGCCAGTCTGCCCACGCCGGGCACCGCCGAATGGGCCGAACTCGACCCGTTCAAACGCTATGTGCTCGCCAAATTGTCGCGCAAACCGGAAGGCAACCACGACTTTGTTCCCGCGATGAGGGAATTCGGTCTGGCCGGGTAGGTTTCGCCGGGTAGGTCTAACCCGGTAGGCGCGGCCGGCGAGGCCTGGCCGCTGAAACCCCGAGCCGGCCGCGTTCAGCCTCGAAGCGGGCCGCCGCCGCGCATCTCGCATCCGCAGGCGGCCCGGACCGCGAGCGAATTTTTTCGCCCGGCACCCTCAACCTGTTCCGAACCCTGCCGTTATCCATGGGTTGGCGCGTAAAAGACCCATATCGAAGCGAGCCCGCGCTCCCGCCCGCAGAACGATCGACGTTCGGAACCCATGACTCTCTTTTTATCGAAGCGGCTGCTGATCAATCTGGCGGTCGTCGCCGCGGCGGTCGGCGCGAACGCGTTCGTCGCCTATACGCAGATTTGCGATCAGCGCGACGCCGACGTGCGCATGCTGCGTTCGACGGGCGTGCGTCAGAACCTCGACGCCTACAATATGGCGCTCGACCATGGGCTGGCCGCGCTGGGCCGTTTCGAAGTGTCGGGCGAGGCGCCGCCTGCCAACGAGGGCGCCGCCATGATGACTTCGCTGGCCGGTCTGGAGCGCGAACTGCGCGGCGAACTCGCCGGCGAGCCGGTCATGCTCGATACGCTGGACAAACTGAGCGCGGATAGCCACGCGCTGCAACGCGATATCGACGCCGCGCTGTCGCGCAGCGCGAACGCCGCACCGACAGAGTCGCGCACCTGGGTAGCCTCGGACTACACGCGTCTTGGTATGGCGCAGGACCGCGTCGAAGCCGGGCTGGCGGCGCTGCGGGCGCAGGAGAATCATGCGCTGCAGGCGTCGCTCGCGGCCTCCACGCGCGAAACCCGGCACGCGATCGTACTGCTGATCCTGACGATGCTGGCCGGCAGCGCGCTGCTGATCTATACGTTCGGCGTACGCGAAAGCAGTGCGCGCGAGAAATTGCGCGCGGTCCGCGCGCTCGGCCGCAACGACGAGCGCTTTCGCGGCCTGTTCGACGATCATCCGGTGCCGATGTACATCTTCGATCGCGAGACGCTGCGCTTTCTGGCCGTCAACGCGGCCGCCGTTCAGCAATACGGCTACACCGAGAGCGAATTTCTCGGCATGACGATCCGTGCGATCCGCCCGGCTGGCGAAATTTCGCGTCTCGAATCGCATTTGCAGCGCAGCGACGTGGTGCCGCACCGCCGCACGATGGCGGGCATCTGGCATCACCGGCGCAAGGACGGCTCGACCATCAGCGCCGACATTTCGTATCACGCGATGAACTTCCTCGGCCGTGCCGCCTTTTTCGTGCTGGCTGACGACGTCACCGAGCAGATCAACGCCGAAGCCGAAGCGCGGCGCTCGAACCAGATGCTCGAGACGGTAATCGACAACATTCCGCAGCGCATTTTCTGGAAGGACGCGGAATCGCGTTACCTCGGCTGCAACATGGCGTTCGCGCGCGATGCGGGGCTCGTCTATCCCGAGCAGGTAGTGGGCAAGAGCGACGCCGATATGCCGTGGCGGGCGTTCGCCGACCAGCTGCGCGGGCACGACGAAGAGGTGCTGAGCACCGGTGTGCCGAAGATGAACTTCGAAGTCGACGTGGTGATCGGCGGCGTGCATCGTACGACGGTCACGAGCAAGCTGCCGTTCACCGACGGCGACGGCCGCATCATCGGCGTGCTCGGCTCCTATACGGACATCACCGAGCGCAAGCGCGCCGATCTGGCCTTGCGTTTGCAAAGCCGCGCACTCGATGCGAGCGTCAACGCGATTCTGATCACCGCGCCGTCGCCGGCAGGCAATCTGATCGAATACGTGAACCCCGCGTTCAAGCGCATCACCGGCTACGATCCCGCGGAAATGATCGGCCACGATTGCCGCGTGCTGCAACGCGACGACCGCGATCAGGAAGGCGTCGCCGCGATTCGTCAGGCGCTGGCGGCGAACCGCGAAGTCAGCGCCGTGGTGCGCAACTATCGCAAGGACGGCGCGCTGTTCTGGAATCAGCTGTTCATCGCGCCGGTGCCGAACGCGGAGGGCGTCATCACGCATCACATCGGCGTGATCAACGATGTGACCGACCTGATGCGCTATCAGGAGCAACTCGAATACCAGGCCAACTACGACAGCCTGACGCGGCTGCCCAATCGCAACCTGCTGCGCGACCGCCTGCAGCATGCGCTGATCGTCGCGCAGCGGCATCACAAGGGCGTCGCGGTGGTGTTCATCGATCTCGACGGTTTCAAGAACGTCAACGACAGTCTCGGCCATAGCGTCGGCGACGGCCTGCTGAGCGTAGTCGCCGAGCGGCTCGCCCGCTGTACGCGCACGAGCGATACGGTGGCCCGTCATGGCGGCGACGAGTTCGTGATCGTGATCACCGACACCGTCGACGAACAATCGCTGATCGCGTGGATGGAGCGCGTGCGCGCCTCCATTTCCGAGCCGGTGTGGCTCGACGGCACGGAGTTGTATGTCGGCTGCAGCATGGGCGCGAGCCTGTTCCCGCAGGACGGCGACGACGCGGAAACCCTGATGAAAAAGGCCGACCTCGCGATGTATCGCGCGAAGGACATGGGCCGCAACACATTCCAGTTTTATCAGCCGGAGATGAACGCGAGCGCGGGCGCGCGCCTGAACCTCGAACGGCGTTTGCGCCGAGCATTGCGCGACAACGAATTTCTGCTGCATTACCAGCCGCAGGTGGATATCGGGAGCGGGCAGATTGTCGGCACCGAGGCGCTGGTGCGCTGGCGCGATCCGGAAGTCGGCTTGATCCCGCCGTCGTCGTTCATTCCGGTCGCGGAAGAAAGCGGCTTGATCGGGCCGCTGTCCGAGTGGGTGTTGCGCGAAGCGTGCCGGCAGAACAAGGCCTGGCAGGATGCGGGCTTGCCGCCGGCGCGGGTGTCGGTGAATCTGTCGGCGCGCGTGTTCCAGCAGCGCGATATCGCCAAACTGGTGATGCAGGTGTTGGCGGAAACCGGCCTCGCGCCACAATACCTCGAGCTCGAACTCACCGAAAGCACGATCATGCGCAACGCCGAAGAAGCGGTGTCGATGCTCAACGAACTGCACGCGCTGGGCATCGGTCTCGCCATCGACGACTTCGGCACCGGCTATTCGAGCCTCAGCTATCTGAAACGCTTCCCGGTGGACCGCCTGAAGATCGACCGCTCGTTCGTGTCGGACATCGGCGTGTGCGGCGACGACGAAACGATCACTTCGGCGATCATCGCGCTCGCGCATTCGCTGAAGTTGCAGGTGATCGCGGAAGGCGTGGAGACCTCCGCGCAACTCGATTTCCTGAAAGAGCGCGCGTGCGACGAGATGCAAGGCTTCTACTTCGCCAAACCGTTGTCGACGGAGGCGATCTCCGAGTTGCTCCAGGGCGGAGTGGCGCGGGAACTGGCCGCGGTTTGAGCGCTAGCGAGGACCGTCGCAGCGCTCCGGTTCGAGATCCGCCAGCACGCTCAAACCGCCGGCGTATCCACGAAAACCGGCAACTGTTCGGCTGACGCGGAAAAAGCCTGCAGGCGGGGATACGCGGCCTTCACGACGATCTCCGGCAGGAACATCTGCGTGAAGTTCCACGCGACCGCCACGGTGACGTCCGCCGCACCGAAGTGGTCCGCCTCGACCGGCAGCGGCGCTGCTGCCAGTGCTTCCTCCAGCTCGCGATAAGCGGCGAGCAACTGCTCGCTCACCCGATCGACCCACGGCTCATGCTGCTTCTCGGCCGGACGCAGATTGCGTTCGTAGACGATCTGCACCGACTTCTCGCACGCGGCCAGCGCCAGCCCCGTCAGGCGCGCTGCGCGCTTCCAGTGCGCCGGCTGCGACGGGAAGATCCGCTGGTCCGCGCCTGCCAGCGTGGCGACGTACTGAAGGATCACCGTCGAGTCCATCACGCGTTGGCCGTCGTCGAGCACCAGCGTGGGCGCCTTGACGACCGGGTTGATCTTCTTGAACTCGTCGTAGGTGCTGAATACGGATATCGACTGCTGCTCGAAGTCGAGTTTCAGCAATTTGAGGCAGATGGCGACCCGGCGCACATAGGGCGAGTCGAGCATTCCGATCAGTTTCATCGCTTTTCCGTTAGAAGATTTATCATGGCGCGCCCAACTCCGCCGGCACGGGGCTATTTGCCGGCTGGGCGTCGCCAGTTGCGCCCAACCGATAGATTAAACATCTCGCGATAGTAAAAAAGCGATATTAATCGACGATTTCCGTCAGAATTTCTTACATGAAATCGATCCCGCCAATCGCCGCCCTCCGCTCGAATATCTGCGCGGCGGCGGTTGAGCCTGGGCGTCGTTCAATCCAGCACCGGCAATGCCCGCGGGCGCCGGTCGCTGTCGGTCGCGACGTAGGTCAAGGTCGCCTCTGTCACCTTCACGAGGTCTTCGGTCAGGCTCATGCGCTGCGCGTACACCTCGACCGACACCGTCACCGAGGTATTGCCGGTCTTCACGATATCCGCGTAAAAGCTCAGCAGATCGCCGACGAACACCGGCTGCTTGAAGACGAACGAATTGACCGCGATGGTCGCCACCCGCCCGTTGGCGCGGCGGCTCGCCGGAATCGAGCCGGCGATATCCACTTGCGCCATGATCCAGCCGCCGAACACATCGCCGTGGACGTTCGCGTCCGACGGCTGCGGCACGACGCGCAGCGCACAAGGCTTTTGCGGGAGTTGAAGGAGTTCGGTCATCGGGGCACCCTTGAGAAACGTATTGGCTCGGTCGGCTCGACCGGCAGGCGGGGGAATCTCACGACAACGGCACGAGACAGCTGCACGGCCGGCACGTAGCCGACGGCCGGACAGCCCATGAAAAGCGGCGCCAGCCGGCTTCTGCGACAATAGAAAGATCAGGAATTGTACGGGAAAGCGCCCAGCCGGATCGCGCGACAAAAAGCAGTTTGCCAACTGCCGGTCGGCGCGCCGCTGCGAACTCCGTCGCTTCCACACTCTCCCCAGCCGATCCCATGCGCCGCACGCCCTCCTCCGAACCATCGCCGATCTCGACCCAGCCGCGCAACGACTGGCAGACGATCCTGTCGCTGCTGCCCTACCTCGCCACCTACAAATGGCGCGTCGTCTTCGCGCTGAGCTGCCTGATCGGCGCGAAGATCGCGAACCTCGGCGTGCCGATCGTGATGAAGCGGATCGTCGACAGCCTCGCGTCGGTGCAGCATCTGACCGCGCTCGGCCGCGCGCAGGATTCGCCGGGCATCGTGTTGCTGAGCGGCGTCGGCTTGCTGGTGGTCGCGTATGCGGTGGTGCGGCTGTCCACGTCGCTTTTCACCGAGTTGCGCGAGATCCTGTTTTCGAAGGTGACCGAGAGCGCGGTGCGGCAACTCGCGTTGAAAGTGTTCCGCCATTTGCATGCGCTGTCGTTGCGGTTTCATCTCGAGCGGCAGACGGGCGGCATGTCGCGCGATATCGAACGCGGCACACGCGGCATCACGCAGCTCATTTCGTATTCGCTGTACAGCATTCTGCCGACGCTCGTCGAAGTCGGTCTCGTGCTCGGGTTTTTCGTCGTCAAATACGAGGCGTATTACGCGATCGTCACGTTCATCGCGCTCGCCGCATACATCACGTTTACCGTGAAGGTGACCGAATGGCGTACGCATTTTCGCCGCACGATGAACGATCTCGATTCAAAGGCGAATTCGCGTGCGATCGATTCGCTGCTCAACTACGAGACCGTCAAATATTTCGGCAACGAAGAGTGGGAAGCGCAGCGCTACGACGAGAACCTGAAGCGCTACCGGGCGGCTGCGATCAAGTCGCAAAACTCGCTGTCGGCGCTGAACTTTGGACAGCAGACGATCATCGGCACGGGGCTCGTGTTCATTCTGTGGCGCGTGACGCAAGGCGTGATGGCCGGGCGCCTCACGCTCGGCGATCTGGTGCTGATCAACACCTTCATGTTGCAGCTCTATATTCCGCTGAATTTTCTCGGCGTCGTGTATCGGGAGTTGAAGCAGAGTCTCACCGACATGGACCGCATGTTCACGCTGCTCGGCGCCTCGCAGGAAGTGCCTGACGTGCCGGATGCGCCCGCGTTGCGGGTGAGCGGCGCGCAGGTGCGGTTCGAACAGGTGAACTTCGCGTACGAACCGGCGCGGCAGATTCTGCACGATGTGAGTTTCACGATTCCGGCGGGCACCACGACGGCGGTGGTCGGCCATAGCGGCTCGGGCAAATCGACGCTCGCGCGGCTGATGTTCCGTTTCTACGATCTGGACCGTGCGAGCGGCGGCGCGATCGTTATCGACGGCCAGGATATTCGCGATGTGACGCAAGATTCGCTGCGCGCGTCGATCGGCATCGTGCCGCAGGACACGGTGCTGTTCAACGATTCGATCTACTACAACATTGCTTATGGCCGGGCGACCGCCACGCGAGAAGAAGTGATCGCGGCGGCGCGCGCGGCGCATATTCATGAGTTCATCGAAGGTTTGCCGAAGGGCTATGACACGCCCGTCGGCGAACGTGGGTTGAAACTGTCCGGCGGTGAGAAGCAACGCGTCGCCATTGCGCGGACCATCCTGAAGAATCCGTCGATCCTGCTGTTCGACGAAGCGACCTCCGCGCTCGATTCGCGTTCGGAGCGCGCGATCCAGCACGAACTCGATCAGATCGCACGCGAGCGCACGACGCTGATCATCGCGCACCGGCTCTCGACCGTGGTGCACGCCCAGCAGATCGTCGTGATGGACAAAGGGCGCATCGTCGAGCGCGGTACGCACGCCGAATTGCTGGCGGCGAACGGGCTGTTCGCGCAGATGTGGGCGTTGCAGCAGCAACGCGCGGCAGAGGCGCCCGAGGCGGTGGAAACGGTAGGCGCGGGAGAGGGTGGAGCCGGCGGGCGGTGAGCAAGACGCGGCGGGATATGCCGCGCTTGCTTAGCGCGCGCTCAGGTGTCGATCCAGGTCTTGCAGCTGCGCCGCTGTGCCGACGTTCTCCCACAAGCCTTCGTATAACTCGCCGCTCGCAAGGCCGCGCGCAATCGTGTCCCGGTAGTACGGCGTGAGCGCGCGCCGCGTGCCGCGCGGCAGATCGCGAAACATGCGCGTGTCATACAGGCCGATATTGCCGAACGTGAAGCGCGCTTGCGCGTCGAGCGACAACACGCCGTCGATCAAACCAAAATCGCCGTTCGGATGAAACGCCGGGTTCGGCACCATGATCAGATGCATGCCCGGTTCGGGCAACTTCGAAAGCTTGTCGGCGCGCGCATTCAGCGTCGCGTAATCGAAATCCGCATACACGTCGCCGCTGACCGCGACGAACACTTCGCTATGGCCGCTGTCTTCCAGCAGCGGCAGCGCCTGCACGATGCCGCCGGCGGTTTCCAACGCTTCGTGCTCGGCCGAGTAGCGCAGTTGCACGCCCCAGCGCGAACCGTCGCCGAGCGAGCCTTCGATCTGCTCGCCGAGCCACGCATGGTTGATCACGATGGTCTGAAAGCCGGCGCGCGCGAGCCGTTCGATCTGCCAGACGATCAGCGGCTTGCCGCCCGCTTCGAGCAAGGGCTTCGGGCACGTGTCGGTCAACGGACGCATGCGTTCGCCGCGGCCCGCGGCGAAAATCATCGCTTTCTTCAGAGACATCGTCATCGGTCAGAACGTGTAGCCGACTTCATTCGCGCGGCCTTCGAGATCGTCGAGCAGCTTCGCGAAGGGGCGCAGCGGCGCGTAGCGTTCGGCGACCTTGCGTGCATAGCCGATGAAACGCGGCAGATCCTTCATGTAATGCGGTTTGCTGTCGCGGTAGTTGATCCGGCAGAACAGGCCCAGCACCTTGATGTGCCGTTGCAGACCCATCCATTCGAGCTGGCGGTAGAACTCGCCGAAATCCGGGTCGACCGGCAGGCCGGCTTGTTTCGCGCGCTCCCAGTAGTACACGAAGCAATCCAGTTCGAACTCTTCGTCCCAGCTGAGGAAGGCATCGCGCAGCAGCGACGCGACGTCGTAGGTGATCGGGCCGTACACAGCGTCCTGGAAGTCGATCACACCGGGGTTGGCGGGGTTGGGCGCCGCAGCGGTCATCAGATTGCGCGGCATGAAATCGCGCAGCATGAACACTTGCGGCTGCGCCCGGGCGCTCGCGATCAGCAGCGCGAAGGTGCGCTCGAGCACCCCGCGGGTTTTTTCGTCGACCTCGCGCCCCAGATGCCGGCCGATGAACCACTCCGGCATCAGCTCCATCTCGCGGCGCAGGAAGGCTTCATCGAACGGCGGCAGCACGTTCTCGCGCGAGGTGAGCTGCCAGCGGATCAACGCGTCGAGCGCGTCGCGCATCAGCGTGCGGGCGCGGCGCGGGTCGGCGTCGTTCTGGGCGCCTTGCAGCGCGCCGAGGTACGACGCGGTGCCCAGATCGGTGACGAGCATGAATCCCGCGTCGAAGTCGACCTCCAGCACGCGCGGCACATGCACGCCGGCCGCTTCGAGCAACTGCGCGATCTGCACAAATTCGCGGCACTTTTCGGGCGGCGGAGCATCGACGGCGATTACCGTGCCGATGCTTTCGCCTTCCGCCGCCTTACCGGCAAGGCGGAAATAGCGGCGAAAACTGGCGTCGGAGGAGGCCGGTGCGAGTGTGGCGAGCTCGAGCGCATAGCGCGCTGCGTGGCCGTTCAGCCAGGCGGTGAGCAGGTCGAGGCGGGTATCGGTTGTGTCTTGGGAGGGGGGCAGCGTCATGAAAACCGGCGGCAAATTCAGAGGGGCAACGTCTTGCCATATAATACCCCACGACTTTTTTGACGCGGCTCACGCCAGCTTTTGCGTATTCCGCTTTACCGCCTGCCTCATCGTTCGAGAGATTGTCAATATTGATGTGCAGCCGACTGTCACGGTCGAGGTGTGCAGGCGGTGGATCGTGACTGCAGAAGCTGACGGACGGGCCGATTCGCCAAACGATACATGCCGCCTAGACAGCTTTCCCAAACGACTCCCTCTTGTGCCGGCGTGCCGCGCAAAAGGCGGCTCGTCGCGGCGTTGATCGCCGTTCCGGGCCTGATGCCCGCGCTTGCGCACGCCCAGTTGACGGGGGAAGCCGCGCAGCCGCAGCCTATTGACGCTCCCTGGGGCATGCAACTCGCCCCGCAGCTCGAAGAGCATCCGTTGCAGCCTGGCCAGAAGCCGGCCGCCTTCGTGCTCGGCGACTCCACCAGCGGCACCACCGATCAGGACATGGCCGCCAAGGGCTCGGCCGAGGTGCGCCGCAATACGGTCGTGATCAAGGCCGACGCGCTGCATTACGATCAGGACACGGACATGGCCGACGCCTACGGCCAGGTCCACGTGATCAACAACGGCAATACGTTCGTCGGCCCCGAAGCGCATCTGCGCGTGGATTCGAGCGAAGGCTTCATGACCGCGCCGAAGTACCGCTTCAACCTGACGGGCGGTTCGGGCAGCGCGGAGCGCGTCGATCTGCTCGACAACGAGCGCTCGGTGTTCACGCACGGCACCTACACGGCCTGTGCGTGCGTGGACGATCCGGCGTGGTACATCAAAGGCAGCGAGTTCGACTTCGACACCGGCGCGGACGAAGGCATCGCGCACAACGGCGTGCTGTTCTTTCAGGGCGTGCCGGTGTTCGCTTCGCCGTGGCTGTCGTTCCCGCTGTCGGGCGAGCGCCGCAGCGGCCTGCTGCCGCCCACGTTCTCGCTCAGTTCGGGCAACGGCTTCGAACTGTCGGTGCCGTATTACTTCAACATCGCGCCGAATCGCGATCTGACGGTCACGCCGCGTCTGATCTCGAAGCGCGGCGTGCAGTTGCAGTCGTCCTTCCGCTATCTGTCGCCGACCTATTCCGGCTCGATCACCGGCGAGTTCCTGCCGAACGATCGCCTGACGAAGACCAACCGCTACGCGCTGTATATCCAGCACAACCAGAACTTCGGTAACGGGTTCGGCGGCTACATCTACTACAACAAGGTTTCGGACAACACGTATCCGGAAGACCTGTCGTCGTCGGTCAGTCAGTTCATGAACGGCACCCAGCTCCTGTATCAACAGGAAGCCGGGTTGACCTACAACAACGGCCCGTGGTCGGTGCTCGCCCGCGAACAGCACTGGCAGACGCTGACGCCTTCAGTGGCGCCGTACGGCCGTGAGCCGCAGTTGAACGTGAAGTACACGAAGTACAACGTCGGCGGCTTCGACTTCGGCACGGAAGCCGACTACACGAATTTCCGCATCACGACCGCTGACGCGACCGAAGGCCAGCGCGTGATGTTCAACCCGTACCTCTCGTATTCGGTGGTCGGGCCGGGTTACTTCATCACGCCGAAGGTGCAGTGGCACTTTGCGTCGTATAGCCTGAACAACACCGGCACTAGCACCTCGCCGAAGAACTTCACCGAATCGATCCCGACGCTCAGCTTCGACACCGGGCTGATCTTCGACCGTTCGGTGCGGATCTTCGGTCAGGATTACATTCAGACGCTGGAGCCGCGGCTTTACTACGTGTACACGCCGTTCCGGAACCAGCAGTCCGCGCCGCTGTTCGACACCGCCGACTCCGACTTCGGCCTGGCGGAAATCTTCACGCCGAACACCTTCGTCGGCAACGACCGTATCGCCGACGCGAACCGCCTGACCGCGGCCATCACCACGCGCTTCATCAATCCGGCTACCGGCGACGAACGCGCGCGCTTCGTGCTCGCACAGCAGTACTATTTCCAGGATCAGCGCGTCACGCTGCTGCCTACCCAGACCAGCACGCAAGCTACCCATTCGGACCTGATCGCGGGTGCGTCGCTCAAGCTCGGGGCCGGTTTCGCTTCGGAAACGGCGTTCCAATATAATGCCGACAACAACCAGTTGGTAAAGACGAGCGTCGGTTTCGGGTTCAGTCCGGGCACCGGCCGGGTGGTCAATGTCGGGTACCGCTACACCCGCGCGAACACCACGCTGGACAATCAGCCGATCAATCAGGTGCTGGTCTCGGGGCAATGGCCGTTGTCACATCGGGTGTTCGGGGTGGGCCGTTTCAATTACGACCTGGGCGGGCACCGGATCGTCGACGGTCTGGTCGGCCTGCAATACGACGCCGACTGCTGGACGCTCGGCGCCGGGATCCAGCGCTATGCGAACGGTCTGAATACCTCGGGGCAGCATCAGGCGGGCACGCGGTTTCTCGCGCAGTTGACGTTCAAGGGCTTGTCGAGCGTCGACAACGGGCTGATTTCCGCGTTCCGCTCCAGCGTGGCCGGCTACACGCCGTTGCCGCCGCCACCGCCGCCGGAAGCGCGTTTCACCAATTACGAATGATGCTCGCCCGATCATTTATAGAATGCGAAAAGACGGGCCAGGCGCGCCCGACATCATTGGAGTATCTGTGGCAATCATGAAAAAGCTTCGCTTGGCAACGCTTGCGGCCGGTCTCGCCGCCGCGGCGTCTCTCCTGTCGGTCGCGCCGGTTCAGGCGCAGGCGCTGCGCGGCAATAGCGGCCAGACGGTCGACACCATCGCCGCGGTGGTCAACAACGGCGTCATCACGCGGCGCGAGCTCGACGAGCGCATGGGCCTGATTACCCGCCGGCTGAACCAGCAGAACGCGCCGGTGCCGCCGACCGATCAGCTGCGCCAGCAGGTGCTGAACCAGATGGTGCTGGAGCGCATCCAGCTGCAGAAGGCCAAAGAAGACGGCATCAATATCGACGACGCCGCCGTGCAAAAAACGCTCGAACGGCTCGCGCAGGCGAACAACATGACGCTCGACATGTACCGCTCGCGCATCGAGGCGCAAGGCGTGCCCTGGAGCACGTTCACGAGCGATGCGCGGACCGAACTCACGCTCTCGCGTTTGCGCGAGAAGGAAGTGGACAGCAAGGTCACGGTGTCTGACGCGGAAGTCGTGAACTATATCGCCAGTCAGCGCGGCCCGAACGCCGGTCTGACGAGCGATCTGCACTTCCAGCACATTTTCCTGAAGGTGCCGCTGAACGCGGCGGAAACCGACATCGAAGCGGCCCAGCAAAAGGCCCAGGCGCTGCTGACGGAAGCCAGGGGCGGCGCCAACTTCGAAAAGCTCGCGAAGTCGAATTCGCAAGCGCCGGATGCCTCGAAAGGCGGCGATATGGGTTTCGTGACGCCGTCCAGGCTGCCGCCTGAATTCGTCAAGGCCGCTGCGGCATTGCGCCCCGGTCAGGTCAACCCGGATCTGATCCGCACGAACGACGGCTTCGAAATCGTGCGTCTCGTCGATCGCCGCGCAGGCCAGGGCGCGAGCTCGGCCGATGCGCCGAAGCTCGTGCAGACGCACGTGCGCCACATTCTGCTGCGGGTCGGCGACGGCATGTCCGAGCCGCAAGCGCGTCAGAAGCTGCTCGAAATCAAGAACCAGATCGCCGCGGGCGGCGACTTCGCGAAATTCGCTCACACCTACTCGCAAGACGGTTCGTCGTCGCAAGGCGGCGAACTGGGCTGGATCAGCCCGGGCGAGACGGTGCCGGAATTCGAGCGCACGATGAACAGCCTGCAGGACGGTCAGATCAGCGACCCGGTGCGCAGCGAATACGGCTACCACCTGATCCAGGTGCTGGCCCGCCGCGAAGCGGAAGGCTCGGTTTCGCAGCAGATGGATCTGGCGCGTCAGGCAATCGGTCAGCGCAAGGCGGAACAGGCCTACGCCGACTGGCTGCGTGAATTGCGCGACACTGCATATATCGAAGTAAAACCCGCTCAAGCAAGCGTGCAATAAACGCCATGACAACCGCCGCCCAGTCCGCCAGCGCCCCGTTGCAAATCGCGATCACGACCGGCGAACCGGCCGGCGTCGGCCCCGAGTTGACGGCGCAGGCGCTGGCCGGGGCGGCGGCGCATTGGCCCGGCGCGCAGTTCACTGTGCTGGGCGACGCCGGTCTGCTCGCCGAGCGGGCCCGGGCGGTGGGCGTGGATTGGGCCGCGCTGACGGCGGACGGCAAGCGCGTGCGCGTGCAGCATCGGCCGCTCGGCGCACCGTCGCTGGCAGGCAAGCTCGACGCGGCCAACGGCCGCTACGTGCTCGATCTGCTCGACAGCGCGATCGACGGCGCAATGGCCGGCACGTTCGACGCGATCGTCACCGCGCCGCTGCAAAAAAGCACCATCAACGACGCCGGTGTGCCGTTTACCGGCCACACGGAATACCTGGCCGAACGCACGCACACGCCGCGCGTGGTGATGATGCTGGCCGGCACCGGCAAGCGCCCGTTGCGCGTCGCGCTCGCCACCACGCATCTGCCGCTGAAAGACGTGTCGGCGGCGTTGTCGATCGACAGCATCGGCGAGACGCTGCGGATCATCGATCACGACCTGCGCCACCATTTCGGTCTGCCGGCGCCGCGCATTCTCGTGACCGGTTTGAATCCGCACGCGGGCGAAAACGGTTATCTGGGCCGCGAGGAAATCGACGTGATTGCGCCGGCGCTGAAGCTCGCGAACCATCAGGGCATCGATGCGCGCGGTCCCTATCCGGCAGACACGCTATTCCAGCCGCGCTATCTGAACGAAGCCGATTGCGTACTCGCGATGTTCCACGATCAGGGCTTGCCGGTGCTGAAGTACGCCACGTTCGGCGAAGGCATCAACATCACGCTCGGTTTGCCGATCATCCGCACGTCGGTCGATCACGGCACCGCGCTCGATCTGGCCGGCACTGGCCGCGCCGACTCCGGCAGCTTGATCGCCGCGATCGATACGGCAGTGTCGATGGCGCAGCACCGCCGCGCGGGCTGATTCGCGCGGCTCATTGCTTGCAAACATCGCTTCACCTGCATCGCTTCACCCGTATCGCTTCACAGGCGGTTTCTTTTTTTAAGCAGTTCTCTTCCTAGCGTTTCTTCGATGTCCACCAGCAGACAGCAACGGGCCCAGCATCAGGGTCATACCGCACGCAAGCGTTTCGGCCAGAATTTTCTGGTCGATATGGGCGTGATCGATTCGATCGTCGACGTGATCCGGCCGCAGCGCGGCGAGCGCATGGTCGAAATCGGGCCGGGGCTGGGGGCGCTCACCGAGCCGCTGATCGAACGCCTCGCGACGCCTGAAGCGCCGTTGCACGCCGTCGAACTGGATCGCGATCTGATCGGCCGGCTCAAGAAGAAATTCGGCGACCTGCTCGAACTGCATGCGGGCGACGCGCTCGCGTTCGACTTCGGTTCGCTGGCTGCGCCGGGAGAAAAGGCGTCGCTGCGGATTGTCGGCAATCTGCCGTACAACATTTCGAGCCCGCTGCTGTTTCATCTGACGTCGTTCGCGCATCGCGTGATCGATCAGCACTTCATGCTGCAGAACGAAGTGGTCGAGCGGATGGTGGCGGAGCCGGGCACCAAGGCGTTCAGCCGGCTCTCGGTGATGCTGCAATACCGTTACGTGATCGACAAGCAACTCGACGTGCCGCCCGAAGCGTTCCAGCCGCCGCCGAAGGTCGATTCGGCGATCGTGCGGATGATCCCGTACGAGCTGCACGAATTGCCGCCGGTGGACGAGCGCGTGCTCGGCGAAGTGGTGACGGCGGCGTTCTCGCAGCGGCGCAAGATGCTGCGCAATACGTTGGCTGCCTATCGCGGCCGGGTGGATTTCGACGCGCTCGGTTTCGATCTGCAACGCCGCGCCGAAGACGTGCCGGTCGCCGAATATGTGCGCGTGGCGCAGGTCGTGGCGGCGCTGCCGTCGCACGGCGCCGCAGCCGCCGGGAGCAGCGCCGCCTGAGTTTCGGCTTTAGCCTTGAAGGAAGCGCGCTGCGTCCTGCTGCGCGCTCAAAGAACCATCTTCTGGCCCACCTCGCCTAAGCGGCCACCCGCTGAAGGGCTGCGGGGCAGTCGCGGACGTCTGCGCGCACGGCGATAGTCGGCCGGATGGCTGACTCAATGGCGAAACCGGCAAGCTGAAGGCGGCAGGCATAGATCGTACGATAACAAAACCACCCGCGCTGCAATGCGATGACCCACCGCCTACGCGTGCTTCTTGCATCTCGCAAGTAGTTCGCTGACGTAACGGCACCCGCGCAACACCTACAACAGTCTGTTTTCTTACTGTGTCCGTTTCAGGATAAGGTTCACCCACGCATATTTTGTCAGGTCATTGGCGGTACTTCGCATCTGGCGAAGTGGAGCCGGCAGCCGAAAAGACAGGATGCCTATACGTCACATCGCGTCACACCGCGGACCATCCGCCTGAAAACCTGACCGAAGCGTGCCCGAAGAGCAAAGCGAACGCACCACATTCCCCGGCGAGCGGAACCAGTTTGAGGAGACGGTATGAAGAACGTGAGCAAATGGGCGGTGGCGATGGTGCCCGCGGCATTGGCCTGTCAGATGGCGCACGCGCAATCGGGCGTGACGCTGTACGGCGTGGTCGACGAGAGCGTGCGGTATCTGACCCACGCGAACAAGGCCGGCGATTCTTCGATTGCGCTCGGCAACGGCGGCATGACCCAGAGCCGTTGGGGACTGAAGGGCGTCGAGGATCTGGGCGGCGGCTGGTCCACGTTCTTCAAGCTCGAAAACCGTTTTTACATCAATAGCGGACAAAGCGATCTCACCTTGCCATTCCTCAACGAAGCTCAAGTGGGAGTGCGCTCGAACTCCTATGGTCAGGTGATCCTGGGCCGTCAGTTCAACTTGATGATCGAAGGCGTCACGGTCGGCGGCTACGGCAGCAATCCCTGGATTCCGTACGATTTCAGCTTCCAGCCGGAAGTGACGATGACCGGCGGTATCTGGACCAGCAACCAGGTGCAGTATCAGGCGCACTACAACGGCTTGATGTTCGCCGCCGGCTATGCATTCGGCGGCAACGCGGGGAATTCATACGGCAGCCAGATCGGCGCCGCGGCCGCGTATGCGCCGAAGGGCGGTCCGTTCACCGTTGGCGGTGCGTACGAGGAGTCGAAAGACTCGGTCAACGGTGCGGCCGCGAAGGCGTGGAGCTTCGGCGGTTCGTACACCTGGGACAAGACGCGTTTTGCGGCCGGTTACATCGTCAATCAGAACGACGCCGCCTTTTCGAACTTCGCCAACGGGCCGTTCAGCGCGCCAGCGCTCGCCGCGCTCAAGTACACCGACTTTTCGCGGCGTCGCATGATCTTGGGCGGGATCACGCAGCAGTTCGGCCATGCGTGGCACTTTGCCGCGAATGTGTGGCGCACGCTGCAGGACGGCAAGAAGCCGTCTCAGGACGGCTCGGCATGGCAGTATCAACTGGTCGCCGATTACAACCTGTCCAGGCGCACCGATGCTTATCTGGAAGGCGATTACTCGCTGTATCGGGGCGATCTGATCGGCGCTCAGTTGCAGGGCGTCAACGGCATCGGGCTCGCGCAGAAGGGGACGCAGATCGGTGTGATGGCGGGCGTGCGGCATCAGTTCTGATCCGCGCTCTGCAGCGCAGCGTGATTCCAGTTACATTGACGTTCTCGACGTCACGCAACAGGGAGTACACGATGCGCCTGCTTCACACCATGCTCCGGGTCGGCGACCTGGACCGCTCGATCGCGTTCTACACCGAACTGCTCGGTATGAAATTACTGCGTCGCGACGACTATCCAGACGGCAAGTTCACGCTCGCTTTCGTCGGCTATGAAGACGAGCGTAACGGTACTGTCATCGAACTGACGCACAACTGGGACACGCCGTCGTACGACCTCGGCACCGGCTTTGGACACCTCGCCGTCGAAGTCGAAGACGCGTACGCCGCGTGCGACAAAATCAAGGCTCAGGGCGGCTCGGTTGTGCGCGAAGCCGGTCCGATGAAACACGGCACCACCGTGATTGCGTTCGTCACCGATCCGGACGGCTACAAGATCGAGTTCATCCAGAAGAAAAAGTAACGCACGCAGCGGGGCGAGGATTCAGGCAATGAGTATCGTGAATATCAACGCGATAGCGCGGGCAACGCAAACGTGCGGCGCTCGACTGCGGTGATGGACATCGACGCGCACGGCAAGGTGACGTGGCGCCATCTGCAGGAAACCTTCTGCACCGCGTGAGGCCGCGGGCTTCAGAAAGCCGGCGCTTCAATGCGGAGCGCCGGCGCATTAAAGCGTCGGCAGCAACTCCGGCGGATGCGACTTCAACGTCTGCCGCGCTTCGCGGAATTCCGGAAAAATCGATTCAACTGTTTGCCAGAAGCGCGGGCTGTGATTCATCTCGCGCAGATGCGCGAGTTCGTGTGCGACGACGTAATCGATGATCGACAGCGGGAAGTGAATCAGCCGCCAGTTCAGGCGGATCTTGCCGTCGCTCGAACAACTGCCCCAACGCGTCGCCGCTGAGGAGAGCGCATACGCGCGATAGTCGACGCCGAGCTTGTCCGCGTAGATCGCCAGCCGCTCACCGAACAGACGCTTCGCTTCGCCTTGCAGCCAGCCTTGCACGCGATCCTTGATCTGCTGCGGGTCGGCCTGCAACGGCAGAGGCAAAGCGAGCGCCGCTTCGTCCGCGTTGAACGCCAGAGTGCCTTGCGGCGAGCCGAGTTTCACGCGCACAGGCTGGCCGAGATACGGCACTTCCGCACCATCTTTCCAATCGACCTTCGGCAACGCGCGTTGCTCGACGCGCGTCTGCCATTCGATCAGCTTCGTAAAAATCCAGCGCTGCTTTTCGGTGATCGCGGTTTCGATATCGGCGAGCGTGACCCAGCGTGGTGCGGTAATCATCAGGCCGCTGCTGTCGATCGCAAAGCCGATCGAGCGGCGTGCCGAGCGCTTGAGTTGATAGTGCAGCGTGCGCGAGCCGATCGTCAGGCTGCGCAGCTTGCTGCCGTCCGGCGCGAGCGGCACGACCGGCTGCTGCCCGGTCTGCAAGTCCGCCGGAGAGCCGGACAAAGGCGCGGACGGTGAAGGGGACGACGACGTCGAACCCGGCTCGGCGAAGAGTGGGAGATCGAGTTGCCGGCTATCGAGCGCCGCAGCGGGCTGCGGCGTAGGAGACTTCTGCATCGGATTCGGCTTCGCGCAAATGCGCCTTCGAGGGCGCGGGCGCGTCAGATTGGTGCGGCGGCGGAGCTGCTTTCCGCCGCGCGGTACGCAGTAGGATCAATGCGACGCATTTCAGCTTCGATCCACTGTTCGACGCGCGTGTTCACTTCATCGGGCGTGAGCCCCGTCGTCTCGATCGGCTTGCCGATCGACACTGTGACTATACCCGCATATTTGAGAAACGAGTTGCGCGGCCACACACGTCCCGCGTTGTGCGCGATCGGCACGACCGGCGCGCCGGTGGCAATCGCAAAACGCGCACCGCCGGTTTTGTACTTGCCCTGCTTGCCGGTCGGCGTGCGCGTGCCTTCCGGAAACATGATGACCCACGCGCCTTCGGTCATGCGCGCCTTGCCTTGCTTGATGACCGATTCGAACGCGTACTTGCCTTCCTTGCGATCGATGTGAACCATCTTCAGCATGCCGAGCGCCCAGCCGAAGAACGGCACATACAGCAGCTCGCGCTTGAATACGTAGCACAGCGGCCGCGGCATCAGCGCCGGAAACGCCAGCGTTTCCCATGCCGATTGATGCTTCGACAGCAGCACGGCCGGACCGTCGGGCAGGTTCTCGTAACCCTCGACGTGGTAGCGGATGCCGTTCAGCCAGCGCACCGTCTCGAGCGTGGCGCGGCACCAGCCGGCAGCCATCCAGTAGCGGCTGTCGGCGCGCATGAACGGAAACGCGATGAAGCACGCGATCGCGTACGGCACCGTGAACAGGACGAAGTAGATCAGCAGCAGCAAAGAACGAATGAAGCGCATCGGCGTGGTCAGTGAGGGGTGGGGACGCGCGCGCTGCGCGTCACGCGTGATGGTCGGAGAGGAAGTCGAGCGCGAACGCACGCAGGTCGTCGTGCACGCGTGTGCCGTCGGGCAGGCCGCCGGCCTCGAGCGTTTTGCGGCCCTTGCCGGTCAGCACCAGATGAGTCGGATGTCCGAGCGCCACGCCCGCTTGCAGATCGCGCATCGCATCGCCGACCACCGGCGTATGCTCCGGCAAGACTTCGAAACGCTCGGCGATCATCTTCAGCATGCCGGGCTTCGGCTTGCGGCATTCGCAATGGTCTTCCGCCGTGTGCGGGCAGAAGAACACCGCGTCGATGCGCCCGCCGACCGCCGCCGCCATGCGGTGCATTTTCAGATGCATCGCATTGAGCGCGTTCATGTCGAACAAACCGCGGCCGATGCCCGACTGGTTCGTCGCGACCGCGACGCGATAACCGGCGTGATTCAGCCGCGCGATCGCTTCGAGCGAGCCGGGCAGTGCGACCCATTCGTCCGGCGACTTGATGAACGCGTCGGAATCGACGTTGATCACGCCGTCGCGGTCGAGGATCACCACTTTCTTGATCGGCATGGCGCGGGGCTCAGGCAGCGAGTCGGGAAATGTCGGCGACGCAATTCATCTGCTGATGCAGCGTGCCGAGCAAGGCCAGACGGTTGGCGCGCAACGCTGGGTCTTCGGCGTTGACCATCACGTCGTTGAAGAACGTGTCGACCGGTTCGCGCAAGGCGGCGAGCGCCGTCAAGGCGCCCGTGTAGTCGCGCGCGGCGAGTTGCGACTGCACACGCGGCGTGACCTGTTCGAGCTGCGCGTGCAAGGCTTTTTCCGCCGTCTCGGTCAGCAGCGTGACTGAAACGCCGCCGGCCGTGACGCCGTCCGACTTCTTCAGGATGTTCGAAATGCGCTTATTGGCTGCCGCGAGCGATGCCGCTTCAGCCAGCGTCGCGAATTCGCGTACCGCATCGAGTCGCGCGACGATGTCGTCGAGGCGTGTCGGGTTCAGGGCCAGCACCGCGTCGATTTCGCCCACCGCATAGCCGCGTTCACGCAGCAAGCCGCGCAGACGGTCCATGCAGAACTCGTAGATCGCCGGTGTCGAATCGGCGACGTTCGGCACCGCGGCGAATTGCGCGTAAGCGGTGCGCAGCAGTTCGACCAGATCGACTGGCAACTGCTTTTCGACCAGAATCCGCAGCACGCCGAGCGCGTGACGGCGCAGCGCGAACGGATCTTTTTCGCCGGTGGGTTGCAGGCCGATGCCCCAGATGCCGACCAGCGTTTCGAGCTTGTCCGCCAGCGCGACGACCGTGCCGGTTGCGGTGGTGGGCAATGCGTCGCCGGAGAAACGCGGCTGGTAGTGTTCCGAGCATGCGAGCGCGACTTCTTCCGGCTCGCCGTCGTGGCGCGCGTAGTACGTGCCCATCGTGCCTTGCAGCTCGGGGAATTCGCCGACCATGTCGGTGATCAGATCGGCCTTGGCGAGACGCGCGGCGCGCTTCGCGAGCGCGACATCGGCGCCGGTCAGCGAGGCGATCGCGCCAGCCAGCGCTTCCACACGCTCGACGCGTTGCAGCGCCGAACCCAGCTTGTTGTGATACACGACGTTCGCGAGCTGCGGCACGCGCTCGGCGAGCGGCTTCTTCTTGTCCTGCTCGAAGAAGAACTTGGCGTCGGCCAGACGCGGACGCACCACGCGCTCATTGCCTTCGACGATATCGCCCGGCGTCGCCGTTTCGATATTCGACACGATCAGGAAGCGCGAGTGCAGCTTGCCGTTCGTATCCGTCAGCGCGAAGTATTTCTGGTTCGTCTGCATGGTGAGGATCAGGCATTCCTGCGGCACTTGCAGGAATTCGTCTTCGAAACGGCAGGCGTAGACCACCGGCCATTCGACCAGCGACGTCACTTCGTCCAGCAGCGATTCGGGCATCACCACCTGATCGCCGTTGGCTTGCGCGAGCAGTTGGGTGCGGATGGCTTCCTTGCGGTCGGCGAAATTCGCGACCACGCGGCCCTTGTGCATCAGCGTTTCGGCGTACGCATCCGCGTGCTGGATCTGCACGAAGCCTTCGGACAGGAAGCGGTGGCCGAGCGAGGTGTCGTCGGCGTCGATGCCGAGTGCCGTGACCGGCACGACCTGGTCGCCATGCAGCACCGTCAGACGTTGCGCCGGGCGCACGAACTGGATGTTGGTGCCGTCCGGACGCTGATACGTCATCACCTTCGGGATCGGCAGCTTCGAGACGGCGAGCGCTTCGTCGAGCGCGGTTTGCAGGCCTTCGGCGAGCGTCGCGCCCGGTGCGGCATAGCGCAGGAAGAAGGCTTCGGCCTTGCCGTCCGGCGCGCGCTCCAGGTCGCTCACCGAAAAATCGGGGAAGCCGAGCGCGGCCAGTTTCTTGGCGAGCGGCGCGGTGGGCTGGCCGTCCTTGTCCAGCGCGACCGAAACCGGCAGCACTTTTTCGCGCACGTGTTTTTCCGGCGCAACCGCGCGCACATTCCTGATCGTGACCGCGAGGCGGCGCGGCGTCGCATAACGTTCGAACGACAGTTCGCCTTCGATCAGATCGCGCGCCGCGAGGCGCTGTGCAATGCCTTCGGCGAATGCGTCGCCGAGACGCGCGAGCGCTTTCGGCGGCAGTTCTTCGGTCAGCAGTTCGACGAGCAGGGTAGCTTGATGGGAATGAGTCATTTCTAGGTGTTCTCGTCAGTCCTGGTCGATCTTGCGTTCGACTTTCAGCGGCGGCGCCCATGCGGGCATCGCGGCATCCTGTGCGTCGGTCGTGAGGCCGGGCACGCCGTGCACCGGATTGCCGAGCATCGGGAAGCCGAGCTTTTCGCGCGAATCGTAATAAGCCTGCGCGACCAGCTTCGACAGCGCACGGATGCGGCCGATATACGCCGCGCGTTCCGTGACGGAAATCGCGCCGCGCGCGTCGAGCAGGTTGAAGGTATGGCCGGCCTTCAGCACGAGTTCATAGGCGGGCAGCGCGATCTGCGCTTCGATCATGCGCTTCGCTTCCGCTTCGTAGCTGTTGAAGATCGAGAACAGCAACTCGACGTTCGCGTACTCGAAGTTGTAGGTGGACTGTTCGACCTCGTTCTGGTGATACACGTCGCCGTAAGTCAGGCGCCGGAGTTCGGGGCCGTTCGGCCCTTGCTCTTCCCACTCGGTCCAGACCAGGTCGTAGACGTTTTCGACCTTCTGCAGGTACATCGCGAGACGTTCGAGACCGTAGGTGATTTCGCCGAGCACCGGCCTGCAATCCAGGCCGCCGACCTGCTGGAAATAGGTGAACTGGGTCACTTCCATGCCGTTCAGCCACACTTCCCAGCCGAGGCCCCACGCGCCGAGCGTCGGGTTTTCCCAGTCGTCCTCGACGAAGCGCACGTCGTTCTGCTTCAGGTCGAAGCCGAGCGCTTCGAGCGAGCCGAGGTACAGGTCGAGGATGTTTTCCGGCGCCGGCTTCAGCACCACCTGGTATTGATAGTAATGCTGCAGGCGGTTCGGGTTCTCGCCGTAGCGGCCGTCTTTGGGACGGCGCGACGGCTGTACATAGGCTGCTCGCCACGGTTCCGGACCGATCGCGCGCAGGAAGGTGTGGACGTGGGACGTGCCCGCGCCGACTTCCATGTCGATCGGCTGGAGCAACGCGCAACCCTGCTTATCCCAGTAGGACTGCAGTGTCAGGATGATTTGCTGAAACGTGAGCATGAAGTGCCTTTCGGGCATAGGGCCGCGCCGCAAAGCGCCGAAGCGCGCGGGGCGGCCGTGGAGCGAAGTGCTAAACCGTAGATTTTAACGGAAAGGGAGGGGGGTGTCCGTTTTGCGGGGGCAGACGAGCTTCGCGGTGATCCTCAAACGACGAAGACTTTGCGGCGATCGACCCGCTGGCCGATCGCCGCCACAACCGGATTACGTCGCGGCCAGGTCCATCTTCGGCGCAAACGAATCGCTGCGCGCCACCGGCCACCACTTCTCGTACAACGAATAACGATAGTTGCCGTTGAGCAGATCGTTCGGTTCGAGATACTTCAGCAGCTCCGACATCAGCTGGACCTCATGCGACGACACGCGCCGCACGATGTGATGCGCGCGCAGTTCCGCCGGATGCTTCAGGCCCGCGGCCTGAATGATTTCCTTCAGCGCATGCAGCGTGTTGTGATGGAAGTTGAACACGCGCTCGGCCTTGTCCGGCACGACCAGCGCGCGCTGGCGCACCGGGTCCTGCGTCGCCACGCCGGTCGGGCAGCGGCCGGTGTGGCAGGTCTGCGCCTGGATGCAGCCGACCGCGAACATGAAGCCGCGCGCCGCGTTGACCCAGTCGGCGCCGATCGCCAGCGTCCTGGTGATGTCGAACGCGGTGATCATCTTGCCGCTCGCGCCGATGCGGATGCGCTGGCGCAAGCCGATGCCGACCAGCGTGTTGTGCACCAGCAGCAGTCCTTCCTGCAACGGCACGCCGACGTGATCGGTGAATTCCAGCGGCGCGGCGCCCGTGCCGCCTTCGGCGCCGTCGACCACGATGAAGTCCGGCAGGATACCCGTCTCCAGCATCGCCTTCGCAATGCCGAAAAATTCCCACGGATGCCCGATGCACAGCTTGAAGCCGGTCGGCTTGCCGCCAGAGAGCGTGCGCAAACGGTCGACGAATTCGAGCAGGCCGCGCGGCGTGGAGAACTCGGAGTGCGTGGCGGGCGAAATGCAATCGCGGCCCATCGGCACGCCCCGAGTCTCGGCGATCTCCGGCGTGATCTTCGCGGCCGGCAGCACGCCGCCGTGACCGGGCTTCGCGCCTTGCGAGAGCTTCACTTCGATCATCTTCACTTGCGGTTCGGCGGCCTGCTTCGCGAACTTCTCGGCGCTGAAGGTGCCGTCGTCGTTGCGGCAGCCGAAGTAGCCCGACGCGATTTCCCAGATGATGTCGCCGCCGTGCTCGCGGTGATATTTCGACATCGAACCTTCGCCGGTGTCGTGTGCGAAGTTGCCTTTCTTCGCGCCGAGGTTCAGCGCCATGATCGCGTTGGCCGACAGCGAGCCGAAGCTCATCGCGGACACGTTGAAAATCGACATCGAGTAAGGCTGCGCGCGGTCCGGTCCAACGACGATGCGAAAGTCGTGACCGTCGAGCGTGGTCGGCGCGAGCGAGTGGCTGATCCATTCGTGCGCGACGGCTTTGACGTCGAGTTCGGTGCCGTACGGGCGGCTGTCGACGTCGTTCTTGGCGCGCTGATAGACGATGCTGCGTTGCGCGCGCGAGAACGGTTTCTCGTCGGTATCGTCTTCGACGAAATACTGGCGGATTTCCGGCCGGATGAATTCGAACAGGAAACGGAAGTGCCCCCATAGCGGATAGTTGCGCAGAATCGCGTGGCGTTCCTGCGTCAGATCGAAAAGGCCGAGCGCGACGAGCGCCACCGGCACGATGATCCAGAACCACGAAATGCGATGCGTCGCGGCGAGCGCCGCGCACACGGCGAACAGCGCGACTGCGCACCACATCGCCAGGTAACGTCGAGAAAACATGGGGACTCCAGTGCAGTGAAGGTCGTCACGGAGGGATCGCCGACGCTGTGGGCGCAGACGGAATCCGCCGCGAAAGAAAACAACAACTGCTTATTTATGGTGAAGCCGCGGCTTGAAGATGAAGCTTGCGGGTGAAGCGCGTGCCGCGGCGGCGAGCGCCGCGGCACGGTAAAACTCCTTGTCTAGCGGGCGGTCAGCAGCGCCGCCTTTTGCGGCTGGCGCGCCGCCGGCTGGCCGGTCACCGCGTGCTCGATGATGCCGCCGCCCAGACAGACGTCGCCATCGTAGAGCACCGCCGATTGCCCCGGTGTGACAGCCCATTGCGCGGCATCGAAATTCAGTTCGAACAGATCATCGGCGGCGCCTGCGGCCTCAGCCGCCGAGCTGGTCGTCGCCCCAGCCGCCGCACTGAACGTGCAGGGCGCGTCGGCTTGGCGATAGCGGGTTTTCGCGCCGCACGCGAAACCTTCAGCCGGCGGTTCGCCCGCGACCCAGCTCGTATTGCCGGCGGAGAGCGTATGGCTCAGCAGCCATGGATGATCGTGGCCTTGCGCGACATACAGCGTGTTCGACGGAATATCCTTGCCGGCCACGAACCACGGTTCGCCGCTGCCGTCCTTGCTGCCGCCGAGGCCGATGCCCTTGCGCTGGCCGAACGTGTAGAACGCGAGACCGATGTGTTCGCCGATCACTTTGCCGTCGGTGGTTTTCATCGGGCCGGGTTGAGTCGGCAGATAGCGGTTCAGGAAGTCGCGGAACGGCCGCTCGCCGATGAAGCAGATGCCGGTCGAATCTTTTTTCTTCGCATTCGGCAGGCCGATCTGTTCGGCGATTTCGCGCACTTTGGTTTTCGGAATCTCGCCGAGCGGAAACAGCGTCTTCGACAACTGCGCCTGATTCAGCCGATGCAGGAAGTACGACTGGTCCTTCGTGTGATCGAAGGCCTTCAGCAGTTCGAAGCGGCCGTTGTTCTCGCGCACGCGCGCATAGTGGCCGGTCGCGATGGTTTGCGCGCCGAGCGACATCGCGTGGTCGAGGAAGGCCTTGAACTTGATCTCGGCGTTGCACAGCACGTCCGGATTCGGCGTGCGGCCGGCCGAGTATTCGCGCAGGAATTCGGCGAACACGCGGTCCTTGTATTCGGCGGCGAAGTTGACCGCTTCGACGTCGATGCCGATCAGGTCCGCCACGGAGACGACGTCGATCCAGTCCTGCCGCGTCGAGCAGTACTCGCTGTCGTCGTCGTCTTCCCAGTTTTTCATGAACAGGCCGACCACGTCGTAGCCTTGTTCCTTCAGCAGCCACGCGGTGACCGACGAATCGACGCCGCCCGACATGCCTACTACGACTTTTTGCTTGCTCATAAGGTGCTCACTGCGTACTGCCTGACTTCATTGATCGGTTATTGGCCGCTCATTGGCCATTTGGGCCCGACCGAATGCGTGTGCACGAAGTCGAGCGGGAAACGCCGGCCCGCGAGGTAATCGTCGATACATTGCATGACGAGCGGCGTGCGATGCCGTTCGGGACATGCGCGCAATTCTTCGGCGCTCATCCACAGCGTGCGGACAATGTTGGGGTCGAGCGCGCGATCCGCTTGCTGCTCGCCGTTCTTGCCGCAATAGGTGAAGCGCAGATACGTCACGCCCTCGCTGCCGGGCCGCACGAAATGCGTCATATACATGCCCACCAGCGCCTCGGGCGTGAACGGATGGGCGGTTTCCTCGAGCGTTTCGCGGCTGACCGCATCCAGAAGCGTTTCACCCGCCTCCAGATGGCCGGCGGGCTGGTTCAGGCGCAGGCCGTCGACGGTATGTTCCTCGACCACCAGAAAGCGCCCGTCACACTCGACAATAGCCGCGACGGTGACGTGCGGCGTCCAGGTTTCCGGTTTCATGGGTGCGCATTTTACCGTTTATGGGATCGCGCTGCCGGGAAGCGGCCAGGACCCCCGGATTGTCCCCGATTTCGGCGCACCCCCCAGTTTCGGTTAAAGTGACGCCTTAGCCGTGGCAATTGCAAGCCGGCGTGCCTCGTCGGCAGATCTGTCGTAAAACAGGAAGTCGAGGAGGAACAACGATGCACATCGGAGTGCCAGCCGAGACGCGCGCGCACGAAACCCGCGTCGCCGCGACGCCCGAAACGGTCAAGAAGTATGTGGCCCAGGGCCATCGGGTCACGATCCAGAGCGGCGCCGGCACCGGCGCCAGCTTCCCTGACGATGCCTTTACAGCCGCCGGCGCGGAAGTCGTCGATGCGGCTACCGCTTTCGGCGCCGAGCTCGTTCTCAAAGTCCAGTCCCCGACCGATGCCGAGCTGCCGCTTCTGAAGCGCGGCGCGACGCTGGTCGGCATGCTCGATCCTTTCAACGCCGAAAACGCGCTGAAACTCGCCGCGGCCGGCGTCACCGCGTTCGCGCTCGAAGCCGCGCCGCGCACCACGCGCGCGCAGAGCCTCGACGTGCTGTCGTCGCAGGCGAACATCGCCGGCTACAAGGCGGTGCTGCTGGCGGCCACGCTTTACCCGCGTTTCATGCCGATGCTGATGACGGCCGCCGGTACGGTGAAAGCTGCGCGTGTGCTGATTCTCGGCGCGGGCGTGGCCGGCTTGCAGGCGATCGCGACCGCCAAGCGCCTGGGCGCCGTGATCGAAGCCTCCGACGTGCGTCCAGCGGTGAAGGAGCAGATCGAATCGCTCGGCGCCAAATTTCTCGACGTGCCCTACGAAACCGACGAGGAGCGCGAAGCCGCGCAGGGCGTCGGCGGCTATGCGCGGCCGATGCCGCCAGGCTGGCTGCAACGCCAGTCGGCGCTGGTGCACGAGCGCGCCAGGCAGGCCGACGTGGTGATCTCCACCGCCTTGATCCCGGGCCGCGCCGCGCCGACGCTGATCTCGGTCGAAACCGTGCAGGCGATGAAACCCGGCTCGGTTCTGGTTGACCTGGCGGCAGGTCGCGGCGCCGGGGTTGACGGTAGCGAAGGCCGGCGCGGCGGCAACTGTCCGCTGACCGAAGCGGACCAGGTCGTGGTCAAACACGGCGTGACGATCGTCGGCCACACGAATCTGGCCTCGATGGTGCCCGCCGACGCGTCGTCCCTGTACGCACGCAACCTGCTCGACTTCCTCAAGCTGATCATCACCAAGGAAGGCACCCTGAACATCGATCTCGCGGACGACATCGTCGCGGCCACGCTGCTGGCCCGCGACGGCGAAGTCGCGCGCAAGGCATAAAGCGAACCACATGGGACCGGAGTAAGTGCTTTGTATGGGACCAGAGTAAGCGCTAAAGCGCTAACTCTGGCCGACAGCGAACCACATGGGACCGGAGTAAGTGCTTTGCATGGGATCAGAGTAAGCGCTAAAGCGCTAACTCTGATCGACAGCTAAAGCGCTAACTCCGGTCGACATAGGAGAAGGCAATGGAAGTCATCAACCACACCGTCATCAACCTGATCATCTTCGTGCTGGCGATCTACGTCGGCTATCACGTCGTCTGGAACGTCACGCCTGCGCTGCACACGCCGCTGATGGCCGTGACCAACGCGATCTCGGCGATCGTGATCGTCGGCGCGATGCTGGCGACGGGCCTCACGCTGGGCACGCCGGGCAAGTTCTTCGGCACGCTCGCCGTCGCGCTGGCGGCGGTCAACGTGTTCGGCGGCTTTCTCGTCACCCGGCGAATGCTGGAGATGTTCCGCAAGAAAGAGCCGAAGAAGCTCACCGCTGACAAGGCACAATCCACGACCAGGGAGAACGCGTAATGAGTCTGAACGTCGTCACGCTGCTTTATCTGGTCGCGTCGGTCTGCTTCATCCAGGCGCTCAAGGGGCTGTCGAATCCGAAGACGGCGCGCACCGGCAACACCTTCGGCATGGTCGGGATGGCGATCGCGATTCTCACGACCCTCGTGCTGATCACCAAACAGGCTGCCGCGCTCGGCTCGAATCTCGGCCTGGGGCTCGGCCTGCTGCTGGTCGCGCTGGTGATCGGCGGCGCGGTCGGCGCGTTCGTCGCCGCGCGCGTCGAGATGACCAAGATGCCGGAACTGGTCGCGGCGATGCACTCGCTGATCGGTCTCGCGGCCGTGTGCATCGCGTACGCGGTGGTGTCGGAGCCGTCGGCGTTCGGCCTCGTCGATCCCGAGAATCCGGTGCCGGGTTTCCTGCCGTACGGTAACCGCGTCGAGCTGTTCATCGGCACGTTCGTCGGCGCGATCACGTTCTCCGGCTCGGTGATCGCGTTCGGCAAGCTGTCGGGCAAATATAAATTCCGGCTCTTCCAGGGCGCGCCGGTCGTGTATGCGGGACAGCATCTGATCAACCTGATGCTGGCGATCGCGATGCTCGGCTTCGGCGCGATCTTCTTCCTGACGCAGTCGTGGCTGCCGTTCGTCATCATGACGGCGATCGCGTTCGCGCTCGGCGTGCTGATCATCATCCCGATCGGCGGCGCGGATATGCCGGTGGTGGTGTCGATGCTCAATTCGTATTCGGGCTGGGCGGCGGCGGGCATCGGTTTCTCGCTGAACAATCCGATGCTGATCATCGCGGGTTCGCTGGTCGGCTCGTCGGGTGCGATCCTGTCGTACATCATGTGCCGCGCGATGAACCGCTCGTTCTTCAACGTGATTCTCGGCGGCTTCGGCAACGAACCGGGCGCGGCCGCGGCGGGTGGGTCGGCGGAACAGCGTCCGGTGAAAGCCGGTTCGGCCGACGATGCGTCGTTCATGCTCGGCAACGCCGAAACCGTGGTGATCGTGCCGGGCTACGGCCTCGCGGTCGCGCGTGCGCAGCATGCGTTGAAGGAACTCACCGACAAGCTGGTCGAGAAGGGCATCGAGGTCAAATACGCGATTCACCCGGTGGCCGGCCGCATGCCGGGCCACATGAACGTGCTGCTCGCCGAAGCCGAAGTGCCGTACGACATGGTGTTCGAGATGGACGACATCAACGGCGAGTTCGGCCAGGTCGACGTGGTGCTGGTGCTCGGCGCGAACGACGTGGTGAATCCGGCGGCGAAGAACGATCCGAAGTCGCCGATCGCGGGCATGCCGATCATCGAGGCGTACAAGGCGCGTACCGTCATCGTGAATAAACGCTCGATGGCCGCGGGTTATGCGGGTCTCGACAACGACCTGTTCTACATGGACAAGACGATGATGGTGTTCGGCGATGCGAAGAAGGTGATCGAGGATATGGTGAAGTCGGTGGAGTAACGCGCCTCGGCGCCTCGGCGTCCTGGCGGATCACGGCCTGCGAGGTGGCGGGCCGCGATCCGCTTGTGTGCGGGCCAACTGCACGCGTGAAGCGTGGCGGCCGCTGCAAGAAAAATCCTTATCGCGGCTTCGCGCGTACATGCCGCAACAGATCCGCCAGCCGCCTGCCTTCCTGGTCCGGATACTGTTCGAGCAACTGGAGATTCTGGATCTTCTCCAGACCGAAATTCCGGAAGTCGCTCCGTAATTCGCACCACGCGCCCAGCGTCCAGCGCGCGCCCCAATAGGCGAGCGCCAGCGGCCACACGCGCCGCTCGGTGGCCGCGCCGTTCACGTCGGTGTAGGCGAAGCTCGCCACCTGGCGGCCGTCGATCGCTCGATGCAGCGCATCCACCTTCGCGGAAAAATCCCCTTTGATGTGAAACGACGGCGCGAAGATCGCCAGCCGTTCGAGCGTCGCGCGTTTGTCGGCGGGCATCGCCGAGGCGATCTTCGCCAACGCGCCGCGCGCGCCGCTCGCAAAGCCGGCGCCGCCCCACGATTCGAGCATTCGCGCGCCGGCTGCGAGCGCGGCCAGTTCGTCGGCGGTGAAGGTGAGCGGCGGCAAGCTCGCCGCGCGGCTCAGCCGGTAGCCAATACCGGCTTCGCCTTCGATCGGCACGCCGGAGAGTTGCAGATCGCGCACGTCGCGATAGACCGTGCGCAGCGAGATGTTGAGCCAGTCGGCGAGTTGTTGCGCGGTGGTCAGACGCCGGCCGCGCAGCAGTTCGGCGATCTGGAACAGGCGGTCGGCGCGGCGCGTCATCGTGGGCGTCTTGTAGAAAAGAACGGGGACAGTCCCACGATGATAGCGCCGCATGCCGTGCTCCGCTCGGCATTCGGATCGGCTGACGATTGACCGCTGTCGCCGCCGGGCCGTTTAACCGTTGGTCCGCGAATGCAGACCCAGGCGGTTGCCTTCCGTATCGGTGAAGAACGCGATGTAGCCAATGTCCTGCGGCAGCTTGATCACCGGTCCGTCCACCTTGCCGCCGGCCTGTTCGACGCGGGCGAGCGTGGCGTCGACGGTCGGTTGCGCGTTCAGGTAGACGAGCACGCCGTCGTCGGTCGGCGTCATCGACGGGCTGTGGACGATTGCGCCGCCGGTGGCCGGTTCCTCGTAGCCGAAGATCGCGATCGGCTGGCCGCCGAGCTCCTGGCGATTCAGTTTGACGTCGAGCGCGGTTTCATAAAACCGAACGGCGCGATCGAAATCGACCGACGGAATCTCGAACCATGCAACAACTTTGGATGATGCGGACATGTCACTCTCCTATGGATGGCGGGTAAGCCGTGCAAAGCGCCGGATGGCGTGAGAAGGAGTGTGCAGGGGGGCTGCTGACAGCGTAGTGTCAGTAGGGCATGGCGGAAGTGCGAATAGACGCGGGCCCGCTCAGACGAAAAAAAGCCGCGGACCTTTTGGGTCCGCGGCTTCTCACAAAGGTTGTTGCGCTACCGGCTCAAGCCGCCGGCGTATCGTTCTGCGGCCGTTGCCGGACGCTGCCCGCAATCAGGTCGAAGCGGAACAGCCGGCATTCGAGCGCGCCATTGAAGAGCGGCGTTTTGGTCGACTCGCGCAGACGCAACTGGCCAGGCAGCTTGCGATCCGACGTGAGAATGAACGCGTGCCAGCCGGTGAAGCGCTGTTTCAGCGCGTCGCCGAACGACTGGAAAAATTCGCTGTCCGGCGCTTCTTCCTGGGCGCGGCGGAAACCGTCGTCTTCGCGGCCTTCACGATTGCCGCGGCCTTCGCGGACTTCGCCGCGCGCGTTGCGGCCACGCACTTCGATCCGCTCGCCATACGGCGGATTCGCGACGAGAATGCCCGGTTCCGGCGACGGCGCAGTCATGCCGCGCGCGTCGACCTGTTTGAGCGGAATGGACGGCAGGCCGGCGCGCTGGAAGTTCGCGCGTGCCTTGTCCAGCATGTCGCCGGAAATGTCGCTGCCGAAAATCTGCAGATCGGCGCGCGAGCTGCGGGCGGCGTGCTTCGCATCCAGCGCGGCGGCCTTCAGCGTTTGCCACGTCTTCGCTTCGTATTGCTTGAGCTTTTCGAAGCCGAAGCGGCGTTCGGCGCCCGGCGCGATATTCAGCGCGACCTGCGCGGCTTCCGCGAGGAACGTGCCGCTGCCGCACATCGGGTCGTACAGCGGCGTGCCGGCGGTCCAGCCGGTCAGACGCAGGATGCCCGCCGCGAGGTTCTCGCGCAGCGGCGCCGCGCCCTTGTCGAGACGCCAGCCGCGCTTGAAGAGCGGGTCGCCGGAGGTGTCGAGGTAGAGCGTGCAATCGGTGGCGGTCAGGAACGCGAACACGCGCACGTCGGGCATGCCGGTGTCGATGCTCGGACGCGCGCCGCTGACTTCGCGCAGACGGTCGCAGATCGCGTCCTTGACGCGCAGCGTCGCGAATTCGAGGCTGCGCAGCGGCGATTTGATCGCCGTGACGTCCACGCGCAGCGTTTCGTTTGCGGAGAACCACTGTTCCCAACGCTGTTCGAGCGCGAGCGCGTAGATGTCCTGCTCGCTGCGGTACGGGCGATGCGCGATTTTCAGCAGTACGCGGCTCGCGAGGCGCGAATGCAGGTTGGCGGCCATGCCGGCAGCCCAGCCCCCGCGGAAATGCACGCCGCCCGGCACTTGTGCGCCGGCCGTGAACGGCGCGCCGTTCAGATGCTTCGCGGCAATTTCGGCGAGTTCGGCGGCGAGCGAGGCTTCAAGTCCGCGCGGACAGGGAAGGAAGAAATCGAAGGACATTGAGGTTGCCGGAAGGCGTTGGATAAGGCGCTATTGTACGCGGTCGAGGTGAGGCGCCCGGGCGCGCACCGGCCACACCAGTTCGAGCGGACGCTGGAACACGCGCTGCCAGATCGCGCCGCGCAGCGAGCGCACCGTATTGCGCCGCAAATCGCGCGATTTCACCGCCATGTAGAAGGCAAGCGCGAAGCTCACGGCCACGTTCAGGATCGCCATGCTGCCGACGCCCGCGACCGCCCACCACAGCTCCGGCAACTTCAACGCGTCTTTGCCGAGCACGCCGAGCGCGACGCCGATCGAGCCGGCGCTGAGCGTGACGTGGCGCACTTCAAAAGCGAACGCGAAGGCGGTGAGGATCGCGGGCACGAGACCGAGCATCAGGCCGAGCGTGATATTGCCCGCGACGCCTGCCACGTTCGAGCGGCAGAACTGCGCGAGACGGGCGGCGCCGGCCGCACCGAGCGTCATGCGCAGCCGCCGGTTGTAGGCGAGCGCATCGGCCACGCGATGCAGGACGAACCAGTTATCCGCCCAGCCTGCGAGCAGGCTCGATGACCAGAGCAGCACGCCGGTCAGCGCCGCGTAGAACGGCGTCGGCCCGAGCAGCGCGAACGAATGCAATGTAGCGTGAGCTTTCTCCGGCGAAATGAGGTTGGCGTGGAACAGCATGTGCCACAGCAATTGCACGCCGAGGCACACGGGGAACACCAGCAGAACGTTGCCGAGCACGGCTGCTGCTTGCGTGCGGATCAGCGCGGTCACCGAACTCACGAAGCTGTCCACGCCTGCAGGCGTGCCGGTCCCGTCGAGTTCGCGGGCGAGGGTGGGCGCCGTCATCGCCGGCTGCTTGGTGGCGAGCGAGAAGTGCAGGAAGTGCATCAGCAGGAAGCTGGCGGCGTAGTTGATGCCGGCCAGCAGGCCTTCGAACATCGATTGCAGATGCGCGCCGGTGATCGCGAACTTCACGCACACCGTGACGACGGTGACGAGTCCGCCGCCGGCTGCCATGCGCAGCATCTTCAGGTACTCGGCGCGATCGCGCGCGATGTAGTGCTCGCCGGTGTCGGCGCTGTATTCGACGACCTTGCGCGCGAGCAGCGAGAAATTGCTGCGCACCAGGTGGGCGACGCTTTGGCTCGCATGATTCGCGTTCACCAGTTCGGCAGTCAGACGCGCGCCGGCGTGCGGATCGTCCTGTGCCATCCATGCGTTGAGCAGAAGCTCGGCGCGCACGATGCGCATGCGCATCCGCTCGACCTGGAACACGATATCGACGCTGACGCCGTTGCGATAGAGGTGTGCGAAGACGTTGTCGGTGGCGCTGCGGCATTCATCGAGCAGCAGCCGCAGATAGTTGACCTCATGCAGCAGCTTGTCTTGCGGCGCGCCTTCGACGACGGCCTGATGCGCGGCTTCGACTGCGAGCATCGCGCGTGTGAGCCCGTAGAAAGGCTGCTTTTCCATGGCGACGCGCACATCGCCGGCATCGCGGACGTCGACTTCGCCGAGGCGGCTGCGTACGGTTTGCGACAGGCCGGTCGAGCTGATCTGGCAGGTGAGGTTGTGCAGCGCGGCCAGCAGGTCGAGTGAGAGCGGCGTGGTTTCGCGCGGCTCGTTTTCGTCTTGCTCGTAGTCGAAGAGGGCGCGGATGCGGGTGAGCAGATCGGTGGGGGTGGCGTCGATCCACTGCGCGTCGCGCTCGGAGTTGAACATCAGCCTGACGATCGCGGTGAGATCGCGCCGGTTGGGCGCGGGCGGAATCAGCGAAGCCTCGAACCGTTCGAACAGCGCGCCGAAGAAGCCCGAGTGGACCGGCATGCCTGCATCGCAGAGGAGCGAGAGGCTGTCGCTTTCGCGCAGCAGCGCGCGGAGGATGCCGGCGACGTTTGCCTTCCACGCGGGGTTGCGGTCGAGGACGTTGAGCAGGTAACGGATTCGGGTGTGCGCTGGGATTGAGCGCGAATCGGAGGCGGCGTCAGAAGCGGTGCTGGATGCGGCCGGTTGCACGGCGCCCCCGCGGTGGATCCAATGCGCGAGTTCTATCAGCCACTCGCTGCGGTCAGGGTAAGGCGCGGTCTTGTCAGCGATCGCTAGCAGCGCGTCTAGCTGGTGGCCGCTGTCGCGGGAAGCGCGCCATTTTTTTATGAATCGTTGGATAGAAGTGAACATTCTTTTTTGCCTGCGGCGCTCTGGTGGTCGTTAGATGAAAGGATATGGCATGTTTTTTTTCTTCTGGTTGAGGTTTTGCATAATTTTTCTGATTTGCCTTTGGCGGCAGCAATTTGTGGTTTGCATGCAGTGGTCTTGATTTTTTTGCCTTCGCGGCGCTTCTTAAGTCTGTTTGCCTATGGCGTTGGTCTTGGTTTTTTTGCCTGTGCGGCGCTTCCTATGTCTGTTCGCCTACGGCAGTGCCTTTCGCTGTTCTGACTTCTTTGGCCTTTCCTTGATTTGTTATTGGTTTATTAGCTTTCCCCCTGTGCGGGGGAGCACCTACTTTTCTTTGCCGGCCGCAAAGAAAAGTAGGCAAAA
>NZ_JBYSWU010000052.1:0-61216 GCF_058781505.1 Paraburkholderia sp. FW306-2-2C-D06C | reverse complement strand
TCCGCTTCTCCGCTTCTCCGCTTCTCCGCTTCTCCGCTTCTCCGCTTCTCCGCTTCTCCGCTTCTCCGCTTCTCCGCCTCTCCGCCTCTCCGCTTCTCCGCCTTCCGCTTTCTGCCGCGTGCGATGACGGCGAGCCGCATGGTTCGCCTCGCCGACCGAATACGGCAAGACGGGCGTGATGACGTTCATCGTCAATCAGGACGGTCAGGTTGATCAGAAGAATCTGGGGCCGCAAACCGCGCGTGCCGCGGCCGTCATCAAATCGTTCGATCCGGATGACTCCTGGCAGACGGTGCAGCAGTAAGCGCAGCCGGCGGGCCGATAGCTAGCCATAGCGTCGAGCGGCCTTGAATGGCCTTGAGCGGCTAAGCGGCCTTAATTGGCCTGGCGCGGCATCAGGCGCGCGCGGCGCCGCGCGGCACTCGAGGGCTGCGCCGGTATAATGTTGGACTTCGCAGCGGCGCGCGTCTTTCCGATTCGCGCCGCGCGCTTTTCCAGAACCGACAGGCTCGCGGAAAAAGCGCCGCCAAGCGTGCTGTGCGCCAGCACGCCAGCGTTGTCCCGCTTTCCAAACCGCCCATCTCGACCGACCATGACTGCCAAACTGATCGACGGCCTAGCCCTTTCCAAGACCCTGCGCGCCGACGTCGCCGCGCGCGCCGCCGCCCTCACCGCCCGCGGCCATCAGCCGGGCCTCGCCGTGGTGCTGGTCGGCGACAATCCCGCCAGCGAAGTGTACGTGCGCAACAAGGTCAAGGCGTGCCACGACAACGGCCTCGGTTCGTCGTTCGACCGCTATCCGGCCGACTTGCCGGAAGCCGACCTGCTCGCGCGCATCGACGAACTGAACCGCGATCCGCGCATCCACGGCATTCTGGTGCAGCTGCCGCTGCCGCCGCATATCGACAGCCACAAGGTGATCGAGGCAATCGCTCCGGAAAAGGACGTCGACGGTTTTCACGTCGCCAATGCCGGCGCGCTGCTGACCGGCCAACCGCTGTTCCGTCCGTGCACGCCGTACGGCGTGATGAAAATGCTGGCCGCGTACGAAATTCCGCTGAAAGGCGCGAACGCGGTGGTGATCGGCCGCTCGAACATCGTCGGCAAGCCGATGGCTCTGCTGCTGCTCGAAGCCGGCGCGACCGTGACGATCTGCCATAGCAAGACGCGCGATCTGGCCGCCCATACGCGCAACGCCGACGTGGTGGTCGCCGCCACTGGCTTGCGCAACATTCTCACCGCGGACATGGTGAAGCCGGGCGCAGCCGTGATCGACGTCGGCATGAATCGCGACGAGGCCGGCAAGCTGTGCGGCGACGTCGATTTCGCGGGCGTCAAGGAAGTGGCCGGCTACATTACGCCGGTGCCGGGCGGCGTCGGTCCGATGACCATCACGATGCTGCTCGTCAATACGATCGAAGCCGCAGAACGCGAAGCCGCGAAAGCATAAAAACGACAGACAGGGCAATGAGGGCAATGCCGGCACAGCACGTTCGCCGGCATTTGATGCTTCAGTCATTGGCAGCGAATCACGCCAGCCCCTTCAGCGCCCTCAGCGCGCGACGCGATCGCGTGTAGAGATGCCGGCGCCGAGCGGCGTATCCGAGCGCGCAAGACGCCGCCGGCACCAGGTCAGCACCGGCCGCTCCACGAAGTGCCACGACAGCGCCGCGCACAAAAGGATAAACGGCGCGGCAATCAGAACGACCGTCACATGGTTCAGTTGCGGCGCGAGGCTCGCGACACACTGCTGCATCATGAAGCCATACAGATAGATCCCATACGAGTAATCGTGGCGCGGCACGAAACGACGCAGGAGCGGCGTCGTGCCCACCCACAGCACGCCGCACACGAAGGCCAGATAGAACAGCGGCTGAGCGCCGGCGGTATCGCGGAACACGAGAAAAACCATCACCAGGGCGAGGGCCATCAGCCCGTTGATGTCGATCCGTTCGCGCCAGCCGTACAGTAAGCGCCGCTGGCGGACGGCGACACGCCACAATGCGGCGTGGCAGCAATTTTCACCGTTCGTTTTCGCACGGAGCGAAGCGGCCAATTCCTTACGCATATCCGCCACATAAGCGCTGCATGAGCGCTGCATGAGCGCCGCGTCAGCATCCGCGCGGCACACCGCGCCCGCGCGCAGCGCCGCAACATCTGATAATTTGTCTGCCGACGGATTGGAATCGGCGCGCCCTGCCCCAATAATGGCTATATCGGGCGCGCCTGGGTTGTCAGCGCGCCCGCCGATTCACTGCGTCGCTTCACCGAGATTACCCGTTCACCCGCGTCAGACAGGAAGCCTTATGTCCACTACCCCCTCGACACACGACAATCCGCTCCTCGATTTCTCCGACCTGCCGCGCTTTGGCGAGATCCGCCCCGAACACGTCACGCCCGCTCTGGACGTACTGCTCGCCAATGCGAGCGCCGCCGTCGAACGCGCCGCCCAGCCCATCACGCCCGCCTCATGGGCCGACGTGGTCGAACCGGTCGAGCGCGCCACCGAGCCGCTCTCGCGCGCCTGGAGCGTGGTCGGTCATTTGAACGCCGTGGCCGACACGCCGGAGTTGCGTGCCGTGTACGGCGAGAATCTGCCGCGCGTGACTGAATTCTGGTCGAGCGTCGGACAGAATCTCGCGTTGTACGAGAAGTACAAGGCGCTCAACGCGAGCAGCGATTTCGCGTCGCTCACCGGCGAGCGCAAGAAGATCCTCGGCAATGCGCTGCGCGACTTCCGTTTGTCCGGCGCGGAATTGCCGGAAAACCAGAAGCCGCATTTCGCCGAATTGCAGGAACGCCAGGCGGCGTTGTCGAAGGCGTTTTCGGATCATGTGCTCGACGCGACCAACGCCTACGCGTATCTCGTCGAAGCCGGCAACGAGGCCGAACTGGCCGGCCTGCCCGAAGACGTAATCGAAGCCGCGAAGGAAGCCGCCGAACGCGACGGCAAGACCGGCTATAAATTCACGCTGCACTTCCCGTCGTATTTCCCGGTGATGCAGTACTCGGAAAATCGTCCGATGCGCGAAGCGATGTACCGCGCCTACGTGACGCGCGCGTCCGAACTCGGCACGCAGTACGGCAACGGCAAGCCCGAATGGGACAACACCGAGGTGCTCGCCGAACAGCTGAAGCTGCGCGCCGAAGAAGCGCAGATGCTCGGCTACAACAACTTCGCCGAAGTATCGCTCGCGCCGAAGATGGCCGAATCGCCCGCGCAAGTGATGACCTTCCTCGAAGATCTCGCCACGCGCGCGCGTCCGCATGCGGAACAGGACTGGAAGGAACTGCGCGAATTCGCAGCGAACGAACTCGGCATGGCCGAAATGCAGCCGTGGGACATGACGTTCGCCGCTGAACGTCTGCGTCAGAAGCGCTACTCGTTCTCCGAAAACGAGGTCAAACAGTACTTCCCGGAAGACGCGGTATTCAAGGGGCTCTTCAAGGTGACCGAGACGTTGTTCGGCGTGCGCATCCGTCGCGACGAAGCAGCCGTGTGGCATCCGGACGTGCGCTTTTTCCGCGTCGAGAATCAGGACGGCGGCCTCGTCGCGCAGTTCTATCTCGACCTCTATGCGCGCGAAGGCAAACGCGGCGGCGCCTGGATGGACGATGCGCGCGGCCGTCACAAGCACACGCACGGCGGCGTGCAAACGCCGGTCGCGTATCTGACCTGCAACTTCTCCGCGCCGGTCGGCGGTAAGCCCGCCTGCTTCACGCACGACGAAGTGATCACGCTGTTCCACGAGTTCGGCCACGGCCTGCATCACATGTTGACGCGCGTCGACGAACTAGGCGTGTCGGGCATCAACGGCGTCGAATGGGACGCGGTGGAGTTGCCGTCGCAATTCATGGAGAACTTCTGCTGGGAGTGGGACGTGCTGAGCGACATGACTTCGCACGTCGAAACGGCCAGGCCGCTGCCGCGCGATCTGTTCGACAAGATGCTGGCCGCGAAGAACTTCCAGAGCGGTCTGGGCACGCTGCGGCAGATCGTGTTCTCGATGTTCGACATGCAATTGCATACTGGCTTCGATGCGTCCGGCACGAAGAACGCCACCGAACTCGCACGTGAGATCAACGAGCGCTTCCACGTGGTGCCGCAGGCCGAATTCTCGCGTTGGCCGAATACGTTCAGCCATATTTTCGCGGGTGGTTATGCGGCGGGCTACTACAGCTACAAGTGGGCCGAGGTTCTGTCCGCCGACGCTTACGCCGCGTTCGAAGAAGCGGCGCAAGCTGCGAGCGGCAGCGTGCTCGATGCGGTAACCGGCATGCGTTATCGCAAGGAGATTCTGGAAGTGGGCGGCAGCCGTCCGGCAATGGAATCGTTCAAGGCGTTCCGCGGCCGCGAGCCGAATATCGACGCGCTGTTGCGCCACAACGGCATGACGCCGGCGCCGGCGGCGGCGCATTGATGAGTTGAAACAGCGGCGCGTTTGATAACGCCGATCGAAAGAAAAGCCGGTGACTTGCGCGAGCAGGCACCGGCTTTTTTATGCAAGCTTCAAGCACTCTGCACAGCGATTAAGCGCGGTGCAGTTTGAAGTCGACCTGCGAAGGACGCCGTTCGAGCGAGAGCGCCGCGCGCGCAGCAGGCGCGCGGCTCACCACCTTGCCACGGCTCACCACCGCGAGCCGTGCAGCGCGCAGACGGATCGCTTCGACCGGATCGCGTGCGTCGAGTATCACGAGGTTCGCCGCGCAGCCCGGCGCGATGCCGTAGCCTTCAAGGCCGAGAATGCGCGCGGCGTTCACCGTGACCGCGTCGAAGCACGCGTGCATGCCGTCGACGCCCGTCATCTGCGCGACGTGCAGGCCCATGTGCGCGACTTCGAGCATGTCGCCGGAGCCAAGGCTGTACCACGGATCCATCACGCAATCGTGGCCGAACGCGACGGTGATGCCGGCCGCCATCATCTCCGGCACGCGCGTCATGCCGCGCCGTTTC
The DNA here is from genome assembly GCF_058781505.1 of Paraburkholderia sp. FW306-2-2C-D06C. Classification (NCBI taxonomy): domain Bacteria; kingdom Pseudomonadati; phylum Pseudomonadota; class Betaproteobacteria; order Burkholderiales; family Burkholderiaceae; genus Paraburkholderia; species Paraburkholderia sp. FW306-2-2C-D06C. Next base: position 56,262 of record NZ_JBYSWU010000052.1, on the reverse strand, counting down.
GGATAAGTGTCGCTGCGGCCTTGAAGCGTAATGTTGATCAGCGGATTGGCGATCGCGGCGACGCCCGACTCGCGCATCAGCGGCAATAGCTTGCTGACGTAGTAGTTGTCCATTGAGTGCATCGAGGTCAGATGCGAACCGGTGACGCGCCCCTGCATGCCGAGCCGATGCGTTTCGGCCGCGAGCGTTTCGACGTGGCGCGACATCGGGTCATCCGATTCATCGCAATGCATGTCGACGCGCAAGCCCTGCTCCGCCGCGTATTCACACAACAGGCGCACGGATTGAGCGCCGTCGGCCATCGTGCGCTCGAAATGCGGAATGCCGCCGACCACGTCGACGCCCAGCGCAATCGCGCGCTTGAGATTCTCGAATGCGCCGGCGCTGCGCAATACGCCGTCCTGCGGAAACGCGACCAGTTGCAAGTCGAGATACGGCGCGACGCGGCGTTTCACCTCGACCAGCGCCTCGACCGCGAGCAGGCGCGGGTCGCACACATCCACGTGACTGCGGATCGCCAGCAAGCCGCGCGCGACGGCCCAATCGCAATACTGCAACGCGCGCTCGATCAGCGCCTCCTGCGTCAGATCCGGTTTGAGCTCACCCCACAGCGCGATGCCTTCCAGCAGAGTGCCCGACGCGTTCACGCGCGGCAAACCGTACGACAGCGTCGCGTCCATATGGAAATGCGGGTCGACGAAGGGCGGCGTAACGAGCGAGCCGGCCGCGTCGATTTCTTCGCGCGCGCCTGCCGCCAGATTCGGCTCGACCGCGACGATGCGGCCCGCTTCGATGCCGATGTCGAGCGGATGCTTTTGCTGCGGCGCGGCGCTGGGCGGCAGCATCGCGCGGCGGATGATCAGATCCATGTATCGCTCCCTTTGACCGTCTTTGACCCTCTTTGACCGATATCGATTCTATCGGCGTCAGAAGGTGCGTGCCGGCGTTTTATCGAGGGGCCGTACCGGCCCGCAGCCGCGAATCCGTACCGGCTGCGCCCGCACCGCCCCGTCTATACTCGACGTTCGGCTTCGGTGCACGACGGTGCACGTCATCCATCAAACGGAAGCAGGCATATGAAAACCATCGGCGTGATCGGCGGGATGAGTTGGGAATCGTCCACCGAGTATTACCGGCTCCTGAATCGCCACGCGAAGGCGCGCCTCGGCGGCCACCACAACGCACGCAGCCTGATGCTGACGGTCGACTTCGCGCCGATCGAAGCGAATCAGCGCGCCGGCGACTGGGCCGCGCTCGGCGAACAGATGGCCGATGCCGCGCGGCACCTCGAACGCGGCGGCGCCGATCTGGTCATGCTCGCGACCAACACGATGCACCGCGTGTATGAATCGATTGAACAGGCGATCAAGGTGCCGTTTCTGCATATCGCCGATCCGACCGGCACTGCGCTGCGTGCCGCCGGCATCGAGCGAGTGGGCTTGCTCGGCACACGCTATACGATGGAGCAGGCGTTCTACACGGGGCGCCTGCGTGAGCGCTACGGCCTCGACACGCTGGTTCCCGATGAAGCCGGACGCGCGGACGTGCATCGCATCATTTACGACGAGCTGTGTCACGGCACTGTGGACGACGATTCGCGCGCGGTGTATCAGCGAGTGATCGAAGGGCTTGCCGCGCGTGGCGCGCAAGCGGTGATTCTCGGCTGTACGGAAATCACGTTGCTGATCAAGCCGGAAGATTCAGCGCTGCCCGTGTTCGATACGACCGCGCTGCATGCGCAGGCCGCGGTGGAATGGGCGATCGATTCGGAGTGAGCGACGCTGCCGACGTGAGCATCGCCAGAAGTTGAAAAGCTGAAATTGAAAAGCTGAAGTTAAAAAGCCCGCGTGGCATGCGCCAGCGGGCTTTCAACAATGCTTGGTTGCGGGGGTAGGATTTGAACCTACGACCTTCGGGTTATGAGCCCGACGAGCTGCCAGACTGCTCCACCCCGCGTCAGAGAAACCGGATTGTATAGAGATGTTCGCCGAGCGTCAAACAATCGTGCGAAATTATTTCGAACGATGCATGCCGTGCGCCTGCGCGCTCAAAGATCGGAGACTGTCGCGCCTTCCACTTTGCCGTCGATGATGTCAGCGCCGTACTGGCTCGCACTGCGTTTGGCGACGCCGAAATCGGAGAACGTGGCCGGCAACACAAGCCGAAACACCCGGCTTGCCTTCGAGCCGCCGATTGCGCCCGGACGGCAGACGCGCACCGCGACGTCGTAACCTTCGGCGTGACGCTTGTGACCGTCGAACTTGTCGAACTCCCGCGAAAACACCAGCGGATGCACTTCGAAGTCCTTATAAAGGGCAGGATAGAATTCGGCCATGATGCGTCCCCGATACGTGTGAATGTTGTTCCACTATACGCTGCGTAACGCAGCGGACAGGTAAATATTTGGGGGCCGTCGAGACGGCTGGATTGGCGGCTTTGCTGCGCTGCGCTGGACCCGAATTTGCAAACCGGTGCATGATAGCGGCGGTTGCAGCGCTGAAACCGGCTAACCGGCACAATCTCGCCGCTTGGCGAACATCATTTACCGAACGACGACATGCGAATCGCCACCTGGAACGTCAATTCCCTCAAAGTCCGCCTTCAGCACGTGATCGACTGGCTCGAAACCAGTCACACCGACGTCCTGTGCTTACAGGAACTGAAGCTGCCCGACGAAAAATTCCCGCGCGCCGAGCTCGAAGCGAAGGGCTACCGGAGCTGGTTCGCGGGCCAGAAGACGTATAACGGCGTCGGCATTCTGGTGCGCGAAGGCCTGAACGTCGAAGAAGCCACCGTCGTGCGCAATATTGCCGGCTTCGAAGATCCGCAGCAGCGCGTGATCACCGCGACCATCGACGGCGTGCGCATCGTCTCCGCGTACTTCCCGAACGGCCAGGCGCCGGGCACCGACAAATTCACGTACAAGCTGCACTGGCTGGCTGCACTGCACGACTGGATCGCGAAAGAAATGGCGCTGTATCCGAAACTTGCGCTGCTCGGCGACTACAACATCGCGCCGGAAGATCGCGACGTGCACGATCCGAAAGCGTGGGAAGGCCAGAATCTGGTGTCGCCCGAAGAACGCGCCGAGTTCGTGCGGCTGATCGAACTCGGTCTCGTCGATGCGTTCCGCCTGTTCGACCAGCCGGAGAAAATCTACTCATGGTGGGACTACCGGATGATGGCGTTCCGCCGCAATGCCGGGCTGCGGATCGATCACATTCTGCTGTCGAAAGCGCTTGCGCAGGCGTGCTCGTTTTGCGAAGTCGACAAGACGCCGCGCAAGTGGGATCAGCCGTCGGACCACGCGCCGGTCGTGGCGCAGATCGACTGATCTCCGGCCGGGTCCGGCAAGAGACCCGGCAAGACCCGGCACGCCTCCGGGGCCAAGCCTCTTCAAGCCTGATTACGCGTCGTTCGCAGCCCCTGCCGGGCCGCTCAAACAGCGCCACAGGAACTCGAATACCATCGCATCATGCTCGGCCTGCTCCAGCTCATCGGAGCCGCCGTGCCCGCCTTCCGTGTTCTCCCGATACCAGACCTTGCCGGCCCCGAGCGCCTGCATTCGCGCGGCCATCTTGCGCGCGTGTGCGGGATGCACGCGGTCGTCGGCGGTCGAGGTGGTGAACAACACCGGCGGATACTCAACGCCTGCCGACACACGGTGATACGGCGAATAAGCGGCCAGCACGTGCGCTGCTTCGGGCTCGTCCGGATCGCCATATTCGTCGATCCATGACGCGCCCGCGTGCAGCAGGTGATAGCGGCTCATGTCCAGCAGCGGCACTTCGCACACCACCGCGCCGAACAGCTCGGGCCGCTGCACCATGCATGCCGCCACCAGCAAGCCGCCATTGCTGCCGCCCTGAATGCCGAGTTGCGCGGCACTCGTCACGCCGCTGTCGATCAGCGCCTCGGCGACCGCGATGAAGTCGTCGAAGGCACGCTGACGATGCTCGCCTTGCGCCGCCGTGTGCCACTCTGTACCGAACTCGCCGCCGCCTCGAATATGCGCGACCACATACACGCCGCCCCGCTCCAGCCAGCCGATGCCCTGCCCGGTCAGATAGCTCGGCAGCAACGGGATCGCGAAGCCGCCGTAGCCGTTGAGCAGGCATGGCCGCGTTGGCGGCTCAGCAGGTGGTTGCGCGGCGCGCGGCCCGATCACGGTATACGGCACGCGCGTGCCGTCGGCAGACACCGCATGGCCGCGCGTCACGGCGAACGGCGCAGCATCGAACTGGGTCGGCCAGCGGTCGAGCAATTCCCATTCGCCCAGATCGTCGTGAGCGAGATCGGCGAGCCAGTACGCGGGCGGTTGCAGATAGTCGTCGGTATCGACGAATACTTCGTCGTTCAGCGTCGGCTCGACCGCCGAGACGTCGGCTTGCGCATCGTCGCGTGACGGAAAGAGGCGCCGGCTCCATTGCCATGTTTCATCGGCGGCTTGCGACGGGGTCCACAGCACAGTCCTGCTCTGCACGTCTTCCAGGTACGAGACGATCAGATGATTGCGCGTATGCGTCCAATCGCAGGCGGAGGTTTGCGGCGTCGGCGTGAAGAGCGGCACCACCTCGCGCACGCCGCGCAAAAACGCGGCTTCGCGGATCGCGAGCAACGCGCCGCCGGAAAAGCGCACGCCGTTGCAATCCCAATCGAGGCGCGGCTCGAGCAGCAGCCAGCCCTGCCAGCCGCCGACCGCGACGTGCGGCGGCACCTCGTATTGACGCCAGGCGCCGGAGGAGACATCGAGGCAGAACGTTTCCGAATCGAAGAAATCGACGCTGCTCACCACGGTGTGGCGCTGCTCGACCGGATCGTAATGCGCTTCGACACCGATATCGCCAAACGCACCCTTGTAGACCACCGGCGCATCGGCCAGCACCGTACCGCGCGTCCAGCGCCGCACCTCGCGTGGATAACCGGAGCGCGTCAGCGTCTTGCGGCCATTGTCCCAACCGACGTACAGCGTGTCGCGATCGATCCATGAAGCCGTGTGCTTTCCTGCCTTCGCGATGACAAAACCGTCGTCGACGAAACGCTGCGCGTCGATGTCGAACTCGCGGACCACCAGCGCATCCGAGCCGCCTGGCGACAACGTGATCAGCGCCCGATCGCCGTCCGGATAGAGAATGTCGAGTTCGACGCAGACCCACGGCGTGCCTTCCGCGGCGCCGAGCGCGTCGAAGTCGAGCAGGTTCTGCCAGACCGGTGCGCCGCTACGCCAGGCCGCCCACGGCGTACGCCGCCAGAGGCCTTTCGGATTGCGCTCGTCCTGCCACAGATCGTAGGCCCAATCCCTCCAGCGATCGGGGATGACCGGGCGCTCGCGCGGCAAATAGGCGTCGGCGAGTTTTTGCTTGAGCGTGCCGAATTCCGCGCTGCTGCACCATGCCGCGCGTGTGCGGGCATTCTGCGCCTCGACCCACGCGAGCGCGTCAGGGTCGTCGAGTGCTTCGAGCGACAGAAAGGGATCGGGGGAAAGCGGCCAGGGAAAGGGAACCGGAGAAGCAGGCATTGTGAGCTGTCGAATGAAAACAGCGTCGATTATGCCTTGCGAGCGCCCGAGGGCTTTGACGAGCTTGTCAACGAGCAGCCGGAGCGGTTTGCACGCCGCCCCGGCTGCTCGCACGAACCTCAAGGCTCGAGGTTGAGTTCCTGAATCTTGCGCGTAATCGTATTACGGCCGATGCCGAGCCGCTCCGCCGCCTCGACCTTGCGTCCACGCGTGAAATCCAGCGCTTCGCGAATCACTGCGGCTTCGAAACGGCGCGCGAGTTCGTCCATGACGTCGGCCGCATTCTCGCGCAACATCCGCGCGACTTCGGTCCGCAAGCCGCCTTCCCAGGCGCTGACGGGCGTCGCGACCGGCATGCCGCCTGCCGCGGCCGGAAGCGCCGACGCGCTGGTCCCGCTGACCGGAGCGCCGCCGGCAAGGCCGGCTTCGCCGGTGCCGAGCACGCCGCCCCCGCCCGCGAGTTCGGTCACACCCGCTTGCGCCGGCCCGAGGTCCGGCGGCAAATCCTTGATCTCGATGGTCTGCGCCGGCGCCATCACCGTCAGCCAGTTGGCGAGATTCTCCAGTTGCCGCACGTTGCCCGGAAACGGCAGCGACGCGAGATACGCGAGCGCCTCTTCGGACACGCGCTTCGGTTCTACGCCCAGATCGCGCGCACTCTTTTGCAGGAAGTGGCGCGTAAGCAGCGGAATGTCTTCGCTGCGCTCGCGCAACGCCGGCAAGCGCAAGCGGATCACATTGAGCCGGTGGTACAAGTCCTCGCGGAACAAACCCTGCCGCACGCGCGATTCGAGATTCTGGTGCGTCGCCGCGATCACGCGCACATTGGCGCGCAACGGATTGTGGCCACCGACGCGATAGAACTGCCCATCCGAGAGCACGCGCAACAGGCGTGTCTGCAAATCGAACGGCATATCGCCGATTTCGTCGAGAAACAGCGTGCCGTTCTCGGCCTGCTCGAAGCGCCCCTGGCGCATGGCCTGCGCGCCGGTGAACGCGCCGCGCTCATGGCCGAACAGTTCGGATTCCAACAGATCCTTCGGAATCGCCGCCGTGTTCAACGCGATGAAGGGACCGTTCGCGCGTGGGCTATGTCGGTGCAACGCACGCGCGACCAGTTCCTTCCCGGTGCCTGATTCGCCGGTAATGAGCACGGTGGCCGCGGAATGGGACAAACGGCCGATCGCGCGAAACATATCCTGCATCGCCGGCGCCTGGCCGAGCATTTCCGGTGCTTCGGCGACGCGGTCGTCCCACGTCTGTTCGCCGCGCATGCTTTCATCGACCGCGCGGCGGATCAGTTCGACCGCCTTGTCGACGTCGAACGGTTTGGCGAGGTACTCGAACGCGCCGCCCTGAAATGCGGCAACCGCGCTATCCAGGTCCGAGAACGCCGTCATGATGATGACCGGCAAGCCGGGCATCTTGTCACGCACGGTTTGCAGCAATTCAAGGCCGGAGCCTCCGGGCATCCTGATATCGGATACCAGCACCTGCGGGCTGTCGTGATCGAGCGCCGCCGATGCCTCGCGTACATTCGCGAAGCTGCGTGTCGCGAAGTTTTCGCGGGCGAGCGCTTTTTCGAGCACCCAGCGAATCGATTGATCGTCGTCTACTATCCAGATCGGCTTCATATAGTTCGGTCAGAAGTCTTGCGGTGCGTTTGGTGTTAGCAGTCGAGCGGCAGCAAAATCTGAAACTCGGTATGGCCCGGCCGGCTTTCCACTTCGATCAGGCCATCGTGTTGTTGCACGAAGGTCTGCGCGAGCGTCAGACCGAGGCCGCTGCCGTCCTCGCGCCCCGACACGAGCGGGTAGAAAATGCGGTCACGGATGTCCTCGGGAATGCCAGGGCCGTTGTCAGTGATATGCAAGTCCAGTGCCAGCTTACATAAGCGTTTCGACACGGTGATCTTGCGGGCGATGCGGGTGCGTATTTCGATGCGCGCGTCGCCTTGCGAGATGCGTTCGCGCAACGCTTCGGCCGCATTGCGCACGATGTTCAGGAGCGCCTGGATCAGTTGCTCCTTATCGCCGCGCAGATCCGGCACGCTCACGTCGTAATCGCGCTCGATCGTCAGGCCGCGCGGAAACTCCGCGAGAATCACCTGGCGCACGCGCTCGCACACTTCGTGAATATTCACGTCGCCGACGATATGCGGATGGCGGTGCGGCTCGAGCAGGCGGTCGACCAGCGTTTGCAGCCGGTCCGATTCCTTGATGATGACCTGCGTGTACTCGCGCAACTCGTCGCGTTGACGCTCGCCGAGTTCGAACTCGAGCAATTGCGCCGCGCCGCGAATGCCGCCGAGCGGATTCTTGATCTCGTGCGCGAGGTTGCGGATCAGTTGCTTGTTGACCGCCGTGAGGTCGTTGAGACGCTCCTCGCGGTCGGTGCGCAAATGCCGCTCGTTCTCGAACAGTTCGAGCAGCACGTAGTCTTGCGCGCTTTCCAGAAAGCCGACGATCGCATGCACGTGCAGCGGCTCGTGAGCCGGACGCTCGAGTATGGCGTCCAGATGGGTCGCGTGAAACCGGTGGGCGGCGATCGCGGAAATGGTCGCGACCAGTTCGTCGGCATTCGAGAAGATGTCCGGCCACGCCATCTGCGTCAGTTGCCGGCGCGAGAGCTCCAGCATCGATTCCGCCGACGGGTTCGCAAACGCGACGCGCAGTGTGCGCTTTTCGAGCACCAGCACGACCGTCGGCAATGCCTCGAAACCGGGCAGCAAACCGGAGCTGACGAGTTGAGCGTCATCCGAGAGCGTCTGCTCGTGCCCTTTCCTTGCCTTGATCAGATTCTTGAGAACCATCTTGCAGTCTGGCCGATAGGAGATGGTGATAAATCAGGGGTACCGCCTGGTGTCCTGCTGCTTACCCTGCTGCTTGTCCTGCGCCTTGCCCCGCACCCAGCAAACGTTGCGAGTCGACTCATTCGGGTCCAACAAAAAAGGGACGGCGCCGCCGTCCCTTCGTGACCGATCGCGAGCGTCGGGCAAGCGCTTCGCCGTTTGAAGGGCGAAGCGTCATTGCCGCTTACAGCGAGTAGTACATTTCGAATTCGATCGGGTGCACCGACTGACGATAGCGTTGCAGCTCGCCCGTCTTCAGTTCGATGTACGCGTCGAGCATCGAATCCGTGAACACGCCGCCGCGCGTCAGGAACTCACGGTCTGCGTCCAGCGCGTCCAGAGCCTGGTCGAGGCCGGCGCACACGGTCGGGATCTTTGCATCCTCTTCCGGCGGCAGGTCGTACAGGTTCTTGTCGGCAGCTTCGCCCGGGTGAATCTTGTTCTGCACGCCGTCCAGACCCGCCATCATCAGCGCGGAGAAGCACAGGTACGGATTCGCCATCGGATCCGGGAAGCGCGTCTCGATACGGCGGCCCTTCGGGTTCGACACGTGCGGAATGCGGATCGATGCCGAACGGTTGCGTGCCGAGTAAGCCAGCTTCACCGGTGCTTCGAAGTGCGGCACGAGGCGCTTGTACGAGTTCGTCGACGGGTTCGTGATCGCGTTCAGCGCGCGAGCATGCTTGATGATGCCGCCGATGTAGAACAGCGCGAATTCCGACAGGCCCGCGTAACCGTTGCCTGCGAACAGGTTCGTGCCGTCCTTCCAGATCGACTGGTGAACGTGCATGCCCGAACCGTTATCGCCGACCACCGGCTTCGGCATGAACGTTGCCGTCTTGCCGTACGTATGCGCGACGTTGTGGATGATGTACTTCATTTGCTGCAGCCAGTCGGCGCGCTGCACCAGCGTCGAGAACTTCGTGCCGATTTCGTTCTGGCCCTGGCCCGCGACTTCATGGTGATGCACTTCGACCGGGATGCCGATCTGTTCGAGCAGCAGACACATTTCCGAACGGATGTCCTGGAACGTGTCGACCGGAGCGACCGGGAAGTAGCCGCCCTTCGTGCCCGGACGGTGGCCGGTGTTGCCGCCTTCGAATTCCTTCGCCGACGACCACGGTGCTTCTTCCGAACCGATCTTGATGAAGCAGCCCGACTGATCCGTGCTCCACTGGACCGAGTCGAAAATGAAGAATTCCGGTTCCGGACCGAAGAAGGCCGTGTCGCCGAGGCCGGTGCTCTTCAGGTACGCTTCGGCGCGCTTTGCCAGCGAGCGCGGGTCGCGCTCATAGCCCTTGCCGTCAGCCGGTTCGACGACGTCGCAGGTCAGCACGAGGGTCGACTCTTCGTAGAACGGGTCGATGAAGGCGGTATTCGCGTCCGGGATCAGCAACATATCCGATGCTTCGATGCCCTTCCAGCCGGCAATCGACGAACCGTCAAACGCATGGCCGCTTTCAAACTTGTCTTCACTGAATGCCGACACCGGCACCGAAACGTGTTGCTCCTTGCCACGCGTGTCGGTGAAACGGAAGTCGACAAACTTGACGTCTTCGTCTTTGACGAGTTGAACGACGTCGGCCACGGATTTACTCATAACCTATCTCCTGATTAACGAATTCGGCGGGTTCAGCCGCCGCCCAATCTAGCTGACCCGTCCCGGCGCGTCCACCCCCGATCGTTGAAGGGGCGCATAAGATTTGCTGGGACAAATCGATCAGAACCAACAAAGCAGCTTCTGTGCCATGTATGCGCCAAGCAGGCGCAGAACTATATTGTGCGCGCGTTTGCGGGGAATGCACGCACCGAATGACATGCAGCCCCGATATCTTTGAACGGAGCAATGCACCAGATAAGTGCTCTCGCAAAAGCGGGCGCCGCATTAGTCATTGTTTTGGTGCATTTTCGCCGATTTGCACCATTTTGGAACATTTCATAGGCAGCCGTGTGCGCATCCCTGGCTCTGACTGTGGGCGGCATCCGTGCTGCACGCCGCGCGCTAGAATGGTCATTTGGACGGAAGGAGATTTGCACTCATGAGCACGCTCGAACAGTTGTACGCCCAGGCGGAAAAACGCCGCACCGAGAACCAGTTGCCCTATGCGGGCGCGGTGTCGCCCGCGGAGGCGTTCGAACTGCTGCAACTCGACCCGCGCACGCGTCTCGTCGACGTGCGCACCCGTGCCGAACTCGATTGGGTTGGCCGGCCGGTGATTGGCGACGGTCAATACGTGCATGTCGAATGGGCACGCTATCCGGGCGCCGTGCCGAACCAGGAATTCCTCCAGCAACTGAGCGAGGCCGCCTCGCCGGATACGCCGGTGCTGTTTCTGTGCCGTAGCGCCGCGCGCTCCAAGCTCGCCGCGATCGCCGCCACCCAGGCCGGTTTCACGAAGGCGTACGACCTGCTGGAAGGCTTCGAAGGCGACAAGGACGGCCAGGGACATCGGAAGACTGTGTCGGGCTGGTGCTTTCGCGGCTTGCCGTGGATCGGCGCCTGAGACCGGCGTCCGCCGGAAGCGGCTGTAACGGTGCGAGGTTCGCACGGTATGCGCGTAGTGTGAATGCGCATCGCCGGCGCTGGATGTGACAGGCCGATGATGCGTTCAGTCTTGCGTTCAAGCCTTTGATCAGGCGCGGTTGCGAGGGCGCCCGAGGTTTGGCGTGCGGCTTCAGGTCACGGCAGGCGGCCTTTGCTTGCCTTAAGTCACCGCAAGTAGCGTCCGCAGCTGGGATCAACCGCGCGCTTTAGCCGCAGCCGCCTCCGGCTCGACGATATCCCCGCCCAGCAGATGCACGCCCTCGCGCAGCTTGACGAACGCCGCCGCCACCGCTTCAGGCTCTCCCTTCACCCCCAGATCGATGTGATGGCGCGCATAGACGCCGCCGCGCTCCGCATCGCCGACGCTCGGCAGGCTGAACACCCGCACGCCCGGAAAGTCGCGTTCGATCTTTTCCATCAAAGGCGTGAGGCGCGACTCCGGCAACTCGAACACCAGCAGCGATTTTTCCGCATGCGGCATGGCGTGATGCAGGTGCGCGTACTGGGTATCCAGTACCCACTCGATCATCGGCCACGCCATCACCGGGAAGCCCGGCACGAAGTAGTGCCCTTTGATCGAGAATCCTGGAATCTTGTTGTAGCCGTTCGGAATGATCGACGCGCCCTGCGGATACGTGCCCATATTCAGCCGATGGCGGTTTTCCGCCGAATCGAGATCGAGCGGCGTGGCCGAGTTCGCCGGATGCATGTCGCGGATGCGTTCCTGAATCAGCTTCGCGGCATCAGGATGCAGTTCGAGCGGCACGCCTAACGCGGCCGCCGCGCATTGGCGTGTGTGGTCGTCCGGCGTGGCGCCGATGCCGCCCGTCGAAAACACGATGTCACCCGACGCGAACGTGCGCCGCAGCGTCGCCGTGACGCGCTCGGGATCGTCGCCGATGTACTCCGCCCAGCCGAGCGACAGCCCCCGCGCGCCCAGCAATTCGATGACCTTCGGCAGATGCTTGTCGATACGCCTGCCCGACAGGATTTCATCGCCGATGATGATGACGCCGAATGCCATTGTCGCCTCTTTCGTTTGATCAGTAAGGAAGCGGCGCCGCGTGCCGCGCGCCGTGCTCTTCCGCGCGCATGCGTTGAAGCGCGCGCAGACAGTAGTGGCTGAACCACAAGGCCGAAAACACGAGGATGAACGCGTAGATCCAGATCGTCACCGCGGTGACCACCGGGAACAGCACGATCAGCCATACCGACGACGCCCACAGCAGCGTCGGCAGCGAACCCAGCAGACCGCTGGCGATGCCGATCAGCAGCAGCGGCAGCCGGAAGCGCCGCACCAGCACGCGCCGTTCGTCGCGCGTCGCGTGCAGCGCGAGCGCGTCGTAGCTCATCACGCGATAGGTCAGCCAGCCCCACAGCAGCGGCGGGATCAGCGCGAAGAACGGCGGCACCAGCCAGAGCGGCAGCGTGACGATCAGCAGCACCAGACACACCAGCGTGGTCCACAATGCCTGGCCGAGGCTGCCGTACCACGTTCCGCCACGGCGCATTTCAAGGCTCGCGAATTGCCGTGCCGACAGAAAGCGGATCACCGCCGGCATCGACAGCGTCGCGATCAGCAGCAGCACGCTGACGACGATCAGCGGAATCGCCACCGCAATCACAATAAAAGGCGCGATGGCCGTATGCAGCGCCGAAAAGCCGAGCCAGTCGAACAGATGATAGAGCGTGACAGTAAACGACCAGCTTTCGAGCCACGTGCGGGTCGCGCCGATCAGCGACTGCCAGGAAAACCACAGAATCACGCCCCATCCGACCGTTGCCGCGAGAAACGGCACGAAGGTCAGCCAGAGCATGCGCGGGTGGAGCGCGCTGGTGAGCGCGCGTCCGAACGAGCGCAACAAATCATTCATGCGAGCCAGTGCCGGTGAACGAAACGATGGAATAAGGGGAACAGCGAAACGAACCGGGGTACGAACCTGACCGAGGACTCGAAAACGGACCCCAAGACGGCCTCAGAAACGGCCGCTGAAACGGCCTCAGATACAGCCGCTGAAACGGACCATGAAGAGGACCCACAAGCGAACCCGGAACGCACGCAGAAACGTGCACAGGATAAACCACGTGACGCGCCGCCGGGGGAAACCGGCGGCGTGAGAGGAAGAATGTTCAGACTGCTGCGGCGTCGCCGCCTTCGGTGCGGCGCTTCGGCGAAAGCCGCCCGGCGATGCGCACAAACGCGAGCCAGTGCTGCGCCCAGAAACCGTCGCCATAGCGGCGGCCTTCGAGTTGATCGCGGATGCCGGTGGGCTCCATGTCGCGGCTCCACGAGACGCTGCGGAACAGCATGTCCCACCACGGGAACAGCACGCCGAAGTTGCAACCGTACTTCAGCCCTTCGTGGCCGTAGCCGATCGCATGATGCCGGCGATGGAAGGTCGGGCTGACCAGCAGGCGCTCGCCGAGCCAGCCGTAGTACAGGCGGATGTTCGCGTGCTGCACGCTCTGCGCGAGATTGGTGATCGCCACCAGCACGACGAATTGCGACGGCGGCACGCCGATCACCAGCGCGATTGCCGCGAAAAACGACGCCTGCAGCAGATCGTCGAGCAGATGGTTGCGGTCGTCCGACCACAGCGACATCTGCTGCTGGCTGTGATGCACCGCGTGCAGTTCCCACCACACGCCGAACCGGTGTTCCCAGCGGTGATACCAGTAACCGGCGAAATCGAGCACCAGCAGATACATCACGAACGTGACAAGCGGCTGCGTGGTGACGCCAGGCCACAGGTTGTCGAAATCGATATTCGAAATGTCGTGCAGCCGCAGCCAGGCCTGCACGTTGTCGAAGAACGGCTGCAGCGCGAAAAAGAAGAACAGGTTGAAGATGCCGAGCCTGGCGATCCACGTGTAGATCACGTCGACCCGCACCGCCTTGCGGTTCTCCCACTGCTCGACCGGGCGCAACGCCTCGAGCGGTCGCAGCACCGCGTACATCGCCAGCACCTCGAAGACGCCCACGATCACCCAATACAGGCTGTCGTAAGTGTCTTCGTCGTAATCCATCAGATCGAAGCGGAACAGCAGCGGCTGCACCACGTCGACGTACAGCAGCGTCTGCACGGCTGAGACGAAACCGTCGAGAGAAGAAAAAATCAGATGGAACATGGTGCTGACCTGGTTACTTCATTCGTGACGGCTCGCTGATGGGCTGCCCGGCTGCTGCCTGCCTTGGTGCTGCCCCAGCGCACAATTACGCGCCGTTCGGCGCCGTCACCGGCGCGCGATTGAAGAAATAGATACCGTGCGGCGAACGGCCGACGGCAATCGTCTGAATCAGCTTACGCGTAGTCAGGTCGATGATGCCGACGTGCTTCGCGAAGCGGAACGTAACCCACAGATAGCGTTTGTCGGAGGAAAGTTCCATGTCGTCCGGGCCCGGCATCAGACCGGTGATGTCGCCGACGTTGGTGAGCGTGTCCTCGTCGATGATGCTGATCGTGCTCGCGACGCGGTTCGATACCGCCACATGCTTGCCGTCAGCCAGCGAGCGGAAGTTGTGCGCGCCCTTGCCGGTCTGGATCGTCTTGACGATTTTCTGATTGCGCCAGTCGACCACCGCGACGTAATCCGCGCCGGTCATGCCGATCAGCAGGTATTTTTCGCCCGGCGTCATCCACAGACCGGCCGGCACCTTGCCGACTTTCATCTTCCACTTGACGGTTTGCGTGGCCAGGTCGATCGCGGCCAACTCGCCCGACACCTGCAGCGTGACGAACACCGTCTTGCTGTCGTTGGTGAACGCCATGTGGCTCGGCATCACCGCGAGCGGCAGGCGCGAGGCCAGCGTCATCTGGTTCTGCTGGCTGTCGTAGTGATAGATGTCGAGGCGGTCCAGGCGCAGGCCGGTGGTGACGAGCCACTTGCGGTCAGGCGAAAAACCGATCTGATATGGATCCTCGATGTTCTCGACCCAGCGCTGCACCTTGCCCGACTTCGGATCGACGAACATCAGGTTGTTCGACACCGAGTTCGCGACGATCAGCGACGAATTGTCCGGCGTAACCATCAGGTGATGCGGTTCCTTGCCCGTCGGCACGGTGCCGACGACCTGACGGCTAGCCTCATCGATCAGACTCAGCGTGGCTTCGCCGGAATTGAGCACGATCACGTCGTTGGCGTGGGCCGCCGGAGAAAAAAAGCCTGCGGTGGCGACCAGCGCCGCGCCCGCGGCGAACGTGGCAGTCAAGCCGGGAAGAAAAAATTTACGCATGAAAGCTCACTTCGGAGAACGGCGGTCATTGTAGAACGTTTGCCGGCTCGACCGGTTGACGTGGATGCGGGTGTGGCGTGCGGAAAAAAGGGGGACGCGAAGGATCCGGATGCGGTTCTCACACGCCCCGCCCCACCCGCCGCTCAGCGCTGCATCGATTCCCACACCTTGTAGAGACGCTTCACCGATACCGGCATCGGCGTACGCAACTCCTGCGCGAACAGCGAAATCCGCAACTCCTCCAGCAGCCAGCGGAATTCCGACAGGCGCGGGTCCAGCACGCCGCCGCGTTGCGCCAGCGCGCGCTGATAGTTCTGCGAGAGCGGCTGGAATTCGGCGAACTGCCGGGCGTCGCGCGCCGGGTCCGCCTTCAGCTTGTCGACGCGCAGCGCAATACCTTTCAGATAGCGCGGGAAGTGCGCCAGTTGCGGGTACGGCGTGTCGACCACGAAGCGCTTGCCGATCAGTCCATCGAGCTGGTTCTGCATGTCCGCATGCGCCGCGGTGAACGACTTCGCCTGCACCAGCTTCTTCGTCACAGTGGCGTATTCGCTCAAAATCTGCCCGACCAGCCGCGAGATTTCCTGGGCCAATAACGTCAGACGGCTGCGGCCTTCGTCGCGGCGCGTGTGGAAACTGACGTCGTCGTCGGGCAGCGGATCTTGCAGACACGCGCGATCGAGCGCGGTGTCGATCAGTTGATCGCGCAGTTCTTCCTGGGAGCCGCGCGGCATGAACTGCATCGCCATTTCGCGCAGACCCGGCAGATTCTTCTCCAGATACTTGATCGGCTCCTTCAACTGCAACGCAAAGAGACGCCGAAGCCCCGCGCGATGAATGCGCGCGGCTTCGTCCAGCGAATCGAACACTTCGACGTCGCAGTCGGTGCCGCGATCCACCAGTGCCGGATAGCCGAACAGCGTCTGCCCGCCGCGGCGAATTTCGAGCAGCTCGGGAAGCTTGCCGAAATTCCACGTCGTGAGCTTTTCGTACAGCGCAGTGGCGGGTGCACCACCTTGTGGCGCAGTCTGCGGACCGGCCGGCGCGCCCTTGCCGCGCTGCCCGGCGTTCGTCGACGCCACCGGTGCAGCGACGCTGCCGCCCCCCGCATCCGCCAACGCCGCCCCGGCTGCGCCCGCCGCGATCTTCTGGAAATGCTGCTGCGCCTGGCCGCCGAGTTCGGCGCGCAGTTGCGCCAGGTTGCGGCCCATCGAGAGCTGCCGCCCGTGCTCGTCGACGACCTTGAAGTTCATGAACAGATGCGGCGTCAACGTCTCGAGCTTGAAGTCCGATTGCTTCATCGCGACCTGGGTCTGCTCGCGAATGTCCGCGATCAGCGATTCGAGCAAACCGCCCGCGCCGAAGCGCGGCCCGCTATGCCGCTCGACGAAGCCCGCCGCGTATTCCGGCAGCGGCACGCAATGACGCCGCAGCTTCTGTGGCAGCGATTTCAGCAGCAATTGCGTCTTCTCTTTCAGCATGCCGGGCACGAGCCATTCGCAGCGCCGCGCGTCGACCTGATTCAGCGCGTAGAGCGGCACCGCGAGCGTCACGCCGTCGCGCGGCGAACCGGGTTCGAAGTGATAGGTGAGCGCCATTTCAACGCCCGCCATCGTCATCCGCTTCGGGAACAGATCGGTCGTCACGCCGGCGGCTTCGTGCCGCATCAGATCGTCGCGCGACAGATACAGCAGGCGCAGCTTGTCCTCCGGCTGGCCGCTCTTTTTCAGCTCGTCGCGATACCAGCGCTCGAACGACGCGCCTGTATAAATGCCTTGCGGAATCGCCTGGTCGTAAAAGCCGAAGATCAGTTCGTCGTCGACCAGCACGTCCTGACGGCGCGATTTATGTTCCAGCTGTTCGATATCGCCGAGCAGCTTGCGGTTGTGCGCGAAGAACGCGAGCTTCGTATCGAACTCACCTTCCACCAGCGCGCCGCGAATGAACAATTCACGCGCGCGCGCCGGGTCCTGCTTGCCGAAACTCACGCGCCGCCGGTGATAGATCGGCAGGCCGTACAGCATCGCGCGTTCGAACGCCGACACCTGCGCCGCGCGCTTCTCCCAATGCGGCTCGGAAAGCGACTTCTTCAGCAAATGCGCGCCGATCCGCTCGATCCACTCCGGCTCGATCTTCGCGATGCAACGTGCGTAGAGGCGGCTCGTCTCGACCAGTTCGGCAGCCATCACCCACTTACCCGCCTTCTTCACCAGCGCGGAACCCGGCCACAGATAGAACTTGATGCCGCGCGCGCCGAGGTAATACGGTTCGTCGTCGGCTTTCAGGCCGATGTTGCCGAGCAAGCCGGTCAACAACGCGAGGTGAATCTGCTCGAAGGTGGCTTCGGCCTCGTTCAAACGCCAGCCGTGTTCGCGCACCACCGTCAGCAGTTGCGAATGCACGTCGCGCCATTCGCGCAGGCGCAGTTGCGACAGGAAGTTCGTGCGGCACTCGTCCTGCAACTGCCGGTTCGACTTCTTGTGCGCGATCGCTTCTTCGAACCACGTCCAGATTTTCAGCCATTGGAGGAATTCGGAGCGCTCGTCGGCAAAGCGGCGATGCGCCTGATCGGCCTGCTCCTGCGCTTCGATCGGCCGGTCGCGCGGATCTTGCACCGACAACGCGCTGGCGATGATCAGCACTTCCTTCAGCGCCTGCTGATCGCGCGCGGCGAGAATCATCCGGCCGACGCGCGGATCGAGCGGCAAGCGCGCGAGTTCGCGGCCGAGCGGCGTGAGCTGGTTGTCGTCGTCGACCGCGCCGAGTTCGTTGAGCAGTTGATAGCCGTCGGCGATCGCGCGGCCCGGCGGCGGTTCGATGAATGGGAAGGTTTCGATCGCGGTCAGGTGCAGCGACTTCATCCGCAGAATCACCGACGCGAGCGACGAGCGCAGAATTTCCGGATCCGTGAAGCGCACGCGGCCCTGGTAGTCGCTTTCTTCATACAGACGAATGCAGACGCCATCGGCGACCCGGCCGCAACGCCCCGCCCGCTGATTCGCGGCGGCTTGCGAAATCGACTCGACCTGCAACTGCTCGACCTTGTTGCGATATGAGTAGCGCTTCACGCGCGCAAGGCCCGTATCGACCACATAACGAATCCCCGGCACCGTCAGCGAGGTTTCGGCGACGTTGGTCGCCAGCACGATGCGGCGCGCGTTCGAGGTGCGGAATACACGCTCCTGCTCGGCGGCCGAGAGGCGCGCGAACAGCGGCAGAATTTCCGTATGCGGCGGATGGTGCTTGCGCAGCGCCTCGGCGGCATCGCGAATTTCGCGCTCGCCGGGCAGGAAGACGAGCACGTCGCCGGGACCTTCGCGGCACAACTCGTCGACCGCGTCGACGATTGCTTCCATCAGATCGCGATCCGTCTCGCGCTGGGTTTTCGGCCGGTCACGCGATTCACGCGACGATGACGACGCCGAGGTCCCTTGCGCCGCCTTCACCGCCGGACTGTCTTCCGCCACCGGGCGGTAACGCACTTCGACCGGATAGAGACGGCCGCTCACTTCGATCACCGGCGCGGGCTTTTCCTCGCTGCCGAAATGGTGCGCGAAACGGTCCGCGTCGATCGTTGCCGAGGTCACGATCAGCTTCAGATCGGGGCGCTTGACGAGAATTTCCTTCAGATAGCCAAGCAGAAAATCGATGTTCAGGCTGCGCTCGTGCGCTTCGTCGATGATCAGCGTGTCATACGCTTTCAGCAGCGGATCGGTCTGCGTTTCGGCGAGCAGAATACCGTCGGTCATCAGCTTGACCGAGGCGCCAGGCGACAGATTGTCAGTGAAGCGCACCTTGTAGCCGACCACTTCGCCGAACGGCGTGCCGAGTTCTTCGGCGATGCGGCGGCCCGTCGCCGACGCGGCGATCCGGCGCGGCTGCGTGTGGCCGATCAGGCCGGTGCCGCCGGCGCCGAGGCCGCGCCCCAAAGCGAGGCAGATTTTCGGCAACTGGGTCGTTTTGCCCGAGCCCGTCTCGCCGCAGACGATCACCACCTGATTCTGTCCGATCGCGCGCGCGATCTCTTCGCGGCGGCCGGAGACGGGCAGCGCTTCGGGGAAAGTGATCGGCGGAATCGGATTCGGTTCGACCACGCGCTGCGGGCGCGGCTGACGTGGTTCGCGCGGTTTGCGCGGTTCGCGGCGAGAATTGTGCTGATCGGCGGCCGGCGCCGGATTCTCGTTCGCCGTAGCGGGACTTTTGGGTACATTCGACATGGGGGCGCATTATAATCCCCGGCATGAATTCCCAAACCGACCTCGTCCCCGCGCCCGCGAGCGTTCCGGCCCCCTCCGGAGCGACGGAAAACCTCGCACAGCACGCGCAATTCGTCGACTGGATGCGCTCAGTCGCCCCTTACATCCATGCGTTCCGTAACAAGACGTTCGTCGTCGGGTTCGGCGGCGAGGTGGTGCATCAGGGGCTCCTGAATGCGCTCGTGTCGGATATCGCACTGTTGCAGGCCATGGGCATCCAGATCGTTCTGGTGCACGGCTCGCGACCGCAGGTCGAAGAGCAGATGAGCCTGCACGGCGTGGAGTCGGAGTTTTCGCACGGCATGCGCATCACGGATGCGCGCGCTTTGGAGTCGGCGAAAGAAGCGGCCGGCGAAGTGCGTCTGGATATCGAGGCCGCGATCAGCCAGGGCTTGCCGAACACGCCGATGGCGCATGCGCACATCAGCGTGGTGTCGGGCAACTTCGTGACGGCGCGGCCGGTCGGCATTCTGGACGGCGTCGATTTCGCCCACACCGGCGTGGTACGCAAGATCGACGCGGATTCGATCCGCCATTCGCTCGCCAGCCGCAAGCTGGTGCTGCTCTCCCCGCTCGGCTTCTCACCCACCGGCGAGGCGTTCAATCTGTCGATGGAAGACGTCGCTTCCGCTGCTGCGATCGCATTGCGCGCCGACAAGATCGTGTTCCTGACCGAAACGCCGGGCCTCATGCAGGCCGGCGAAGACGGTCCCGAGCTGATCCGCGAACTGTCGCTCGACGACGCCTACAAGCTGCACGAAAGCGGCGAAGTCACCGGCGACGCCGGTTTCTACCTGAAGCACTCGATCCGCGCTTGCCGCGGCGGTGTGGCGCGGGCGCACATCATCCCCTACGCGCTCGACGGCAGCCTGCTGCTCGAACTGTTCCTGCACGATGGCGTCGGCACGATGATCTCGTACGAGAACCTCGAAAGCCTGCGCGAAGCCACGCCGGACGAC
The DNA here is from genome assembly GCF_058781505.1 of Paraburkholderia sp. FW306-2-2C-D06C. NCBI lineage: Bacteria > Pseudomonadati > Pseudomonadota > Betaproteobacteria > Burkholderiales > Burkholderiaceae > Paraburkholderia > Paraburkholderia sp. FW306-2-2C-D06C. The sequence goes on along the minus strand of NZ_JBYSWU010000052.1, from coordinate 35,899 downwards.
GTCGGCGGCATTCTCGCGCTGATCGAGCCGCTCGAATCGGACGGCACGCTGGTGCGGCGCGGCCGTCACCAGATCGAACGCGACATCGACCATTTCTCGGTGATCGAGCACGATGGCGTGCTGTTCGGCTGCGCGGCGCTGTATCCGTACACGCAGGAGCGCATCGGCGAAATGGCGTGTCTGACAGTTGCGCCTGAAGCGCAAGGCACCGGCGACGGCGAGCGCCTGCTCAAGCGCATCGAGCAGCGCGCGCGGGCACGCGGTCTCACGCGAATTTTCGTGCTCACCACGCGCACCGAACACTGGTTCCTCAAGCGCGGTTTCGTCAAGGCAACGGTCGACGACCTGCCGGAAGACCGCCGCCGGCTCTATAACTGGCAGCGCAAGTCGCTCGTGCTGATGAAACAGCTCTGAGCGTCTCCCTATAAAGCGGACTGCACGCCCCCCACATTGGTACAGTAACCGTTTTTCATGGGACCGGAGTAAGTGCTGAAGCACTAACTAGTAACTATTTTTCATGGGACCGGAGTAAGTGCTGAAGCACTAACTAGTAACTATTTTTCATGGGACCGGAGTAAGTGCTGAAGCACTAACTCCGGTCGACACAGGAGAAGCACAGCATGACTCGTATGGTTCAATGCGCAAAGCTCGGCAAGGAAGCCGAAGGCCTCGATTTCCCGCCGCTGCCGGGCGAACTCGGCAAGCGGATCTACGAAAGCATTTCGAAGGAAGCCTGGCAGGCCTGGTTGAAGCAGCAAACCATGCTGATCAACGAAAACCGCCTGAACATGGCCGATCCGCGCGCACGCCAATACCTGATGAAGCAGACCGAAAAGTTCTTCTTCGGCGAAGGCGCCGATACGGCGCAGGGTTATGTGCCGCCGACGGCTGAGTAAGCGCTTTCGGCTGTACGCGGCCCGTTTCAGTCCCGCGTTCAGCGTCAAGCGCCGGTACTGAGCCGGACAAAAATCCGCGCCGCGTGCGCGGATTTTTTTCGTCTGCTTTTTCATTCACTTTTTTCGTCTGCTTTTTCGTTCACTTTTTTCGTCCGCTCTTTCGTCCGCTTTTTCGTCCGCTTTTTCGTCCGCTTTTTCGTCCGCTCTTTCGTCCGCTCGTTAGCCCACTTGCCGTTCTTCAGGGCGCCGCCGGTTTCTCCGAACGGTACATTTCGGGCCGTGTTCAGGCCGCTCATCCCTGCCGCCGCGATCCGCCCAATCCCCCGCCCCGCAAGGGATTGAGCCCCCTCACCAAGCCCTCGCCGGATGCCGGGTTTGCGCGATCCTCTGTCATCGTGCTACTATGTGCGCCGTTCCAACAGCAATTCACCTTCATTCGCGTTCGGTTCATTGTGGCGCACAGTGCGTGCGGCCCTTCTGGATTGAACATTTTTATACAAGAAGGCTTGTCGGTCATTTCACCGTTTCATCTCACAACGTGAGTGAGTGGCGATCCAGCACCGGCCTTTTTCGTTTCGAGCCTTCCAGCGGCGTGCGGGCCAGCTTTCAGCCACCCCTGCGTCCTCATGCATCTGCCCCCCTTCCACGGCCACGCAGATGCAACAGTCAGCACAATCTAGACGAGTGTTTTTTCGCGAATCGTTCGCGAGGCACGGGCGTTTTGTTTTCTTTTTTGCGCCCTCAACTCTTTCGCCATCTGCGGCGAAGGAGAGGCCATCGCCCCGATCGCGAAACCGCACTTCCCAGCAACCGTGGCGGAACGTTCATGCACATCATGAGTTTCGTCGCAGTCATTGGAGTTTTCACCTTGACCGCTTCCAGCAACGGCTTCTGGCGACACCACAAAGAAGAACAACGCCTCTCCCCCGACGACATCACGATCGTCGACAAATCTCTCCTCAAGCGGGCCGTCGGCGCAATGGCGCTCGGCAACGCAATGGAATGGTTCGATTTCGGCGTGTACAGCTACATCGCTGTCACGCTCGGCAAAGTGTTCTTCCCGTCGTCGAGCCCGTCCGCGCAGCTGATCGCCACCTTCGGCACGTTTGCCGCGGCGTTCCTCGTGCGGCCGGTCGGCGGCATGGTGTTCGGGCCGCTGGGCGACCGCATCGGCCGTCAGCGCGTGCTGGCGATGACCATGATCATGATGGCGCTCGGCACCTTCGCGATTGGGCTGATTCCCAGCTACGCGTCGATCGGTATTCTCGCGCCGGCCTTGCTGCTGGTTGCGCGTCTGGTGCAAGGCTTCTCGACCGGCGGTGAATACGGCGGCGCCGCCACCTTCATCGCCGAGTTCTCGACCGACAAGCGCCGCGGCTTCATGGGCAGCTTCCTCGAATTCGGCACGCTGATCGGCTACGTGCTCGGCGCCGGCACGGTTGCGCTGCTGACCGCGACGCTGTCGAACGAAGCGCTGCTGTCCTGGGGCTGGCGTGTGCCGTTCCTGATCGCGGGTCCGCTGGGCCTGGTGGGTCTCTACATCCGGGTGAAGCTCGAAGAAACGCCGGCGTTCAGGAAGCAGGCCGAGCAACGCGAAGCCGAAGACAAAGCGCTGCCCAAGCAATCGTTTCGCCAGTTGCTCGTAGAGCAGTGGAAACCGCTTTTGCTGTGCGTCGGCCTCGTGCTGATCTTCAACGTCACCGATTACATGGCGCTGTCCTATCTGCCGAGCTATCTGTCGGCCACGCTGCACTTCAACGAAACGCACGGCCTGTTTCTCGTGCTGCTGGTGATGGTGCTGATGATGCCGATGACGCTCGCAGCCGGCCGTCTGTCCGACACGATCGGCCGCAAGCCGGTGATGCTGTTCGGTTGCGTGGGTCTGTTCGTGCTGTCGATTCCGGCCTTGCTGCTGATCCGCACGGGCGAGATGCTGCCGGTGTTCGGCGGCCTGATGATTCTCGGCACGCTGCTGTCGTGCTTTACCGGCGTAATGCCGTCGGCGCTGCCGGCGTTGTTCCCGACTAAGATTCGCTACGGCGCGCTCGCGATCGGCTTCAACATTTCGGTGTCGCTGTTCGGCGGGACGACGCCGCTCGTCGCGGCATGGCTGGTCGACAGCACCGGCAATCTGATGATGCCCGCGTACTACCTGATGGGTGCGTCGCTGATCGGCATCGCTTCGGTGTTCGCGCTGCGCGAAACGGCGCGCAAGCCCCTGCTCGGCTCGGGTCCGTGTGTCGCGACGCGCGCGGAAGCGCACGCCGTGCTGCGCGGCGAACGTGAAGCGGCGGAGATGGATGAAAACTATGCGGCGGCGGCAACGGCGCGTGCATGATGCTGTGGATTGATGCTGTGGATTGATGCTGCCCGGCACTGCGTTAGCCACTGAGTCGTCAAGCCAGAAAACGGGCCGGCAAATATGCCGGCCCGTTTTTTTATGTCAGCAGCGGCTGAAGCGTCGCCGTTGCGTGCGCGCCTTCGACGATCAGCATGCCCGCCGAAACCGGCAACTTGAACCGCCGCGGCCCGGCGCTGCCTGGATTGACGTACAGCACGCCGTCGCGCCCGGCAATCGCTGGTTTGTGCGAGTGCCCGGTGACCACTACGCCGATGCCTTCGCCGCGCGGATCGCCGCTGAGCGCACCGAGATCCGCGATATCGTGCACGACGAGGATCGTCACCTGTTGAACGGTCAGCTTTGCGTGAACCGGCAACGCGGCGGCCCATTCACCGGTGTCGTTATTGCCGCGCACGGCCGTGACCGGCGCGATCTGCGCGAGCGCATCGAGCACCGGCTGATTGCAGATATCGCCCGCATGAATGATCGCGTCGCAACCGGCGAGGAATTGCAGCGCCTCCGGACGCACGAGGTTATGCGTGTCGGAGATCAAACCGATGCGGGTGGTTCTCGCGTGCGAAGTCATGGTGGGCAGTATTGACTGAATCGTTTGAACGCGCTCAATCCGCTTGCGGCTGTTCGGCCAGTTCGCGCTGCGGCGTCCGCGCCGGCCGCTTCGCACCGAGCATGCGTTTGGTCGCGCCCTGCACGGCCACCGACGCCACCGATGCACACGCGAAGCTGAGCAGCACGCTGTAGTGCGGCAGCATCGTCGCGGTCACGGCGAAGAATGCGGCGAACGAGCCGCGGCCGATCACCATGCCGCGCATCAGCAACGCCACGAAATCCGCGCCGTGCGCGCGCTGCGCCGATACGGCGAGCACGATGCCGAGCAGAGGAAACACCGACAACAACCCGCTCCAGGTCGCGCCCATCGACGCGGACAGCGTCGTCACCGCGACGCTCAGCAGCGCGCCGGCAAGCATGCGCAAGGCGAGGTCGCCGAGACCGAGCCGCGTAGCCGGCACGTGTCCCGTAATACGCGGCAAGCCGCCTTGCGAAATGGCGACGGCCACACAGGCCGCCGCCACCGCCCATATGAGTCCAGCGGGCAGATGGGTGAGCAGCAGCGCGATGCCGGCCCACCCCGCCATTCCGGCGGCCAGAGCAAGCGGCCACGCATAGCGCCGGCAGCTCCACGCATAAGCAAAATTGAACGCCTCCGATGCGGCAAGCGCCGCGATCGACGCTGCCGACGCCTGCGCCGCGAACACCGGGCCGCGCTCCAGCGCGAGCAGCAACACGATCGGCCCGGCGACCACCGGCAGCCCCGCGAGCCATCCCGCCACCGACGGTCCCCATACTCGCCCCGCCACCGTCAGCGCGGCCAGAAACGCCGGCACCAGCGCCAGCTTGAGCACAAGCAGCATGCTCAGGCCTCGAGCAGGTGTTCGATGCGCCGGTCCGGCACGAGCCACCACGCCGCGACCAGCGTATAGAGCGCCGCCGAAACCCACGGCGCGACGAACGCCAATACGATGCCAGCGAGATAAATCACGACCGAGGCCTTGCCCTTGAAGTCGTGGCCGACCGCTTTGGCGAGCGTCGAGTCCTTGCCGTGGTGGCGGATCAGCAACTGGGTCAGAATGAAATACGCGTTCGCCGCCATGAACAGCACGACGCCGTACATCGCGGTCGGCCACGAGGCGAGATGATTTTCGCCGGCCCAATGCGTGACGGCCGGCAGGAGCGACAACCAGAACAGCAGATGGAGGTTGGCCCACAGCACCGCGCCGCTGACCTTCTGCACGGTGTGGAACAGATGGTGATGATTGTTCCAGTAGATACCGACGTAGATAAAGCTCAGCACGTAGGCGAGAAACACCGGAATCAACGGCCGCAGCGCGGCGAGATCGAAGCCTTCCGGCACCTTCAATTCGAGCACCATGATCGTGATGATGATGGCGATCACGCCATCGCTAAAGGCTTCGACACGTCCTTTGCCCATCGCTCGGGCTCCTGATGATGTAGGCGGTTAGGCGCGCGGCTCGCCGTCATCCCGCTGTCCGTTATGCCTCCGACGGCCCGCGCCGCTGCCGATTATCGGCGATGGCGCGGCGCTTTGTCGATGTCGGCCGATGCCGTGGCGTTCAACGCGAGCCGCCGCCCGGGTAATACACCGCGAGCCACACGCTCGGCTCCGTCTCGCTCGTCCATGCCACGCGGTGACGGCAATGCGCTTCGATCAGCACGTGGTCGCCGGGCTTCATCGGATGCAACTGCGGGTCGCCTTCGAATTCGAGCGCCGCAGCGCCGCTCAGCAACACGACCCATTCCGCGCGCGGACTGTCGTACCAGAAGCCGGGCGCACTCGCCTGGCCCATCGAGACAATCCGCTCGATGGTGACGCCGGCCTGTTCCGCCAGTGTATCGATCTGCTCGTCGGGACCTGTCCGCCTACCGATATCGAACAGATTGCCGCTGCTGATTGTGCGCTTCATTGCTGGGCCCGTTGCTTTCGCTTATGTGTGTCGCTTATGTGTGTCGCTTATGTGTGTCGCTTATGTGTGTCGCTTATGTGTGTCGCTTATGTGTGTCGCTTGGTTATGTCACTCATGTGCGCCACCCATGCGCGTAACTTAGGTCCACCGCTCACTTCATCGGCTTCAATCCATCGAACAGGGTCGGCACCAGCTCGCTGATGGTCGGATGGATATGCATCGCGTACTCCAGGGTCGGATACGACGCGCCGGCTGCCATGATGTCGATGAAGGTATGGATCGCTTCGTCGCCTTCGATGCCGTGGATCGCCGCGCCGAGAATCTGCTTGCTCCTCGCGTCGACCAGCACCTTCATGAAACCATCGGTCTCGCCGCGTTCACGGGCCCGGCCCACGCGCGACATCGGCATGGTGGAGATCAGCGCGTCACGGCCGGATTTGCGCACGTCGTCTTCCGAGAGCCCGACGCGCGCGAGCGGCGGATCGACGAACACCGCATACGCCATGATCCGCGTATCGACGCTGCGCGTGGCGCCGCCGAGCAGATTGGCCGCGACGATCTGGAAGTCGTCGTATGAAGTGTGGGTAAAGGCGCCGCGGCCGTTGACGTCGCCGATCGCCCAGATGCCCGGCGCAGCGGTGCGCAACTGGCCGTCGACGGGAATCAGTCCGTGTTTGCCGGCAACGATGCCGGCGGCTTCCAGCCCTAGCGAGTCGGTATTCGGCACGCGGCCGGTGGCGAGCAGCAGGTGCGACGCTTCGAGCGCGGGAATATTCTGCTCGAAGCCGATGCACACTTCGCCCGGATGATGCGGATGCGGCTCGACCCGCGACGGCTGCACGCCGAAGCGGATCTCGACGCCTTCGCGCGTCAGCACTTTCTCGACGGAGCGCGCCAAATCGGCGTCTTCACGGGCCAGCACGCGATCGCCACGCACCAGCACCGTCACGCGGCTGCCGAAGCGGCGAAAAACCTGTGCGAATTCGAGCGCGATATAGCTGCCGCCGACAATCGCCAGATGCGTCGGCAATTCGGTGATTTCGAGCAGCGACGAGTTCGTGTAATAGCGAATCCGCTCGAGACCTTCGAGCGGCGGCACGACGGCGCGCGTGCCGGTATTGATGAAGATTTCGTCGGCGCTGAGCTCGGCGAGCACCGACCCGTCCGGCCCGCCGATGGAGAGCGTATGCGCGCCGGTAAAGCGCGCGTGGCCGTTGAACACGCTGACGTTATCCGTGCCGCGCAGCCATTTCTCGACGCCTTCGCGCGATTGGCCGATGATCCGGTCCTTGCGCGCCTTCACGGCCGCCAGATCGACGCTGACCGCCCCGCTCACCTGCACGCCCAGCTCCGCGGCGTGGCGCGCCACATGCGCCGCGCGGGCGCTTGCCACATACGACTTGGTGGGCGTGCAGCCGACGTTCACACAGGTGCCGCCAAACGCAGCACGTTCGATGACAGCGGTTTTGCGTCCGCTTTCAGCGAGACGGACCGCCAGCGGCGAGCCGCCTTGTCCGGTGCCGATGACAACTGCGTCGAAGTGCTGTGGCATGGCAAATCTCCCGAGGCGTGGGTGCAGGTCGTAGCATCTTACCCTTACGCTTCGTGTTGCCTTTGTCAGATCCCTTCTGGACGCGCGCCGTTACCCCCGCGTGCCGGCTTGCGATCTGTGGTTGTTCCGTCGAGGGGGCGGTGCTGTCCGGTTGCTCCGGATTGCCCTCCCTTAATTTGCTCGTGTCTTGATTTGGCCTTGATTTGGCCCCGAGCGCGCTCAGGCGTGGCAGTGGACGGCGCAGATCAGCTCGCGCGAGCGTTGCAGCGCGGCTTGAGCGCCGCGCGTGGCGACCACCCAGCCGACCTGGCCAAGGTTGAAGTCCTGTGACACCATCACTTGCATGAGGGCGACCATCGGCAGGACCACCGACGGTCGATAAAGCTGGTTCCTGATCAAGGCTGGCATGGCCGCTCCCGTCGCACCGCGCCGCTTCGGCGCCGCGCAGAAAAATACGTTTCGATGGGAGGATTTTAGGGAGGCGGCCGCCAGGGATAAATATCGCTAGCGCGAAGTCACTTGTTTGCCAGCACGAACAATCGGGTTGCGGCCTGATGCAACCTTCGCCCGGGCCTCGCTCGTCGACGGAAATGCGTACACCCATGTCGCTCAGCGCGGTCAGCATCGGCAGCACGTTGCCGGACCGAATCTGCCGGCGCTGCTGGGGCGGCTGACGGCTGGCGGCTGGCGGGTGGCGCCGCCGGGCGCCGTCGACGTCGGCGAGCAACTTGGCTTGCCGCCGCTGCCGGCTTCAAAGGTGGTGCTGCATACGCGGCTGAGCGACCCGCGTTCGCAGGAAACCTTGCGGGCGGTCAGTTCGGCGTTTTTGAATGCGGCGTATTGAAATGGCTTAGGCTGGGGAGGACTGAACGCGCGCAGTCACCGGTCACCGGTTCCCTCTCGTCTGCCCGCGCGAAGCAAGATTTGGTAATCACTCACAGGAAGTCACGCTGTTTTCCAGCGTCCGTGCAGCGACGACTGCACCGATCATTCATTGTATGAAAAACCCTCGCACCGCCGGGACTGCAATGAAAATCATCCGCCTAATTCTCGTCGCCGCTCTGATGTCGACGCATCTGCCCGCTCAAGCTACCAGCTTCGACTGCAACAGGGGACACACGCTTACCGAAAAGATGATCTGCGCGGACCCCGCGCTCTCAAAACTCGACGACGCGCTCGGCCAACTGTATTGGAAAGCGCGCCGGCGAGTCGCGAACCGGCGAGCCTTTCTTAACGACAGCGACAGCAAGTGGGCCTGGCGCGAAGCGAATTGCCGCGATGCGGCGTGTCTGAGTGCGTGGTACGCCACGCGGATCGATGAACTGGAGCGGTTGATTGAAAGCATGCGCAGCGCTACGCCGAGTGTTCCCGCCGAACCGCTTCCGCTACCGCAAGCCGGGACCATGGCGCTTCAATGCACGGCTGCGAATCCAGGTATCGTGCTGCACGATCAGTGCTCCACCGTGCTCAAGCAGAACACCCACTGGCGCTACGAGCCGCATGGCGGCGACTGGTTCTGCGGACTCGCCATGGTAGGGGCGGAGAATGCGGTTCCGCCTCAATAAGGTCGCGGCTCTTTTCTCTACGCGCAGATCACCGGCTACTCCAAAACCTCCTCTGCACCTCCATAATTTCAACCTCGACCTCTGCCACCGGCCCAACAACCTCGACTGCCTTCTGGCAGTGCTCAAACACATACCTGCAATCCACACTCATCGTCGGATTCTCCGAATGATCCCCGGTCGCCTCCAGCAATCGCTTCTCAGTCATCCCGAACACGACCCGGCCGATATTGGCCCAATACACCGTCCCGGCACACATGCAACAAGGCTCGACAGACGTGTATAACGTACAGCTCCACAAATACTCAGGCGTAAAATTCAAAGCCGCGACGCGGGCCAATACCGATTCGGCGTGATTGACCGTGTCGACATTGCCCTGCTCCATCAGCACGGTTTCCTGATCCGGCCCAACCAGCACCGCGCCAAACGGATGATGCCCCAGCAGCGTCGCCCGCTCGGCCACCCGGCTCGAATGCCGCAAATGCCGCACGATCTGTTCGGGCGTGGGCGTCAAGCCCTGCGGCGGATACGTCGCCGCCAAGCCGGCGGCGTCTGTCGAGACTGTCAGACTCACGGGCGATCTCCTTTAATAATCGTTAGGCAAACCAATCCATCCGTTACTTCGGCAGCGACCCGTCCACGCCCTGCACGAACCAGTTCAGACGCGACAGCTCCGCATCGCTCAGCGACTTGCCCGCCGCCACCTTCACCGCACCGGACTGATCCGCAATCGGCCCGGCAAACGGATTGAACTTGCCGGAGATGATGTCCTCACGCTTCTGGTTCAACGCCTTTTGCGCCGTCGGCGAAACCGCGTCCGTGTTGATGTCGGCGAGATCGATCGCCTTCTCCTTCAAACCCCACCAGACCGGCGCGTTGGTCCACGTGCCCGACATCACCTGCTGCACCAGATGCGTGTAATACACGCCCCAGTTGGTCACGCAGGCGCCCAGTTGCGCGTTCGGGCCGAACTTCTTCATGTTGGAGTCCCAACCGAATGCGTGGACCTTCTTCTGCTCGGCGGTCTGCATCGTCGCGGTCGAATCGGTGTTCTGGATCAGCACGTCGGCGCCCTGGCCGATCAGCGTTTCGGCGGCCTGCTTCTCGAGGCCCGGATCGAACCAGCTATTGATCCACACCACCTTCACTCGCGCATTCGGGTTGACCGAGCGCGCGCCCATCGTGAACGCGTTGATATTGCGCACGACCTCAGGCACCGGCACCGAGCCGACGAAGCCCAGCGTGTTGGACCTGGTCGTATAGCCCGCGACCAGACCAGCCAGATAAGCGCTCTGATAGGTCCGCACGTCATAGGTGGCGAAATTGGACGCCTTCTTGTAGCCGGTTGCATGCTCGAACACGGCGTCCGGGAAATCCTTCGCCACCTTCAATTCGAAATCCTGGAAGCCGAAGCTCGAACCCACGACGATCTTGTTGCCCTTGGACGCCAGATCGCGAAACACGCGCTCCGAATCCGCCGACTCGGGCACGTTCTCGACACGCGTCACCTTGATCTTGTCGCCGAATTGCGCCTCGACGGCTTTCACGCCCTGTTCGTGCGCATAGGTCCAGCCGGCGTCGCCCGGATTGCCCAGATAGACGAAGGCGATGCCCAGCGGCTGGGTCGTGGCCGCCGCGGCGCCGAATGCCACGGTCGCCCCGAGTGCGGCGGCGACGACGGTCCGCACGGTTCTGATACGCAGTGAGTGATGTAGCGCTCGCGCCAGCTTTGCTTTCATGAATTCTCCGACGATGGTTTGGAAGGTGCCTGCCATAGCGCCCGGGACAAACCCGGGCAGGACTTCAGCATAAGGGGCCATATTCGAAGGTCAAATTCAGCGGAAAAATTATTTCCCGTTATTCCGCCCATAACGCGGGCTGTATTTTGGTACGCGCGAAAACATGTTCGATTTCTTCGAATGAGTCCATGCGTCTTAAACTTTCGTCCCTGCTACGCGCCGCTGCTGCTCGCCGTTACGCTCGCGCCCGGCCGGCTTCGCCTCAGTGGATCGGCGGCGCCGGGTCGGCCTGCGCATCGTCAGGATCGTCAGGCGGCTCGGCGCCACCGAACAACGCCGCGCATAAGCCGAGACCGGTCTCGCTCAGACGGGCGGTGCCCGTCCCTTCCTCGTTGAAGGTGGTGTCGACGAGGCCGCCGTCGACCAGCGCCGTCAACTGCCGCCGCAAGCCGCTCATCGGCACGGCCGCCTGCTTCGACAGCCTGGCGAGCGACCACGCGCCGCCAGGCGTCTCCTGATGCGCGCGCCACAACTGTGCCAGCACGGCGACCAGCACCGGGTCGATTTCGTCGTCTTCCACCATGAGTGTCTCCTTGTTTTCTCAAGCCATCCGCGCCACGAGTTCGCCCAGGATCTTCAGCGCCGCTTCGATCTGCGCTGTCCACGGATAGCTGTAATTGAGCCGGATGAAATGGCGAAAGTCGTTGCGCATCGAAAACATCATGCCCGGCCCGATCGTGATGCCGCGCGCGAGCGCCGCCTGATAGAGCCGCATCGAATCGACGCGTTCCGGCAACTCCACCCACAGCACGTAGCCGCCTTGCGGCGTCGAGGTCCGTGTGCCGGCGGGAAAAAACCGCTGCACCATCGCCGTCATGATGCTCGCCTGCTGCCGGTAGACCTTGCGCACGTGCCGCAGATGCCGGTCGTAGCCGTCTTGCCGGAGGTAATCCGCGACGGCGACTTGCGGCACCGAAGGCGTGGTCAGCGTGTTGAGAAACTTCAGTTTCTCGACCTGCGCGCGGTAGCGTCCCGGCATCGCCCAGCCGATCCGGTACGACGCGGTCAGGCTTTTCGAAAACGACGCGCAATGCAGCACCAGCCCTTTGCTGTCGTAGTTCTTCAAGGTCGAAGGCCGGGTCTCGCCGAAGTACAGTTCCTGATAGACATCGTTCTCGATCACCGGAATTTCGTGCGCGGCGAGCAGTTCGACCAGTTGCTGCTTGCGCACGTCCGGCATGCGGAAACCCAGCGGATTCTGGAAGTTCGGCATCACCATGCAGGCGGCGATCTTCTGCCTCGCGATGGCCTGGGCGAGCGCCTCGATATCGATGCCGTCGACCGGATGCGTCGCCACTTCGATCGCGCGCATGCCGAGACGCTCGATGGCGTGCAGCATCGCGTAATAGGTCGGCGATTCGACGGCCACCGTGTCGCCCGGTTTGGCCACCGCCTGCAAGCTGAGGTTGATCGCCTCGGTCGCGCCGAGCGTGATGACGATTTCGTCCGGATCGACCGGCACGCCGTTTTCCGCGTAGCGGCGCGCAATCTGGCGAATCAGTTCGGGGTTGCCGGGCGGCAGGTCGTCGATCAGGTTCCAGCTCGCGTGACGCCGCGCAATCGCATTCGCGTACTGGTTGATGCGCCGCCACGGGAACAGCGACGGATCGGGATACGGCGAGCCGAGCGGCACGGCGTCGTGCGCGCGGATGCTGCGCAGCGTCGCCAACACCAGCCGGCTCACGTCGACGGCAGCGGCCACCGGCGGCGTTGGCGCGGCGGCTTTGCGGCCTGGCCGCGCCCCGTCGAGCCCCGCAGCCGTAACGGTGGTCACGGCGTCGCGCACGAAATAGCCCGACTGCGGCCGCGATTCGACCATCCCGCGGCTTTCCAGCAACGCATACGCGTGCAGCACGGTCTTGATGCTGACGCCGTGCTGCTGGCTCGCCTGACGCACCGACGGGATCCGCTCACCGGCCGCGAAGACGCCGCGGCGCACGGCTTCGGTCATTTCGTCGGCGAGTTTTTCGTACAGTTTCAAGGACCTGGCTCAAACAAACGCGTGGGCGGGAGCGCCAGTCTATGACAAATATCGACCAACTGTATCCCTCCGCTTCCCAATTTTCTGTATGCTGCACTGCTTTTGGAACACAGTAGGCTTGCATCCATCGGCCTATCAGCCTTGTCAAAGCCGCTCCGGCGGCAAAATCATGAAGAAACCCGAAGCTCGCATCGAACCGTACACGCACCCGGCAGCCGGCTGGGGCGCGCTCAAGTATGTCGCCATCAATCTCATCAAGGAAAAGGTGACGGGCGGCAACTACCGCACGCTGCTCAAACAGAATCAGCCGGACGGTTTCGACTGCCCCGGTTGCGCATGGCCGGATCGTGAACACGCGTCCACCTTCGAATTCTGCGAAAACGGTGTCAAGGCAGTGGCCGCCGAGGCGACCAGCAAGCGTGTGACGCCGGCGTTCTTCGAGGAGCACACCGTCGCCGAACTGATGACGCAATCGGATTTCGAGCTCGAACAGCACGGCCGCCTGACCGACCCGCTCGTCTACGACGCCGTCCGTGACCGTTACGTGCCGATCGGCTGGAATGAAGCCTTCGACCTGATCGCCGATCACCTGAAGCGCCTCGACCACCCCGATCGCGCCGCCTTCTACACCTCGGGCCGCGCCAGCAACGAGGCCGCGTTTCTGTACCAGTTGTTCGTGCGCATGTACGGCACCAACAATTTTCCCGATTGCTCGAACATGTGCCACGAAGCGACCAGCCGCGGCCTGCCGCATACGGTCGGCGTCGGCAAGGGCACGGTCACGCTCGACGATTTCGAACATACCGACACCCTGCTGCTGTTCGGCCAGAATCCGGCGACCAACCATCCGCGCATGCTCGGCGAGCTGCGCGAGTGCGCGAAGCGCGGCGCCACCATCGTGTCGATCAACCCGCTGAAGGAGCGCGGGCTGGAGCGCTTTGCGAGCCCGCAGAATCCGGTCGAAATGCTGACGCTCGGCAGCACGAAGATCAGTTCGGTGTTCATCCGGCCGAAGGTCGGCGGCGATTTTGCGCTGATCAAGGGCGTCGCCAAACGTGTGATCGAGCTCGACGACGAAGCGCAGCTGTCCGGCCTTGAACGCGTACTCGACGTCGCGTTCATCGCCGAACATACGGTGGGCTTCGCGGCGTTCGCCGATGACCTGCGCGCCGAAAGCTGGGACACCATCGTCGCCGAATCGGGCGTGCCGTTCGACGAGGTGCTGAAGCTCGCCGACATCTACGTGAAGGGCCGCGCGGTGATTTCGACGTGGGGCATGGGCCTCACACAACACAAGAATTCGGTGCCGACGGTGCAGTTGCTGTCGAACCTGATGATGATGCGCGGCAATATTGGCCGCCGTGGCGCGGGCTTGTGCCCGGTGCGCGGGCACTCCAATGTGCAGGGCGATCGCACGGTCGGCATCGAGGAAAAGCCGACCCAGGCGTTTCTGGACCGGCTCGGCGAAGTTTACGATTTCGAGCCGCCGCGCGAACACGGCCTCGACGTCGTCAACACAATCCAGGCGATGCTCGACGGCCGGGTGAAGGTGTTCATCGGCCTCGGCGGCAACTTCTCGATCGCGACGCCGGACACGCCGCGCACATGGGAGGCGATGCGCTCGTGCGACCTGACCGTGCACATCACCACCAAGCTGAACCGAAGCCACCTCGTGCATGGCCGCGACGCGCTGATTCTGCCGACGCTCGGCCGCACCGAGATCGACTTGCAGAATGGCGTGGCGCAAGGCGTGAGCGTCGAGGATTCGATGAGCATGGTGCACATCTCGTACGGCATGAACAAGCCGGCCTCGGAGAATCTGTTGTCCGAGATCGCGATCGTCGCGCGGATGGCGCACGCCACACTGGGCAGCGCGAAGGTGGACTGGCTCGCGCAGGCCGCCGACTATGCGCTGATCCGCGACGGCATCGCGCAGGTGATCGACGGCTTCCAGGATTACAACGAACGGCTCAAGCACCCGGGCGGCTTTCATCTGGGCGTGGCCTCGCGCGAGCGGATCTGGAATACGCCGAGCGGCAAGGCGCAGTTCATGGTGCATGCGATTGCCGTCGACACGCCGATTCACCGCGCGCGCGAAGAGCACGGGGAGCGCCTGATGACATTGATGACGACCCGTTCGCACGATCAGTACAACACGACGATTTACGGCCTCGACGATCGTTATCGCGGCGTGTATGGCCAGCGCCGCGTGCTGTTTGCCAACAAGGACGACCTCGCGATGCTCGGTTTCGTGGCCGGTCAGCGGGTGGATATCACGAGCGTGTGGGCGGACGGCATCGAGCGTCGCGCAGATGGTTTTTTGCTGGTGGAGTACGACATTCCGCGCGGTTGTCTGGGCGCGTATTACCCGGAGACGAATCCGCTGGTGCCGCTGTCTTCTGTCGCCGATGGCGCGGGAACGCCGACTTCGAAGTCGATTCCGGTTTTGTTGAGTGCCTCTGCTGCGGAGGCTGTCGCCGCTTGACAGGTCAGGTCGGGTTTCTCGTGAGATCCCGGTGCGTCAGGTAAAGGCGCAGGTCGAATTCGAACTGGTGGTAGCCAGGTTGCATGAACTCGCAGAGACGGTAGAACGCCTTGTTGTGGTCGCTTTCTTTCAGGTGGGCGAGTTCGTGCACGACGATCATTTTCAGGAATTCCGGCGCCGTCTCCTTGAATAGCGAGGCGATGCGGATTTCCTTTTTTGCTTTGAGTTTGCCGCCCTGCACGCGGGAGATGCTGGTGTGAAGGCCCAGTGCGTGACGCACGACATCGAGCTTGCTGTCGTAGATCACTTTGTCGATTGCGGCTGCACTGCGCAGGTGTTCGCGCTTCAACTCCGCGCAGTAGTCATAGAGTGCGCGATCGGTCTGCACTTCGTGTCCGTTCGGATATCGCTCGGCCAGGTACGCGCCGAGCTGCTGGCCGGCGACCAGCTTCTGGACTTTTTCCTGTAGCGATGCCGGGTAGCCGGTTAGGTATTTCAATGGCTTCATAGTGGTCTGGTTGCGCGTGGCGCGTGGGGTTCCAAAACCTGCGCAGAGCAAATTATTGCACCGCCCGGCTCCTATGCAGGCGGTTGGCCAATATAGGGTTTACACCAATCAAAATATGCAAAAGGCACGCCGTAATACATGCTGACTTCATCCATGCCGTGACGGCGGGTCGGACATGAAAAAGCAAACGTTTGCCCCAAAACTGTGGCTGCCATTACTCCAAGGGCTTGCCTGTCTGACCGCGACCACGGGATTCGACGCATGGTTGTTGCGTCAGGTGCATCGAACCAGCAGAGCGTCGGTATTCAATCGTGATGGCGGGTTTTAAGGCGGCCCGGGAGGCACGATTCCAGATGCTTCTGGGCTGACATCGTTATCAGCCCGCAGAGGAAAGTCCAACATGTTCGACGCCGAAATTGCCGCGACGCTCCTGAACCGATGGGACCGTAAACGTGCGTGCCCAGGAGACCAGTCGCCGCTGGACCTCTTGCAGGAAGGCAAGCTGCATTTCAGGCATCAAGGCGGCGATGTCCACGCAGACGATACTGCCGCAGACTGGCGGCTTCGCGTTGAATGCCTGACGTTCGCTGACGGCTCCCGTGCCTTGCGCGTCGCCGACGCGGGTGGACAAAGCGGCTGGACGCGGTGGACGGCTGCCGAGCCGGTCTGAAAGCGCGAAATGAGCCCGCGGATAGACCATGTCGACACCCCGTAGTCTCATTCTGCGTTGGCTTTGCGTCCTCGCCTACGTCCTGACGGTGATATGGCTCAACTACTTGTAGCGCGTGTTGCATCACAACCGATGCCCGAGCGCCGCCAACGTCGCACCGGGTGATGTGAACTGCCATATGTATTCCGAACGAGGTGTCGGCTCCGGAACGACGACAGCCGATGCGACATTCCAGCTTTAGAGGATCACGGAAGGAGACGGACATGAACACAGTAAAGACCGAGATCGGGCAACTGGAGAAGGCGCTGAACGCGCTGGTTCGTCGCCCGCGACTGATCCGTCGTGACTACTGGATATCGCAGATCGAGGGCCTGCTAGGACGTCCCGGCCTGTCGGCGCAGGATCGACAACGACTCTGCGCGCTGCTCGACCTGCTCGGCACCCCCGTCGCGGAATGTAGTGTCCTGGTACCGCAGTGACGAGCGCCGCAAAGCTTTTGAGTGCCCGTCACGACGGCAAGCAAGGATCGTTTTCTTTGAAACCGGTCATCGTCACGACAACGCATTGATTCCCTGAACACGCCTGCCGCAGCTGCGTCAATGCTGCTGCGTCAATTGCTGCTGGTGTCACAGGTCAGAAATTCGCAGACAACCTTGCGCGCCGTCAGCCGTCGTCGCGTCGGCTGATTGCCTGCAGTGTCCGCGCGATTATTTACGGCGAACGCGTCTATTGAGCTTTCGGAAATCAACATGTTTAACGAGTCGAAATACGTATCGCTGATATACGAACAGGGCCTGGACCAGTGGATGCGCGCCTGGTACTCCGAAGCCGTCGAAGCGGAATTTATCCGCCCGCCGTATTATCCCGACCCTGTGACCGTAGGGCGTCTTCGGGGCTATTTCGACGCCGGCCTGTCGCCCGCCGATGCCGCCCTGGCGTGCTTCGGCCGCAAGCATTAAGGTAACCCGGCTATAGCTTCCATATCGGTAGCCCTGCCTGTACGAAAGGCAAAAAACGAACTGAACAATTCGGCGAATAGCCAACTCACCACACTCGTCATGCCCGCATGTGCGCCACCCCGACCGGCATCTTGCAAGCACCGCTACCGAGGCCAGATTTACACCGTCTGGCTAACGTCTCCCGTTCCGCCCGTTCCTCACCGGGTCGCATGACTTCGTCGAGAACAGGTTCCGCGGTCGCGCCTCTGGCGGACCTGTCGAGGGCATGCTGATGACGCACCTGCAACCGGACTGCAGCGACGGTTGCGTCGTGCCGCCACCAGGCGTCGTCACTGCGCTCAAAAACCTCTACATTGTTTCGAGCGCACTCGCGCAGCGCGGCACTTACGCTCAGGAAATCCGGGATTCTCAATGGCGGACAATGGCTCAACGGGCTCAAGAGGCAAAAACGGCGCTCGACCAGCATGGAGAGAGACCTGAAGCGCATGCGATTGTGCTGCTTCGACAGATGACAAACGTATGCCAGGGTCTTGTTGATCGGCACGCGGCCCGCCAGGAGATTCCCTTCGCCGTATGGCGCGAAGTGGGCAGGCTTGGACATGACGCTTACGAGTGGGTCAATCTGACCGCGCCCCGCCGGCGAGGTGCCGACGCATGAATCCCGCGCCATTCGTGCCGGCGTACCGTGCCGGGCTCAAAGCGGACCGGCTCGCGCAACGTGTCGCATCGGTAAGCGAATGCGACCCCGCGCGGCGAACCGGACGGGGTCGTGTTCCTGCAGGGGCCGGCTGAAAATCAGCGTAAGCCCGCCAAGCCGCTTTCCAACTGACTCTGAAGTTCGCGGACCTGCCGCTGCGCGGCCCGCAACTGGTCCTGCGCGGCGGCCTTCTGTTGCGCAAGCGAGGCGGCTTCGGCACGCGTCTGTTGCTGCTGGCTGTTGACGATGCTCTGCTGCTGACGCGCTACATCGAGGTCAGCCTGCAGGCGGTTCGCACGATCCTGCGACAGCGCAATCCTCCGCTCGGTGAACGCCTTTTGCGCCTCGAGCCGCGTGCGGCGGATTTCGACATCGGACAACTGCACGGTCCGGCGCACGAAGTCCTTATAGATCAGGTCGGCGCGCGTTTCGTCCTGCGTTTTGATAACGCGCCAGAAGTTCTTCTGCTGGAACAGCGCGACGTAGTAGGTCATTTCCTTGCCGTAGAACAGCAAGCTCGCGCCGTAGTTGCCGTTGTACGTCGTGCGCAGCTCGCTCGTGTCCGAACCGCGGATCATCTGTTGCAGCTCGGCGACGTTGCCGGCGGCGGATTGCTTCGCCTCGTCGGCTGTCAGCACACCGGCCTGTCCCTGCTGTTCTTGCGTCGTGGCCGGCAGTGCCGTTGCCGTGCCCGGCTGGGCAACGACGGCAGCGCTCGCGCCGCTGTCCGGCAAAGTCTGCGCATCCGCACTCTGCACGCCCCCCATCGCGACGAGTGCGATCATGGCGAGCTTCTGGGCAAAAGACGGTTTCATATGTTTTGCCAACCTCTCATATCGATAGCAACGAGCCGGCAAAATCGCCAACTCCAACTGGTGAAGCGAACCCCTGCTCGCCTGTTAACGGCAATTGTTCGGGAATGTTGAGGCGACAAACGGGAGATTGACGGGAAAAATCGAAGTGTGTCGGGTTCGACTGGCGAGCGTTCGGGGAGCTTCGATCTCACGGTTATCGGAGACCACTGCGAGCGGAACAGCTCGCATCAAGGAGGCGGGATCGCTCATCCGCGCTTTCGGGCGGTCAACGGCGTGCCGGCATCATGTCCTTCGCACGCTGTCGCCGAACTATAGTACCGATTGGCAGGGCTCCATCATTTGACGGGGATTTGCCGGTCATGCACATCCCGGAGCGCGCGCTTACTTTCATCGCGAATGCCACTGGTTTGGCAGACACGGAATGGGTGACGCGATCTGATCGGCGGGAGGAAGCCACGATGTCGTCCGAGAACGCGCTTTCGAAGCTTATCGCTGCTGTATATGACGCGGCGGTAGAACCGGATCGGTGGCCGCGCGCACTCGAACAGGTTGCCGCCTTGCTGGGCGCCATGCACGCGCATCTGTGGGCGGGAGACGCAAGGCAGCGGTTAGGGTCGATCGCCTGGGCAGGCGCCGAACCCGCGTTTGTGCAGGCGTACGAAGAGCACTACGTCCGGTCGGACCCATTCGCTTTGGCGCGGATGTGGTCGTCTGGCACGATTTTATCCGACGCGATGATGGGCCCCAGAACGGTGCTGGAGTACAGCGACTTCTTCCAGGACTGGGCGCGCCCACAGGGTATGCACACCGCTATCGGCGCGAACCTTGGCCTCGACGGTGGCAATGTCGCCGTGCTGGTGGCAACGCGGCGACAGCGTGATGGAAGCTTTGAGCGCGAGCAGTTCGACTTGCTCGCGGGCGTGTTGCCACATTTTCAGCGCGCATTGACGATGAACCTGCGGTTATGCGGAATGAGCGGCGGACAGCATGTGGCGTGTGCGGCACTCGACGCTTTGAACCATGGTGTGTTGATTGTCGAGGCCACCTGCCGCGTGATGTTCGCCAACCGCGTCGCGGAACAGATCTTGACGTCTGCGGACGGAATTGGGACAGGGCCGGCAGGATTGTTCGCAATGACCACGACGCTGACGAACAGGCTTCGCCTGCTGGTGGCTCAGGCCGCCGGGGCGGGCACAAAGCCGCCGACGGGCGGCGCACTCGCGCTTAGCCGCCCGTCCGCAACGCGTCCATATCGGGTGCTGGTTTCTCCTTTGCGCGCCGGCGCCGGCTGGGCGAGGATCGTGCCTCAAAAGGCTGTTGCGATGATCCTTGTCGTCGACCCGGAACGCGTGCCCGATAGTCCGGAACGGCAGCTGCGAACCCTCTATAACTTGACCCGCGTCGAGGCTCGGGTAGCGTGCGAAATTCATAAGGGCGCGAGTCTGAATGCAGTTGCCGAATTGCTTGACGTTAAGCCGTCGACCGTCCGGACACATCTGCATCACATATTTGAAAAGACGGAGGCGCGACGTCAATCCGATCTTGTGCGGCTGATCGAGCAAATGACGGTTGTGTCAGTCGATACTTGATTGCTCCGCGAAGTCAATCGATCGCTACGACATCCAGGTGTGCTTCCGACCAGGGTGGCCCAGACTTCGGCGGCGAAGCGCCAAAGCTGTGCACCGCATAGACAGGGTGCGGAATCCCTTTCCGTGCAGCGAGGAAGCCGGGGCCGGCAACATTGCACCGACCTCCATCAGGTGATGGAGGTGTACGTCGAAACGTTCAAATATTATTCCGGCAGAACCCGCACGAACGCTTCGCGAAACGCGCGAGTCTTCGACGGTCTTCGAACGACAAGAGGCCTTCGGAGCTTGCTCGCAAAACGATGCTTCACGCAGCTGGAGCGATCGCTTCTCGCGCGCGTTGACCAGCCACTTTGACCCGCCATTTAACGATGCACGCAACGTAAGCCATGTCTTGCACGAAGAGTGACGTACGGTGACGAAGAGTGGCCAATGGGCGAACAGGATAGGGAGATGACAAAGATGAACTCCGTTTCGGCTGTCGATGTTCAGGATTTCATAAATAGCCATGGCTTCGCCCGCTACCAACGGTTGATACTGACTCTTTGCTTCCTGGTCATCGCTATCGACGGTTTCGATACGGCAGCAATCGGCTATATTGCGCCTGCCCTCTCTTTAGAGTGGCATATTGCAAAGTCTTCGCTCGGTCCTGTTCTTGGCGCGGGGCTCCTGGGGCTCGCATTGGGCGCGATGAGTTCGGGCCCCATGGCCGACAAATTCGGTCGAAAGACCGTGCTGGTTGGGGCGGTCTTTTTTCTGGGCATGTCGTCTCTTGCGAGCGCCGCTTCGCGAAGCCTCGACATGCTTACCGTTCTGCGCTTCATAACGGGACTTGGCATCGGCGCCGCGATGCCCAGCGCAGCAACGCTCATGGCTGAGATTGTCCCCGATCACCATCGCGCCAAAGTCAATAACGCGATGTTTTGTGGATTCCCGTTGGGAGCCGCTGGAGGCGGATTTCTGGCAGCAGTCCTGATCCCCGTGACAGGCTGGCGCGGCGTGCTCGTTGTTGGTGGCGCACTTCCCATCGCGCTCGGCATTGCGCTCGTATGCCGGGTTCCGGAATCAGTCCGTTACATGGTGACCAAGGGAGTTGCTGCCGACCGGATTCACGAGATACTGAACCGCATCGCACCGGGTACGCTGACCGACGAGAAACGGTTCGTCATTGGCGAGGGGACCTTGAAAGCAGGTTCGGCGGAGGCCGTTAGAGTCGTGTTGGCCAGGCGCTTCATCGTCGGGACTCTCGTGCTTTGGACGGCCTATTTCATGGGGCTGGTCATGTTCTATTTACTGACCAATTGTCTGCCCATCTTGATCAACGATTCGGGCCTTAGCATCTCGCACTCAGCCCTCATTACGGCGCTCTTCCCGCTAGGGGGTGGAATCGGCGCCTTGGCCTCGGGCTGGCTGATGGATCGCTTCAATCCTTATGTCATAGTAGGTTCCTGCTTCCTGTCCTCCGGGATATTCACCATTTCCATCGGATACGGAGCGCCCGGTCTGGCCTCGCTGACGGGTCTCATTTTCGCGGCGGGTACCACGATGAACGGTGCCCAGGCTTCGATGTCGGCGTTGGCGGCAAACTACTACCCCACAAGGGCACGGGCAACCGGCGTGGCGTGGATGATGGGTGTTGGCCGGTTTGGTGCGATCGTGGGCGCTCTGGCTGCGGCGGAATTGCTCCGCCTGCATTACGGCCTGAACCAGGCTTTCATCGTGGCGGGGCTTCCGGCACTGGTCGCCGCTGCCGCGCTCTTCGCGAGATCTTTATGAATCAGCCGAAGACCATGTCGGGCGGCATGGAGGGCGAAGGGGCCTACAATCGTCACTCGACGCATCAGGCGGCGGGTGCCGCGATCGCCCTGCCTCATCTGCGGCAGGCGGTGGAGAACGTCCCGCTCGAACCGGACGACCAGCCGGTCGTAATCGCCGAATACGGATCGTCACAGGGCAGGAACTCGCTCGCCCCGATGCGTGTTGCGATAACCGCTGTGCGCGCGCGGGTTGGGCCGGCCCGGCCGATCCTCGTCTATCACGAAGATCTGCCAGTCAACGATTTCAGCGCGCTCTTCGAGTTGCTGGAGAACGATCCGGACCGGTACCTTCGCGACGATCCTCACGTCTTTCCATGCGCAATCGGTCGGTCGTTTTACGACAGCGTTCTGCCGCCGGCGTGCGTGCACCTTGCCTGGAGCGCGTACGCCGCGATGTGGTTAAGCCGTGTGCCGGTCCCAGTTGCGGGTCATATCTATCTGCCGTGCACGCAGGGTGCCGTGAATGCCGCGTTTCGCGAGCAGGCCGCGCGAGACTGGGAAACCTTTCTCGCTCTGAGAGCCCGAGAGCTGAGGCCGGGAGGCCGGCTTGTCGTGGTGCTGCCTGGAGCCGACGACGACGGGTATACGGGCTTTGAGACCCTCATGAACCACGCGAACGACGTACTGACCCAGATGGCCGCGGAGGGCGCGATCACGACCGGCGAACGTGCGCACATGGTACTGGCGACGTTTGCGCGCCCCGTGCGCGACCTGCTAGCGCCATTCGCGAACAACGGTGGGCAGTTTTGCAACCTGGTTGTCGAGCATTGCGAGTGCGTCGCGCGGCCCGACGACATCTGGGAGCGATACCAGCAACATCAGAATCGCACGCAAATGGCTAACGAGTACGCGGCGTTTCATCGCGCCACCTTCGTGCCATCCTTGCTGCTCGCGCTGAACCGCCCGGGTGACGAGCGAAGAAAGCGTACGCTCGGCGACCGCTTCGAACACTTGCTGACACAACGGCTGATGGCCGCCCCGGCGAAGCTCGACGCAATGGTCGAGACGTTTGTTTTTGCGCGGAATCGCGTCTGTATTGCTTGACTTTCGGGGAGAGTAATGCAGATGGTGGCGTGGTGCCGGGGACCGGACTCGAACCGGCAAGCCGTGAAGCGGCGGATTTTAAGTCCGCTATGTTTACCAATTTCATCACCCCGGCAAGGGCGGACGCGATTCTACCATTGTGCCGCAGGCGCACCAAACCGGGCGGCCTCGCGCCGGACGAGCCCCGGCCCGCGCGGCACGCCGCAATTCTAACGTCATCCGCCAGTCACAAAGCCTGCTGATAATCCCCCCGACGAAAACGTTTACATCTCGGGCGGAAACAGTGATTCCAACAATCAAGGACGTGGCTGCACACGCGGGCTTTTCCATCGCCACGGTCTCGCGCGCGATCAACGCGCCGCACACCGTCAACCCGGTCACGCTCGACAAAGTGCGTCAGTCGATCGACGCGCTCAACTTCCGTCCCAGCCCGCTAGCCCGGCAATTGCGCAGCGAGCGCACGCGCCTCGTCGGCGTGGTGCTGCCGACGCTCGCCAACCCGGTGTTCGCCGAATGCCTGCAAGGCATCGACGATCTCGCGTCTGCACAGGGCTACCGGCTGATGCTGATGACCACCCAGTACGACGCCGATCGCGAACGCCACGCCATCGAGACGCTGCGCGAACACCGCGTCGAAGGCATGATCCTGACGGTCGCCGACGCGGACACCCATCCGCTGCTCGACGAGCTCGACCGCGCGGGTCTGCTGTACGTGCTGATGCATAACGACACGGTGCGGCGTCCGTCGGTGTGCGTCGACAATCGCCTCGCCGCCTTCGACGGCGTGCGCATGCTGATCGCGCACGGCCATCGCCACATCCTGATGCTGGCCGGTACGCTGGCCGCCTCCGACCGCGCCCGCCAGCGCCATCTCGGCTACGCGCAAGCCATGCAGCAGGCCGGCCTAACGCCCGCGCCGGCGCTTGAGGTCGATTTCAACGCCGACGAACTGTCGCCGTCCGTGCTCGCTCATCTGACGAGCGGCCCGAACCGGCCGACCGCCCTCTTCTGCAGCAACGATCTGCTGGCGATGGTCGTGATGCGCGGCCTGCGCCGCGCGCGTCTGCAGATTCCGCATGACATGTCGATCCTCGGTTTCGACGGCCTCGCGATGGGCGAACTGCTGTCGCCGCCGCTCGCGAGCATCTGCGCGCCGAATCGCGAAATCGGCTGCGCGGCGTGGCAGCGCCTGCTGGCCCGCGTCACCGGCACCTACGAAGCACTCGGCGAAACCTCGCTCGCGCTGACCTTGCCGCACACCTTGCGCGAAGGCGCCACTATCACGGCGATCTCGAACCTGAGCGCCGGCTCGCCGGCGCGCGCCACCGAGCCGGCCGCGCGGCCCTTCGCATAGCCCCCGTTTGCATCAAGCTGCATCAAGCTGCATCAACCCGCATTAACCGTCAAGCCTCGAACCACCCGCTCGCTTCCTCATCAGGAGACCCGCTGTGATCCGCTCTTCAGCACGCTTAGCCGCGCCCGTCAAACCGCTCTGGCGCCGTCTCAATCGCACCGCTGCCGCCGCACTGTCGGCGTGCGCCATCGCCGGCGCCGCGCTTGCGAGCTTCGCGCCGCAACTCGCCCACGCCGACGAAACCGCGATCTGCTACAACTGCCCGCCCGAATGGGCCGACTGGGCCAGCCAGATCAAGGCGATCCAGCAAAAGACCGGCATCCGCGTGCCGTTCGACAACAAGAACTCCGGCCAGTCGATTGCGCAATTGATGGCCGAGCAGAAGAGCCCGGTCGCCGACGTGGTGTATCTCGGCGTGTCGTCGGCTTTCCAGGCGAAAGACAAGGGCGTGATCCAGCCGTACAAGCCGGCGCACTGGGACGACATTCCCGCGAACCTGAAGGACCCGCAAGGCTACTGGTTCACGATTCACTCCGGCACGCTGGGCTTTTTCGTCAACAAGGACGCACTCGAAGGCAAGCCGGTGCCGCGTTCGTGGGCCGACCTTCTGAAGCCTGAGTACAAAGGCATGATCGGCTACCTCGATCCGTCGAGCGCGTTCGTCGGCTATGCGGGCGCGGTGGCGGTGAATCAGGCGCTCGGCGGCACGCTCGACAACTTCGAGCCGGGCCTCGACTGGTTCCGCAAGCTGAAGGCCAACGCGCCGATCGTGCCGAAGCAGACAGCCTATGCGCGCGTGATGTCCGGTGAAATCCCGATCCTGCTCGACTACGACTTCGACGCCTATCGCGCGAAGTACAAGGATCACGCGAATGTCGAGTTCGTGATTCCGAAGGAAGGCACGATCTCGGTGCCGTATGTGATGAGCCTCGTAAAGGGTGCGCCGCACGATGCGAACGGCAAGAAGGTGCTCGACTTCGTGCTCTCCGACGAAGGCCAGAAGCTGTGGGCCGAAGCGTATCTGCGTCCGGTGCGCGCCAATGCGATGAGCCCGGAAACCGCCGCGAAATTCCTGCCGGCAAGCGACTACGCCCGCGCCAAGCCGGTCGATTTCGGCAAGATGGCCGAGAAGCAGTCGAGCTTCGGCGAGCGTTATCTGCAGGTGATGCATTGAACGACATCACGTTCCCGCTGCGCTGGCGCATCGCGTTGATCGCGCCGGCGCTGGTGGTCTTCATCGCGTTCTGGCTGCTGCCGATGGGCGCGCTCGCGCAGTTGAGCGGCGACGGCCACGCGTTCGCGACCTACCGCGCGATGCTGACCAATCCGCGCTACATGTCGAGCCTCGGCGCGACGGTCGTGTTGTCCACGGCGGTGACGGCGGCGACGCTGGTGCTCTCGGTGATCGCCGGCTTGCTGCTGGCGCGCCGCGAGTTTGCGCTCAAGCGCACGCTGCTCGCGTTGCTGACGTTTCCGCTGGCGTTTCCCGGCGTCGTGGTCGGTTTCATGGTGATCATGCTGGCGGGACGCCAGGGCTTGATCGGTGCGCTGTCGCTCAAGCTGACGGGCGACCGCTGGGTGTTCGCGTATTCGATGAGCGGCCTCTTTCTCGGCTACCTGTACTTCTCGATTCCGCGCGTGATCGTCACGGTGATGGCGTCGGCAACCAAGCTCGACGCCTCGCTCGAAGAGGCCGCGCGCTCGCTCGGCGCGTCGCCGTGGCGGATCACGCGCGACATCGTGCTGCCCGCGCTGTCGCCGGGTCTGATCGCGGCGGGCGCCGTGTGCTTCGCCACCGCGATGGGCGCGTTCGGCACCGCCTTCACGCTCGCCACCGACATCGACGTGCTGCCGATGACCATCTACACCGAGTTCACGCTGAACGCGAACATGATCACCGCGGCAGGCCTCTCCATCGTGCTCGGCATCGTCACGTGGCTCGTGCTGGCGTTCGCGCGCAGCGTGACCGGCTCGGCCGTCGCGGCGAGCGCATGAGCGGTGTTTCCAAACCGGATGACAAGACCTCGATGAATTCCATCACTGCTCCAATCCGGCCGGCTGCGAAGCCGCGCTCGCGGCTCAGGTTGCCGAGCTCGCGCACCTTGCTGGCGGCCGGCCAATGGCTCGTCACGCTGCTGCTGTGCGCGTTTCTGATCGTGCCGGTCGTGATGTCGATCGTGGCCGGGCTCACGGTCAACTACTTCAAGGGCGTGTCGAGCGGGCTCACGCTGCGCTGGCTGAGCGAAGTGTGGACGCAGTATCACGGCTCGGTGTTCCTGTCGCTCGAAGTGGCGGCGGCGACCTTGCTCGTTACGCTCGTGACCGGCGTGCCCGCGGGCTACGTGCTGGCTCGCAGCAAAACGCGGCTGTCGCGCATTGTCGAAGAGTTTCTGGTGCTGCCGATCGCGCTGCCCGGTCTCGCCTCCGCGCTCGCGCTGCTGGTGGTCTACGGCGGCTTCACGATGTTCCGCATGAGCGTCGCGTTCATCGTCGCGGGGCATGTGGTGTTCACGCTGCCCTTCATGGTCCGCGCGGTCGCGGCGGTGTGCGCGAGCAGCGATCTGCGCACGCTCGAAGAAGGTGCCGCAAGTCTCGGCGCGAGCTTCCTGCAGCGCTTCGTGACGATCGTGCTGCCGAATGCGCGGCCGGGCATCGTCGCCGGTGCGCTGGCGGTGCTGACGCTTTCCATCGGCGAATTCAACCTGACGTGGATGCTGCACACGCCCGACACCAAGACGCTGCCTGTCGGTCTCGCCGACACCTACGCGTCGCTGCGTATCGAAATCGGCAGCGCGTACACGATTCTGTTTTTCATCATGACGATGCCGTTGCTCGTCGCGATGCAATGGCTCGGCGTCGATGCGACCGGCCAGCGCAGCGCGCCGCAGCGACGCGGCAACGCCGCCCGTTCGAAGCCACTACCGACGTCCACGCCATGAAACTCGCCTCCGTTCCCATCACGCTCACACAATGCGCGAAAACGTTTCGCGGCACCCGTGTGCTCGAACCGCTCGATCTGCAGATCGGCGCCGGTGAAACGCTGGTGCTGCTCGGCCCATCCGGTTGCGGCAAGACCACCACGCTGCGCATGATCGCGGGCCTGGAGACGCCCGACACCGGCGGCCGGATCGCGTTCGGCGACGAAGACGTCACCGCGCTGCCGATCGAAAAACGCCAGGTCGGCATGGTGTTCCAGAGCTATGCGCTGTTTCCGAACCTGACCGTGCGCGGCAACATCGGCTACGGACTGAAGATCAAACGCGCACCGGCTGAAACCGCGCGGCAACGCGTCGACGAATTGCTCGCGATGATGCGGCTCACCGCCCACGCCGACAAACCGATCGATCAGCTGTCCGGCGGCCAGCGTCAACGTGTTGCATTGGCGCGCGCGTTGGCTGTGCAGCCGCGCGTGCTGCTGCTCGACGAGCCGCTGACCGCCCTCGACGCGCGCCTGCGCGACACCTTGCGCAGCGAGATGAATACGCTGCTGCGCGAACTCGGCATCACGACCGTCTACGTCACGCACGATCAGGCCGAAGCGATGGAACTGGGCGACCGCATCGTCGTGATGAGCGCCGGGCGCATCGAACAGATCGGCTCGCCGCGCGAGATCTACTATCGTCCCGCGAACCGGACGGTTGCGCAGTTCGTCGGCACGATCAACCGGCTGGCGGGCGAACAGCGCGACGGCATGCTGACCACCGCGGGCGGCGCCGTGCCTTTGCCCTCGAGCCGCGCGCACGCAAGTGCCGCGCATGAATTCTTCTTCCGTCCCGAAGACGCCTATCTCGCCGACCCGGCGAGCGCCCAGTTGCGCGGCAGCATAGAAAGCACCGCGTTTCTCGGCGAGCGCACCCGGCTGACGATCGGCGGCGCCGCGCCGGACCCGTTGCTGGTCGACGTGGCAGGCCGCGTCGAACTGGCGCGCGGCACGCCGGTCGGCATTTCGATCGCGCCGGACGCGCTGATTGCGCTATCGTGACAAAGCCGCGCCGCATTTTTTGCGCGCAAAAAAAGGACCTCCCCATGCTGCTGGCTCAAATTAGCGACTTGCATATCAAACGGCCCGGCGCGCTGGCCTATCGGCGCGTCGACACCGGCGCCTACCTCGCGCGCTGCGTCGCCGCGCTCAATGCGCTGGAGCCGCGTCCCGACGCGGTGATCATGACCGGCGACCTGGTCGATCAAGGCAGCCCGGACCAGTACGAACACCTCAAGGCGCTGCTCGCGCCGCTCGAGATCCCCTACTACCTGCTGGTCGGCAATCACGACGAGCGCACCGCGTTGCGCGCGGCGTTCCCGAACCGCGCGGAGTTGCAAGGCGGCGGCGAGTTCGTGCAATACGCGGTCGACGTCGGTCCGCTGCGCGTGATCGCGCTCGATTCGATGGTGCCGGGCCAGAGCGTCGGCAATCTCTGCGACGCGCGGCTCGCGTGGCTCGCGGCGCAACTCGATGCGGCGCAAGGCAAGCCGACGGTGGTCGCGTTGCATCATCCGCCGTTCGCGTGCGGGATCGGGCATATGGATGAGCTGCGGCTCGATCCGGCTGCGTCGGACAAACTCGCTGTGTTGATCGCGCGTTATCCGAATGTCGAGCGGGTGATCTGCGGACATGTGCACCGGCCGATGTTCGTGCGCTTCGGCGGCACGATTGCGTCGGCGGTGCCGGCGCCCGCGCATCAGGTCGCGCTCGATCTGCGCGAAGAGGCGCCGTCCGCATTCGTGATGGAACCGCCCGCGTATGCGCTGCACCGCTACGATCCGGCAACCGGAATCATCACGCATCACGCGTATGTCGACGAGGCCGACGGGCCGTATCCGTTCTATGAGCCTGACGGCGAGTTGATCGACTGACGCCGTTGCCGGCTCAGTTGCGAGGTCAGTTGGCCACGAAGGTATCTTGCACGCGCCGGGACAGCCTGAAATACGGTATCCCGAGCGCGGCCGCGACAACCGCCTGGATGAAGCCGTCGAACGGCACCGCGATGTCGATAGCGATCGCCTGACTCAGGTAGTCGCCAAGCAGATAGGCGCCGGTGCGCATGACGACGATCAAGCACAGCCAAGCCTGAACCTGAACCGGAAAGCGCGCCGATTTGCGCCACGCGAGTAACGAAAGCCAGCCCGCGCCGGCCACGATAAACGCGCCGATGATCACGTCGCAGCCGACCGCCACGATCACCGTCCGATACCAGCCGTGCGTGCCGGGCCGCACGAACACCGCGAGCAACTCCCATTCGAGCATCAGCTTGAGCGGATCGCGCAGCGCGATCGCTGTCGAGAGCGCCCATGCTGCGAGGCAGAGCAAGGCTAGTAGAAGCCAGCCGCCGATCGCCCTCGGTTCGCGTTTCATTGTTTTCGTTGCGTTCGTTGTTTTCGTTGCGTTCGTTGCGATAGTCATGAAGTCCGTCACGTGATCAGTGCTTTAGCGCGTGACGATTCTACGAACGGCAAGCGAACGGCCATCTCATTTTGTCCGTGGACGGGTCAGCGCCGTCAGCGCGTTGCTTGCACCTCGTAAGCGCCCTTTGCGACCGTCAGCATGATCCGCCCTGCTCCGGTATGATCGGCACGCTTGAGGACCGCGCATGGGCCGGTCCATCGACGGCTCTTCTCATGTCCACTTCCGACACCACCTCGTCTTCCGCATCCGCCGACCGCTCGTTGCGCGGCCTATTGCTTCTGCTCGCGACGATTGCCGGCGTGGCGGTGGCGAATATTTACTACAACCAGCCGCTGCTCGATAACTTCCGGCAGTCGTTTCCTGGCAGCGCGTCGTGGGTTGGCGCGGTGCCCGCCGCGACACAGCTCGGCTACGCGGCCGGGATGCTGTTGCTCGCGCCGCTCGGCGACCGCTTCGATCGGCGCCTGCTGATCCTGTTGCAGATCGCGGCCATGTGCGTCGCGCTGGTGGTGGCCGCTGCGGCGCCGACGCTGCCGGTGCTGATCGCGGCGAGCCTCGCGATCGGCGTGCTCGCCACCATCGCGCAGCAGGCCGTGCCGTTCGCAGCCGAGCTGGCGCCGCCGGCGCAACGCGGGCATGCGGTCGGCACGGTGATGAGCGGCCTGTTGCTCGGGATTTTGCTGGCCCGGACCGCGGCGGGTCTCGTCGCCGAGTATTTCGGCTGGCGCGCGGTATTCGGCGCTTCCGTCGTCGCGCTGATCGTGCTGGCGGCGGTGGTCATCCTGCGCTTGCCGAAGAGCAAACCGACGTCGACTCTCGCGTACGGCAAGCTGCTTGTCTCGATGTGGCATCTGGTGGCCGAGCATCGGGCATTGCGCGAAGCGTCGCTGACGGGCGCGGCGATGTTCGCGGCGTTCAGTATTTTCTGGTCAGTGCTGGCGTTGCTGCTGGCAGGCGCGCCGTTTCATCTTGGGCCGCAGGCGGCGGGACTATTCGGGATTGTTGGCGCTGCCGGGGCGATGGCCGCGCCGCTGGCCGGCAAGTTTTCCGACCGACGCGGGCCGCGGGCGATTATCACGCTGTCGATCGTGCTGGTGGCGATTTCGTTCGTCGTATTTGCGTTGTCGGCGAAGAGCATGGTGGGGCTCGTGATTGGCGTGATCGTCCTGGATGTCGGTGTGCAGGCGGCGCAGATTTCCAACCAATCCAGAATTTACGCGCTGAAGCCCGACGCGCGCAGCCGGGTGAATACGGTTTATATGGTCGCCTATTTTATTGGCGGAGCCCTGGGGTCGGGGGTCGGCGCTTTTGTCTGGCCGACTTTTGGATGGATCGGAGTGAGTGTTGCCGGATTGGGGTTTGCCGCGCTGGCTGCATGGAATCATTTGCGCCTTGCAGCCAGGAGTGAGGCTTTGAGTTGAGGTGCCCGCGCTACCACGTGATCGGCGGCGCCAGGGTCGCGACCGAGCTGGACGCGAAACGCGCGATCCGCGAAGGCGCGGAAGTGGCAGCGGCGCTTTAAATGCGGCGCGCCGCCGCGCGCGTCACGCGAGACTCTTCTTCCGGCGATCGAACCAGAAGGACAGGCCCACGCTCGCCAGAATCACGATGGTCGCGATCACGGTGGAATGCGTGACCGGCTCGCCGAGCAGCAGCGCGCCGAGCGCCACCGCGACCACCGGATTCACATACATGCAGCTGCTGGCGATGATCGGACTCGTATGGCGGATCAGAAAACCATAGGCGACATACGCGGCCATCGTGCCGATCAGCATCAGGTAGATGAACGCCAGCACCGGCAGAAAATGCACCTCGAACATCCGCTCGCCCGATGCCAACGCGACCATCGTCGACATCGCGCCGCCAAGGCCGATCTGCAACGACGTCGATAGAAACAGATCCGACGGCAGCTTCAGACGTCCGGCCAGATGTGCGCCGCCGGCCCAGAAGAGTGCGCCGCACAGAATCGCGAGGCTGCCGCCCGCCGAGCCCGGCGAGTTGTCGCCGTGACTCAGGATCGCGATCCCGAAGAGCCCGAGGCCGACCGCGAACCACTCGCCTCTCGCGATCTGCCGCCCCGCCACCGCCGCGATCACCGTCGCGAACAACGGCACGGTCGCGACCATCACCGCCGCCGTGCCGGTGCCGACGGTACGCATCCCGAAAGCCAGCATGCCGCTCGACAGGCCGACCAGCATCGTGCCGACGAGGCCCGCATGGCGGATTTCAGCGAAGCTCGGCCAGACCGGCGCGCGGCGCGCCGCAAACACGAACAGCCCGATGCCGGCAAACAGGTTGCGCAAACCGGAGAGCAACAAGGGCGGAAACGAACCGAGCGCTACGTGCACCGCGAGATAGGTCGAGCCCCACACGAGATAGACGACGGCGAGCGCGAGCGCGATCTGTCCGTTGTGGGACTGCGGCAAACGGATCGGGAAACCACGCGGAAAGCGGTTGGGAGATTGCAGCGACATGCGTTCAAACCGCCAATGCCGCTCGAGGCGCTGCGCCCCCGCTAAGGACCCTGTGACGGGATGGCGGGCGCCGCATCGGCGATGCGGTCTGACGGGCGAGGCTGGCGGACATGTCGGTGGAACGGAAGGACGATAGTTGGCCAAAGGGGCCATAACGCCGCGGCGCTCGAGAAGGATCGGTCCACGGCTGACACGCGCCAAACGTCTGGCGCGACGCCGCATTATGCAGTAAGCGCACACCGCGCCGCTCGAAAGAATCGTAACTTATTGGTGTACTTGCAACAAAAAAGCCGGGGGAACGTCTCCCCGGCTTCAGGTCACGCGCCACCTGCCATGCGCGACGTGCCGCGCTCGATCCATGCGGACGGCATCGCGCGATACGTCAGTTGCCCATGGCGCCCGACGCTTCGTGCTTCGTGCCCATCGCGTCGCTGCCTTTTTTCATCTTGTCATGCTTCATCGCGCCCTTCTTCATGTGGTCCTTGGACATGCTGTCTTTGGACATCGAATCCTTCGACATCGCGTCGTTGGACATGGCGCCGCTTGCCTGCGCGAACGCGGCGCCGCCGCTGGTCAGGAAGGCGACTGCGATTGCTGCGATTGCGAATTTTTTCATGGGATGACTCCGTGGTGTTGTGGGTGAATCTGAACCGGCTTGGGCCGGCGTGCTGCCGAAGCCTCTGCCGCTCGGGGTCACGCATTTCGCATGCCCGACCCGCGCGCGTCAGGAGCCTCCGAACCAGTTGTAGCCCTGGTCGACCCAATAGCCGCCGGGAAACGTGTTGGTGACGAACATCTCGACGATGTGCTTCGGATTCTTGTAGCCGAGCTTGGTCGGCATACGCAGCTTCATCGGAAAACCGTATTTCGCGGGCAGACGCTCGCCGTCGTAGGAGAACGTGAGCAGCGTCTGCGGATGCAGCGCGGTCGGCATGTCGATGCTTTCGTAGTAGTCGTCCGCGCATTTGAAGCCGACGTACTTCGCGCTGGTGTCCGCGCCGATGCGCCGCAAAAAGTCGGCGAACGGCGTGCCGCCCCAGCGGCCGATCGCGCTCCAGCCTTCCACGCAGATATGCCGCGTGATCTGCTCGGCGTGCGGCAGCGCGTACAGCTCGGACAAGGTCCAGACGCGCTGGCCGGTCACGAGGCCGCTCACCTTGAGCTTGTAGTCGGACGCATTGACCTCGGGCACTTCGTCGATGCCGTAATACGCGTTGAACGGGAACGGCCGCGTGATCTGCGCCTCGGTGTAGGTCGGCGCGAGCCGCTTCGGATCGAACAGCGCGGCTTGCGCGCGGTCGTTCAGGCGCGACACCATCATCAGAAATTTGTTGACCGATTCGTCGTCGGTCAGCGAGCAGCCGGTCAGCAGCGACAGACCGCCGAGCGTCAGAAGCCGTTTGCCGAACAGCCGCCGCGACGGCATCGCGAGTTCGCGTCGTGCGTCGATCAGGATCGATTCGCGGTCGAGTTTTTTAGCGGGTTGATTCATGATTCGATGTCCTTAAGCTTGACTCACCGTCCGCGCAACATCGCGAGGAGCGAGCGCGGCACGAGCGCCACCATCGTCAGGTGCACGACGATGAAGGCCGCCATCAGCGACATTGCGCAGAAGTGCACGATGCGCGCGTTGTCGTAGCCGCCCATCAACTCGCGCAGCAGCGGGAACTGCACCGACTTCCAGATCGCGAGGCCCGACAGCACCAGCACGATCAGATCGCAGACGACGAACAGGTAAGCGAATTTCTGCACCGCGTTGTAGACGCGCAGGTCCGCGTGCGAGAGCTTGCCGGTGAGCGCCGCGACGAAGTCGTGCAGCACGGCGCGCGGCGAGAGCGGCAGGAACTTGCGCACGAAGCGTCCGCTGAGCAGATTCAGCGTGAGATACACAAGGCCGTTGAAGACCAGCAGCCACATCGCCGCGAAGTGCCATTGCAGCGCGCCGCCGAGCCAGCCGCCGAGGGTGATCGCGGGCGGAAAGGTGAAACCTGGAAAGACCGGCGAGGCGTCGTAGATGCGCCAGCCTGACAGCATCATCACGATGGCCGCCAGCGCGTTGAGCCAATGCGTGACGCGCACCCACACTGGATGAATCGTGCTGCTGAGCGGCGCCGCGGGCGGCGCGGTTTTGCTTAGCGTGTGAGGAGTAGCCATGAGAATCTCCCGTGAATAGTGGCGCGGCGAGCGCGGCGCGATTGGCGCGATTGGTGCGATTGGTGCGATCAATGGCAGGCGGCCAGTTCGGCCACTTGCAGTACGTCGCCGGTCGCGGCGTTTTCGACGAAGGCGACTACGCCGAAGCTGTCGGCCGATGTGGCGGCGTTGACATCCGCGTCGTCGATACGGATGCCGCGATGGATTTGCGCGTTGCCGGCTATCAGCGGCACGGGGCCGATCCATTGCCGCACCACTCTTTCGTGATGCAGGGTTGCGCCGCTGTTTTCGCCGGCGCGCACTTGCGAGGTCAGCGCGTTTTGATAAACCGCGACATAAGCGTTTAGCGTGTTGGCCGAAGCGGAGGTTTGGGCGGCGAATTGCGCGTCGACGTCGAATGCGCCCTTCGCTTGTGGCTTCAGTTGCAGGGCGACGTTGGCTTGTGCCGGTTCGGCTACGAGTTTGCCGACGCGGCTCGCGAAGCTGTCGTGCTGCGACCAGCTGCGCAGCTCGCGGCCTGATATGAAGATTTCGGGCGTGTAGATTGTGTGGCCGCCGGCCAGGGTTTGCTGACGTTCGGTGAAACGATGCTGGGAGAAGCGGTCGCTCCAGCCCAGGCTGTTCCAATAGTCGACGTGTAGTGCCAATGGCACGATGCTTTGGGTGGCGCCGCTGTTTTTCCACTGACTCAGCCAGCTGTCGGCTGGAGGGCAGCTGTTGCAGCCTTCGCTGCTGTAGAGCTCCACTAGCGCTACGCGGTGAGATGGGCTGTGGGACGTGCACATGGCGGTGGCCGCTGTTGCCAGGCCGCTGGTGGCCAGCGTGGCCAACGCGATGGTGAACGCGATTACTCGCGTAAAGGGCAGGTTGGCTCGGCGGGTCAGTGCGGTTTGCATGGCGTGCTCCATCTGGATTTGCACGTTTGTCGAAGGTGGGGGCCGGTTATGACAACCGGTTGGAAATATTTTTTGGTTTTTTTGCACGCTCCGCGTGGGGGTTTTGCTTTTTTTCTTCGCTGGTATTGGTCATTGTGCGCCTGTGGTGGTTTGTTTTGTTTGCCTGCGCGGCGCTCATTTTTGTTCGCCTACGGGGCTGGTCTTTGGTTGTTTTTTTGCCTTTGGCGGCGGCATTGTTCTGTGTGCCTACGGCGGTGGGCTTTTCTTGATTTTTGCCTGCGCGGCGCTTCTTATGGCTGTTTGCCTACGGCGTTGGTCTTTCCTTGATTTTTTGCCTGTGCGGCGCTTCCTATGTCTGTTCGCCTACGGCAGTGCCTTTCGCTGTTCTGACTTCTTTGGCCTTT
>NZ_JBYSWU010000051.1:0-62756 GCF_058781505.1 Paraburkholderia sp. FW306-2-2C-D06C | reverse complement strand
GCCCCAACCCGGAGGCGGCCCCCACCAGCATCCGCTCAAGGTTGCGGTCAGGGCGGCCAGCGCCGCGATTGCCAACAGCTTTTTCATGCCTTCTCCTTCGATGGATCAATGGTCACGCAGCGTCGCCGCTCAGGTAGCGGCGCGGCGCGTCATCCGCAACTTATCAACCAGCGAAGGATCATGTTTTACGAAGCCGTTACAACCACGACAAAGCCTGGCCTCCAGGGTGGTGCCGGCCTGCCGTCTGCGTGCCCGCGAATGTAGCGCTCGCGGGATTCGCGGGATCACGTAACGCAAATTGAAGCGCTCACGCTTTGTTTATAGATGGAAGCGGATGTAAGGAGATTGGCGGATTCTTCCGGCCTTGCGTTGCTTTGCTTGAAGGTGAGATTTCGAACGCTTGATGCGTCACCGTCAGCGGGTATGAGGCGGACTTCCTGGAAATCCTCACCATCCTGGAACGGCTCACCTCTCGCCGACATCGCACCATCTCCTGGAATTCCTCACCATCCCCCTTTCGCGAACGTCTTATCCACCGCCAGAAAAATTATTGTCCGAACCCATTGTAAGAATCGCGCCTCTGCTACGACTAAGTCGAACGCTGTGTCTTATGGCGATAGCTCAACGATCTCCAGGCTATCGCCACAACAACAGGCACAATCGGATGGTCCAAGAGGCAAAGGAGCTTGGCGGATGAATATCGACTTCGGCTGCACAATGTGCGGCAAATGTTGTCACGACCTTCGATTACCGTTGACGGTAGCCGAAGCTATCAGCTGGCTAAAGCGCGGCCACCAGGTTCAGCTATTCCTCGAGGCTATCCCGTGGCCCGAAGAACCTGCCCACGATAACTTGATAGCGGCACACAAACGCCGGCGCTCGTTTCCCGCCTCAAGCGGTTCTCTGCCTATACGGATCGTGGCGCTGATTGTCGCCGCGTTTGATGGCCCGTGTCCGAACCTCGAAGAAGATATGCAGTGCAGCGCTTACGAAAGCCGCCCGCTGGTATGCCGCGTCTATCCGGCGGAGATTAACCCATTCATTCCTTTGAGCCCGGACCAGAAGGCGTGTCCGCCCGAAGCGTGGATACATGCCACCTCACCGCTACTTAGGCAGGGACAAATCGTCGATGCGAAAATCGCAGCGTTGATCGCAGAGTCGCGCAACACAGATGCTGCCGAAGTAGATGTCAAGGCCGCTCTCTGCGAGACACTCGGAATCGCCACCGCGGCGCTGGGCAACGAAGGTTTTGTCGTGTACTCGCCAGACGCATCCGCTCTGTTGAACGCTCTCGAATCGGCCCCGGCGACTGTCGCGCCAGTGCGGTCAGCGTCATGGCGATTCGTGTCGAATAGAAGCGCGACCGTCGACGCGCTACGCTCTGTCGATGCGGTCGCGTCGGAGACGTCGGCCTGGGAAACCGATTCAGCCGAATTCCTGGGCTTTTTTCCAGACGACTTGATGGGAAGCGCCGGGCATGTCAGTTTGCCAAACTGAAGACCCAGATGGGAAGTCGCAACTTTTTTGTCACAAGAACCGTCGTTTCAAAAAGTCGCGACGTATTTGCGAATTGAGAACAGCCACCTAGAACTTCACCTTCACCTGAAACCCGATCGTGAACGGAAGATGGTCCGAAGGAATCGGCGGAATCACGATGAAGTTCGCCCCAACGCGCTTGTATTCGACCATCACGATCGGCGCAACCACGGGTCCGATCGTATGGTCGCGACCCAGGCCCCAGTTGCCGTAGTTGTAGCCCGAGATGATCCCGCCGATCGCCGCAATCCGGACGATGCCCCAGTGCGCGAAGTCAGGCGACCAGACGCCGCCGCCATAGTACGAAGGTCGCCGCAGCGAATTGCGAAAGCCGCCGGCGGTCAGCGCCCATCGGTTGTTGAGCCAGCATTCGACGCCAGGCCCTGGATTGAACTCTTCGAAATGGGTGTTTGGGTCGGGTTTGATGTGATACGAACCGAGCATCAGGTCGCCCCATATGCCGCCCTCGCACCAGTTGCTCGCATGTGCCGCGGACACCGCCGCGAAACTCGCAACGAGCGCCACAGCGGTGCGCCGGACATTCCTCTTTATCTGCCGAAATTGCATGTGTTCTCCGTCACCGGTCGAGCGCCGGTGTCATCCGCGTTCTGGGTATTCCTGCTTGCCGTCCGTCGCGCACTGTACCTCAACCCGCTTACGCGAAGTGGAGGACACGCTCGGGCGCCCGGGCACAGGAGGTGCCCCGCGGCGCAAACACAACAATAACGGAGAACCAATGGCAGAGCGGTGAACGCACGGCGCGCGTTCACCTTGAGGGTTCAGAGCCCGAGGTCGGAGAGGCCCGGATGATCGTCGGGACGGCGGCCCAGCGGCCAGTGATACAAACGGTCCGATGCGCGGATCGGCAAATCGTT
The DNA here is from genome assembly GCF_058781505.1 of Paraburkholderia sp. FW306-2-2C-D06C. NCBI lineage: Bacteria > Pseudomonadati > Pseudomonadota > Betaproteobacteria > Burkholderiales > Burkholderiaceae > Paraburkholderia > Paraburkholderia sp. FW306-2-2C-D06C. Next base: position 60,345 of record NZ_JBYSWU010000051.1, on the reverse strand, counting down.
GATGCTTGCGTGACGACGCGCCATTAACCCATGTTCGTCGAATTCCCAGTTTTCGTTGCCGTAAGAACGGAACCAGTTGTTCGAATCGTCATGCCATTCGTACGCAAAGCGCACCGCGATGCGGTTATCGGTAAACGCCCATAGCTCCTTGATCAACCGATAGTCGAGTTCCTTCGCCCATTTACGGCGCAGCAGTCCGACGATCTCCGCGCGGCCGTGCGTGAACTCGGCGCGGTTGCGCCACACGCTGTCAGGCGTGTAGGCAAGCGACACGCGTTCGGGATCGCGGGTATTCCAGCCGTCTTCCGCAGCGCGCACTTTCTGGATCGCGGTTTCGCGCGTGAACGGTGGCAGCGGCGGGCGGGTTTCGATCGGGTCGGCCATGATGGCTCCTCAGTCAGGTTGCGGTTCGCCGGGATGGCGAGCGGTTGTTGGCAGATTTGCCGGCGGGTTCGATGGCGAGCAACGCTTCGGCTGCGGCGCGCGCGTCGAGCGCGGCGTCGGACTCGCCGCTCACCAGCGCGACGGCAATCGCGCCATCGAGCAGGATCAGCCATTGGCGCGACAGCCGCGCGACGCGGCGACCGTCCATGCCGGATTCCAACGCGTATTCATCGCACTGCGTTCGCACAAAAGCCAACAGGCGTTCCTTGTGCTCACGCGCGACGATCCGGATCGGATCGTCAGCGGAGGCGATCTCGCCGGCCGCGTTCAGAAACGCACAGCCGTGAAAATCCTCCGACGCGAACCATTCGCGCAGCACGTCGAACATGCCGAGCAGGCGTTTGCGCGCGGTCTTGCCATGCCCCTGCGTGCCCGCGATGAACCAGTTCATCCAGCGTTCGTCGCGCCGCTCGAGCGCTGCGGCGACGAGTGCATCTTTCGATTCAAAATGCGTGTAGAAGCTTTTGCGCGCGGTGCCGGACTGCTTGACGATCGCGTCCACGCCGGTTGCATGAATGCCGCCCGCGTAGATCAATGCTTCGGCAGCATCGAGCAGCCGTTCGCGCGCACTGCCCGGCGCCAGGGATTCAGTTTCAGTTTGCGTAGCCATGCGCGGATGGTAGAACGATCATTCTCCTCCGTCAAGTTTCTACTTGCGTTTGCGCGCTTTTTGCGGTCTGAGTACGCTAACTGCTATCGTGATGACGATTGGGCTAACCGGGACGAACTTCATGAGCACTTCCACTGTCCGCGCAACGTTCATGCGCGCGTTGCTCAGCGCAGCACTGCTGACGCCGATGGCCTGTACGCCGCTGCAAGTACTCACGCACACGGTCAGCCAGAGCGAGGCGCGGGTGCCGGCTGGCCGCTATGAACTCGATCGGGACCATTGCAGCATTACCTTCGACGTCGATCACCTCAAGTATTCGCGCTTCACGATGCGTTTCGATCGCAGGCAGGGTCAGCTCGACTGGAATGAAGGCGGCCTGGACAAAAGCGCGGTAACCGTGACGATCGACGCGGCGAGCATCGACACGAATGTGCCGGTGCTCGACAAGATGGTGAAAAGCGCCAGCATGCTCGACGTGTCGCGCTTTCCGCAGTTGCGTTTTGTCAGCACGCACTTCGAGCGCACCGGCGAATCGCGCGGCACGCTGACCGGCACTCTGACGATTCGCGACGTCACGCAGCCGGTTACGCTGGATGTGACCTTCAACGGTTTCGCACCCGATCCGCTAACGAAAAAAGACACGCTCGGTTTTTCCGCAGACGGTCATTTCAGCCGCGCGAAGTTCGGTTTGTCGACGTGGTATCCGGCCGTCGGCGACGATATCCACGTGCGCATTCAGGCCGAGTTCGCTAAAACGCCCGCAGGCGCATGAGCGCGGTGCGGGCGTTTCATCTGGACTGCTGCGGTTTGGCAGCGTCGTTGTTTTAGCTTAGGTGACGGTTCACGCGGCGCTCCAGTCGAGAATCACCTTGCCGCTCTCTCCCGATAGCATCGTGGCGAACGCCTGTTGATAATCGTCGACCTTGAAATGGTGCGTGAGGATCGGCGACAGGTCCAAGCCGCTTTGCAGCATCGCCACCATCTTGTACCAGGTTTCGAACATCTCACGGCCATAAATGCCCTTGATTTCGAGACCCTTGAAGATCACCTCGGTCCAGTCGATCGCGGTTTGCGCCGGCGGAATGCCGAGCAGCGCGATCTTGCCGCCGTGGTTCATCGCTTCGAGCATGCTGGTGAAAGCGCTTGGCACCCCTGACATTTCCAGCCCTACGTCGAAGCCTTCAGTCATGTGCAAATCGGCCATCACGTCGCGCAGCGTTTCGCGCGATACGTTCACCGCACGCGTGGCGCCCATTTTGCGCGCGAGTTCGAGCCGGTAGTCGTTGACGTCGGTAATCACGACGTTGCGCGCGCCCACGTGTTTTGCAATCGCCACCGCCATGATGCCGATCGGGCCCGCGCCGGTAATCAGCACGTCTTCGCCAACCAGGTTGAACGACAGCGCGGTATGCGTGGCGTTACCGAATGGATCGAAGATCGCGGCGAGGTCGTCGGAAATCTCAGGCGGAATCTTGAACGCGTTGAAGGCGGGAATCACCAGATACTCGGCGAACGCGCCTTCCCGATTCACGCCGACGCCCACTGTGTTGCGGCATAGATGCCGGCGCCCCGCGCGACAGTTACGACAGAAACCGCAGGTGATATGTCCTTCACCCGACACGCGGTCGCCGATCGCAAAGCCGCGCACTTCCTGGCCCATTTCGACGATTTCGCCGACGTATTCGTGGCCGACGTGCATCGGTACCGGAATCGTTTTTTGCGCCCAGTCGTCCCATTTCCAGATGTGGATGTCGGTGCCGCAAATCGCGGTGCGCGTGATGCGGATCATCACGTCGTTGTGGCCGACTTCGGGTTTCTTGACGTCCGTGAGCGTGAGGCCCGGTGCGCGTTCGAGTTTTGCCAATGCTTTCATGTGCGCCTCCGCTTCAGATGATGCCGAGTTGACGGCCGACGCGCGCGAATGCATCCACGGCGCGGTCGATCTGTTCGGGCGTATGCGCGGCGCTCATCTGCGTGCGGATGCGCGCGCGGCCTTTCGGCACCACCGGGAACGAGAAGCCGATCACGTAGACGCCTTCCTTCAACAACGCATCGGCCATGTTCGACGCGAGTTGCGCGTCGCCGAGCATGACCGGAATGATCGGGTGTTCGCCCGGTACGAGCGTGAAGCCGAGCGCGTTCATCGCGCGGCGGAAATGTGCGCCGTTTTCACGCACGCGTGCGCGCAGTTGCGCGCCTTCGTCGCTCGCCAGCAGTTCGAGTACCTTCAGCGATGCAGCGGCGATGCTCGGCGTCAGCGTGTTGGAGAACAGATAGGGACGCGAGCGTTGGCGCAGCAAATCGACAACCTCCTGGCGCGCGGCGACATAGCCGCCCGATGCGCCGCCCAGCGCTTTGCCGAGCGTACCGGTAATGATGTCGACGCGCGCGAGCACGCCGCAATGTTCCGGCGTGCCGCGCCCGTGTTCACCGACAAAGCCGACTGCGTGCGAGTCGTCGACCATCACCAGCGCGCCGTAGCGGTCGGCGAGATCGCAGATGCCCGCGAGGTCGGCGATGATGCCGTCCATCGAGAACACGCCGTCGGTCGCGATCAGCTTGAAGCGCGCACCGGCGGCGTCGGCTTCCTGCAGTTTGGCTTCGAGATCGGCGAGGTCGTTGTTCTTGTAGCGAAAGCGCTTCGCTTTGGACAGCCGCACGCCGTCGATAATGCTGGCGTGATTCAACTCGTCGCTGATGATCGCGTCGGACTCGTCGAGCAGCGTTTCGAACAGGCCGCCGTTCGCATCGAAACAGCTCGAATAGAGGATGCAGTCGTCAGTTTGCAGGAAGGCCGCGAGCGCTTTTTCGAGTTCCTTGTGCACGGTCTGCGTGCCGCAAATGAAGCGCACCGACGCCATGCCGAAGCCGTCTTTGTCCAACCCTTCTTTGGCGGCCTCGATCAGGCGTTCGTCATTGGCGAGGCCCAGATAGTTGTTCGCGCAGAAATTCAGCACGTCGGCGCCATTCGCGAGACGGACGTCGGCCGACTGCGGACTCGCGATCACGCGCTCGCTCTTGTAAAAACCGTCGGCACGGATCTGCTCGAGGGTGCCGCGCAGATGGGCGAGGTAAAGGTCACGCATGAAGCAGGCTCCTGAAAGGGGGTAGCGCCCGCGGCCGGCATGTCCGGCACTTGCGGCCACGGGGCGGCCTGTTATAGTCAGTGTCAGTTTTATCGGATATTTTCGTTTTTTCGAACTAAAATCCGGTATACCGAACAACTCTAAACGATAGGTCAGTAAATGGCAAGTTCGGGGACCCGCCGCGCCGCAGTCAAGGCCGCACCCAGCGCGACACCCACTTCAGGCTCGGCCTCGGTCGCGGCGATCGCGGCGCCGCCGCGCGTCGGCGAGCAGATTCAGCGCTTGCGCGCCGAACGGCGCATGACGCTCGACGACTTGTCGCGCGCGGCCGGCGTGTCGAAATCCATGCTATCGGAAATCGAGCGCGACAAGGCGAATCCGACGATTGCGGTCGCCTGGCGCCTGACTAACGCACTCGGCGTCAGTCTCGATTCACTGTTCGCGCCGCAAAAGACACCGGAAGCGATCGCCGTGTCCGGCCCGCATGACATTCCCACTTTGAGCGGGCACGACGCCAAGTATCAGTTGCGCGTGTGGGGGCCGATCGAGTTGGCCGGCAAGTTCGAGTGGTACGAGCTGACGCTGCAGGCGGGCGGGGCGCTGGTGTCGAACGCGCACGAACCGGGCACGCGCGAGCATCTGACCGTGCTGCAGGGATCGATCGAAATCGAGGCGGCCGGCGCGACGAAGCGGCTGAAGGCGGCGGACACGGCGCGCTACGTCGCCGACGAGCCGCACGCGATTCGCAACGCCGGCAAAGGCGAGGCGAAAGCGCTGCTAGTGGTGATCCACGGCTGAGCGCCGGGCGCACCATTGCAGGCGGTTGGCGGAATTGGCCATTCGGTCGAGGTTGCGCGCGACACTGTATATTTGTACAGTATAGGGCATCGATTGGAGCCGATAATGAACGACCTCACCACCGCCCATGCCGACCACGATCTGGCAGCGCTGCGCTTTCAAACCGCGGCGCGCGACCTCGAACATATCGTGCGCAATATTGCCGCGCGCTACATCGTGCAGCAGGTGCCGCTCACGTGGCGGCTGCTGCACGCGGTCGAAGCTGAGGCGTTGGCGGATCTTGGCTTTGCCAGCCGCCATGACGCATTGATGCTGGGCTTGTTTCAACGGCCGTCCGACTTGCCTTATCCCGAAACGGACGAGGCAGTGGACTTCGGTACGTCGACTGCGTTGCCGGCTGTGTTCGCGTTTGCGGTGTCGGCCTATGAAGAGGCGTCACGGCGCGCCGCACAAGCCGTTTCCGACAATTCTTCGCCCAAACGGGCGCGGGCATGGGGCGGCTGAGCTGTATTTTCATCAGTTGCGACCTACAATGTGCGCAACTAACGGAAAGATAGCCTATGTCCCCTCCTCATCTGTCCGACCCGGCCGCACGCCCGGCGCCATCTACCGATCTCTTCGATCAGGCACGCGAAGACTGGCGCCGCGACCCGCAAATTGCCTTCGACGCCTGGCTCGCCAAACAGCATTTCAGGCGTTCGTCCGCAGAGGTCTATCAAGCGCAATGGGGATCGTTCCTCGATTGGCTTGCGCTTCGCCACAAGAGCCTCGTGACAGTCGACACGCAGACGATCGCCGAATTCGTTGCCGGGCTGGCGATTAGAAAAACACAACGGGTCAGGTATTTGCGCCTGATTGAACGGGTGCTGGACCACGTTCGCGAGGTCGAGTCGGCGTCGACCAATCCTGCGCGCTTCATTGCTCAAGACGGAGAAGCCGCGTGGCGAAACGCGCGCGATAACGAGCCAACCGGTTTTCTCAGCCATCCTGAACGTGCCGCACTGATTGCGCATCTGTTTTCGCCTTTGACGGCTTTGTCCGCCGCACAACGCTGGAGAGAGCGGCGCGATCGTGCGTTGATTGCGGTATTTCTCGGTGGCGGATTGAAGACGGGCGAAGCCGCGGTACTAACGATTAGTTGCGTAAATGCGGGCTCACCGTGGGTCACGATCGAGTCGGCGAATCCGATGCTGACGCGCCGTACCCGGCTCGCGCCGTTCGCGGTTGCAATCCTCGATGCATGGCTCGCTGAGCGGCGGCTCTCTGAACTGGCCGGCAACCTGGTCTTTCCCGCATCGCCTTCAGGACGGCCGATGCATAAGGCAACAATGTTGCGAGCTGTCGACGCGCTGATCGACGCCGCCGGAATCGCCGCATCCAGAACATCGCGCGCGAGTCCGCAAACATTGCGCAATACCTTCGCCGCGGATCTGTTCGAAAGCGGTGTCGAGGCTGAGCTGGTCGGGCAATGGCTGGGATTTGTACAGGTGGTGTCCGCGAACCGGTTGTATCGAGCATGGCAGACATGGGCGGATCAGCAGGATCCACCGGTCACCGATGCGCCGGATCCTGCCGCGCCGCCACTGCCCGCGCCTAGGCGCGACGGACGTTTGACGAGGAAAGCAGGGGTGGGCGAGTCCTGAAAATCCTCACGCCCGAGGTCCCGAATTTCCTCACCTTTGGCCATTTATCTGCTATTGCACCCGCGTCGAACCGTCATGGCGACGCGGCCATCGATCCTTTCGACAAAAACCGGCTGACCGCCTCCAGACGGGACTCGCCGGGCCCGGACGAGTGGTCGCACTCCGGACACTGCAATTCGTAGCGGTGATCCTCTTGCGATAGCTCGGGCTCACCTTCTTCGCATTTCGGGCATCGCAGCGGCAGCGTGACATGACCGTCGGCCGCCGTGCCGATTACTGTCAACTCGTCAGTTGTAAGCCGGCCGGCTTCGACGAGCGAGCACAGCAGACCGGCGACTGCGGGATTCATGCCTTGCTGGCCGCGCAACTCGGCGATTTCTTTCGTCAAAGCATCCAGTTCGTCGGACTGCTCGCGCATTTGCGCGTCCAGCCGATCGCCACGTGCCTTGGCTGCGGCGATTTGCTGGATGAAATCGAACTCCTTGCGACTCGCATCGCGTACCCCCGACTGGTAGGTAGCCGCCATGCTGCGCAAGGAATCCAGTTCGACCAACATTGGCTTGACGCGCCGCTCTGCTTCGGCAACCGCGTCTTTGATCTGTTGCGCATAGTGTTCGGTGCTTTGGCGCAATTCGACATGTAATGCATCGATCCGGTCGCGGAGCGTCGCGTTGGTTGACTGCTCGCTGTCCAGACGCTGGCGAAGTGCTTCATTTTCACGCTCGAGTCGTTGCACCGTTGCCTGTAAGCCTTCTTGATGGGCGGTGCCGTGCGTGGCGGCGCTGGACAGCTCGGCTTCAAGCGCCCGAACCCGCTCCCATGCAACGTCGGCTCGCAGTTCGCCACGTTTGACCGCTTCTTCCGATGCGTCGCGGCGAATCTCCGCTTCTCGTATGCGCTGTTCAGCAGCGGCAATGTGCGCACGAATTTCCTCGCGCTCCTCGTCGAGCGTTGAACGGGCATGTGCGACGGCTTCTTCGAAGAGGGCGCCCAATAATTCTCCGGCCCGGTCTTCAAGTGCTTTCGGAATGGCGCCGGCCCCGACTTTTATGCGCGACACATTTCTGATGCGCTCCCAAAAACCATCAATGTCTTTGGGAATGTCGCTTGCACTACCTGTTTGGGTCAGGTCGCGGACGGCAGCCATCGACGGACGAATTCCAAGATCAAAAAAAAGTCGCTTGCAGGCGTGAAGCGATAGTTCCTGGCGCCGAGCGCCGCTTACCCGCATTGCTTCAAGCTCGTCACGTATGGCTCGACGTTCTTCGTCCAGATTCATTTATTTACACCTCAATGTCGCTCGAATCGGATGAATCATAACAATTTACGTATTGTTTGATACGTATTTGTGCGTGTCGGTTAAGTTTGAGTGAATTGAGGTGCTTTACCAGTGCAGATAGGTCAACGGATTGGGGCAGGGCTGCTTTTTTCGTGAAACAAAACTAAGAGTAGCCAATAAGCTCTTGTAAAGAAAGAAGTTTTAGGGCTCGTTCAATGATCGCGCACTGTTTCACGAACGCTAGCTGATGGCTAGATGGTGGGAAGGGCCTTGTCCGAAGGACACGCGGGGAAAATTCTAGAGAGTAATAAAAGTAAACACCTTTGAACCCATGTTAAAAACGTTAACGCCACCGCAAAGCCTTACGTGGCAGGGCTTCCAGCCTGTCAAGGTGAAGCTTTGCGGGAGTGGTGGTGAGGTTCTGCGGGAGTGTTGAGTGATGGGGTTCGGGGACGTCGGTGAGCGGGTCCGGGACAGGACGTGAGCGGGTTCAGGAGCCGCTACAAAAGTGGAGTTTAGCCAAAGGTGAGATTTTGCGGGACCTGACGGGCGCAGATCGCCCGGCAGCTCTCGAAAGTGTGTCTGAGGTGCGGCCGGGCTCGAGGTGAGCGCTTTCGGGACCACTCTGGACCCTATTTTTAGACCTTATTTGGACCCCTCGAATCCCATTGGTGAGCCGAGACGGGACAAAACGCGAACCGTAGGTGAGATTTTTCGGGAGCATGGGGCGTTTTTGCCTCAAATCTAGGCACGCAGGCGGCTAAGGTGAGTGTTTGCGGGAGGCGTGCCGCGTTTTGAGTGGAAATCGGCCGGAGCCGTTAATGGAATCGACAGTGACCTTTTGGCAAAGGTGAGCGAATTCGGGAGACAAGGGTTGGGGCGATCCGCGTGTCAAAAATTAGCCCGTTTTGAGTCCAAGGTGAGGTTTTTCAGGAGCACTTTTAAGGGCTTGTGATTGTTAAGGTGAGGAAATACGGGACCAAAATCGTCATCCCTGGCCGGAAATGCGCTACAGGCGTTGTCGGACGCAGTCGGGTTTTGCCGCTGCGGAATTCGAATGGTGAGGTTTTTCGGGACCTTTGAGGCAGCACTCAGTGGCTGCTGGATTCATGGAAAAACTGCGGAAGGTGAGGGAATTCGGGAGGGGGTGATTGCGTTGCTGGCCAAGTCACATACCTAAGTGGCTGAATATATGGATAAATTTTTCATCATCGGGCAATGGTGAGGTTTTTCGGGGGATGCGTGGCGTGTTGCGGATCAACCCGAGTTGCACCCGATGGTGAGGTTTTTCGGGAGCATCTAACGCTGCTTTTATCGGCTGTCAGGCCTGAGGGCCGCGCCAATTCGAGCGTTGAACAGGCTGAAAGGTGAGCTTTTTCGGGTGAACCTGTCGTGCACTCACTCTCAAGCATCGACGAGAGGGAGCGCTTGCCGGCTATTTCATCTCCCTTTGCCCGGTTAGGCATGTTGCAATATGTGCCGCGGAGGCACGCTGTGCCATCGACGGCCTATGCGACGACGACGTTCGCTCGTGCGCCGCATGTCTTTATTCGGAGCAGTACGGTGCGCAGCGGTTGATCGAGTAGACGCCGGCACCGGCGTCAGCCCCAACTGCGCCAATGCGGCGCGGGACCGGGGAGCACGGGTCTTCCGGTGGGGGCGCATGTCATCCTGTTCTCCCGTACGCGACGGCAGTCCAGACCACTGGCGTCGCTCGTGACAAAGCGGAGTGTCGCCGTCAACTCTGGGGCTGATGCCAAATGTGTGGCGTGGCTCTTCCCTGCCCCACAATGCGAGGGCAAGGCACAAAACTTCCGCCGCGCTAATTCGACGCGAGTTCACCCCACACACAACGTGCCTAAAGTCAAAATTCCTGAGATTTTTTTAAGGTGAGCAGATACGGGATCGAATGCCTCCCGTTCGCGGCAGGTCCGGAATTGGTCGATATTTCCAGACGCCGCGACCTGCAAGGATGCCCCGAACCTGGCGCGAAACGCTTGAGGTGAGGGTTTTCGGGAGTTGCTCGAGGTGAGTTGCGGTTCGTAAACTCACTTCACCAGGAACGGTGAGACTCTCGCTATAGACGTGTATCACCGCAGCCGGTATGCTCTCGCCAAATCCCTCCTCGACCCGACGCATGGCCACGAAGCGCGCGAAGAAGACCGATGTAGTGAGCCCGAGTTCGGCCGAATTGCGAAAGGCCGTCGAGGCGATCGCTATTCAGCCCAAGAGCGGCAAAATCACGCTCCTCACCCGTAAGCTGTTCAATGTGCTTCTCGCCGTCGCTCAGCAAGCGGACGAGTCCGGCGACACTTATCGGGCCCTGCTGTCCGACATCGTCGCCAATTCGGCGTTCGATTCAAATGACACCGCGCTCGTGAAGGAGCACTTGCGGCGCATGGTGTCGGTGCAGGTCGAATGGAGTACCGGCACGTCAAGTCAGAAGCCAGGCCGGAAATGGGGTATCTCCACGCTGATCGCCGACGCGGAAATTCTCGAAGACCCCACCACACGCCGCGTGTGGGTCGAGTTTTCGTTTGCGCCGAAAATCAAGAAGAAGCTGCTCGACCCGGTTCAGTACGCACGCTTGAGTCTGCAATTCCAGAGCCAGTTGCGCAGCAGCGCGGGCCTTGCGCTCTACGAAATCTGCGTGCGCTACCTGACGAACCCGAGCCATCTGACGATGCGCGAATCGTGGGAATGGTGGCGCCCGATCCTCTCCGGCACGCCTGACACGGAAGCCGGCGACGAAGCGAAACGCGAGTACAAGTATTTCAAACGCGATTACCTGCGTCCGGCAATCGCCGAAGTGAACGCGGTCACCAACATCTTCGTCGAGTTGATCGAACACCGCGAAGGGCGGCGGGTCGCCGAGATCCAGTTCCGCGTGACGGAGCGCAAGCAGCCGATGCTCGCGCTCGACGAACATCCGAACGTGTTCGACAGCACGCTGGTCGACCGGATGGTGAAGATCGGCATCCCGCTGAAGGAAGCACAAACGCTATACGCTGATAGCGAAGAAAATCGTATTCGCGCAGCTTTGCAAATGACTGAGCAACGCATGCGCAGCACGTCGTTGCCGGCGGTGCGCAGCGCGCCTGCGCTGTTCAAGGATGCGTTGAAGAAAGGCTATGCGCCGCCGGTCGAGGCGTTGCCGTCCGTCGGCGGGGGCAAGGCGGCGGTGGCTGCGCCAGCAGACGATCTGAAAGCCCGTCTGCTTGGCGAGTACTCGGCGTATCGGCGCAAGGAAGCGCGCGAGCTGTACGACGAACAAGGCGAGTCTGAGCGGGAGATCGCGCGGCAGTCGTTTGAAGAAGATGAATTGCCGGGGCTCGGCACACACATGCGGGACGATTGGCGTCGGCGCGGACTGGATTCGAAGATTGTCGAAACGGCGTTCTTCGAGTGGCTGGCTCACAAGACGTGGGGCGAGCCCACCGACGGCGATCTGCTCGCCTTCACGCTGAGCCAATCGCGCGCGGCATAATCCTTCGCAGGACGGCGGCAATACTTCAACGCCGCCGTAACCTGCTCTTCTCTTATTTCAGCATCTGTTCAATCTGACGAAGGATGTCGTCGCGCTTTTCGCGTGAAAGACCCTTCAGGCGGAGTTCGATTCGATCGTCGCCATACGATTTCAGATCGCCGACCGAAACACCCCCGAGCTTGATTTCCAGACGCTGCGCATAGCGCTGCCGGCCCGCCGGTTTCGCGCTTTCCTGCGCGCTTGCTCGGCCCTTCACGATGTCGGCGACTTGCCGCGTGCTCAGATCGTCCGAGAGGATTTTGTTGATCAGACGCAGCGTCGCGTCGGCACCACGGGCGGTGTGATAGCGGCCCACCTGGTAGGCCATGTTCGAGCCGAACCGGTCTGGCCTCGCGACCATCTCATGCATCACCACCTCGGGCAGCTTCGCAATCGACAGGGCAACGGCAACGGTCGACTCATCGAGTCCAAGGTGTTCGGCGAGCTCTTTCTGGCTCTGGAAATGTCGATCCTCCAGAAAGCGCTTCCAGACGACAGCGTTGTCGAATACCGTCTGCGAATCGCGTTGGACATTGAGGTCGTAGCCGAGTTTGTAGCTTTGAATGCCGATCGGCAGATCGATGACGATGGCCTTCACCGATTCCTTGTTCGCTTCCTTCAATGCCCGGACGCGCCGGCCGCCATCGCTGACAAAGTACGTGCCGGGATTGTCGTAATCAGGAATGACGTGAATGGCTTGTTGTTGTCCCTGCTTGGCCAGATTGACGGCGAGCTCGGCAATCGACGACTTCAGATAGAAATGCCGGGGATTGAACGGACTCGGCTTGATCGTCTTGAGCGGGAGGTCGATGACCTGGCCCGGCCGGTAGCCGTGCTCGATGCGCCATGCGCGGTAGGCCGCTGATTCATTGGCGGTGTCAACCGAATCGACTTCCGCGACGACCTGAGGCATTACGGGCGGGTTCACGCGGCTAGGCACATTGCTACTGTTGGGGCCATTCTTAACCAGACCGTCGATCGCATTCAGGCGGTCGAGGGCGGTTCGCTTTTCGCTGCTGGTCGTATCAGGACGTGCTTGAAAGCCTTTGGCGAATTGGGAGGGTTTCATTCAGGGTCCTTTATGCGCATAAATTCACGGAAGCAAGGCGGCGATTTCGTTGGCACACGCCCGTATTTCGATGCCGGCGAGCTTGGCGCCGCGATCGTTCATCTGAAGCACGGTCTGCCCTAACGCCATCGCCTGCTTGTACGCTTCGCGGGTCGGGATTTGGGTTTTGAGTAGCGGGAATCCCAGCTCTTCTAACGCGCGCTTCAGTTCACGCGTCAGCATTCGCTTCTCTTCGGTCTTATTGAGCAGGAAGACTGCGCGCAGGTCCTCGTTCATCACCTGGGCTTGCTGGACGAGTTTGACCAGACCGACACTCGACCAATAGTCCGCAGGCGACGACGAGGTCGGAATAACCGCGACGCTCGCTGCGAGCAATACAACGCCGGATACTTTCTCGGTAATGGAGGGCGGACAGTCGACCACGATGATGTCGTAGTCACTGACGAACTTCTTGATCTCGCGATGGATTTGGCTGCCGGCTTCGGAGAGATTGACGACCGGAAACGGGATGCCGGATTCGCCGTCGGATGAGGCACTGGCCCAATGGATCAGTGTGTTTTGACCATCCGCGTCGACGACGAGGACGCGTTTGCCTTTCTCATGGAATGCAGCGCCGAGGTGCATCGCGATTGTGCTCTTCCCGACCCCGCCCTTTTGCTGAGTTACCGCGATGATTTCTGCAGCCAATCTTCACCTCCTCTTTTTAGACGCAGATGGATTTTACCTGGATGAATTCGTATTTCAATCGTTTTTGTGTAAACACACGAAGGATTAGCCATCTGGGATAGGTTTATGCGCATAAAGGATGGAGGCGTCGAAGTCGTCGTGTGAACGCCGTGAGGCGATGTGGATGGGATGAGCCGCGCGCGCTCTTCCGGAATACTCCAGAGGCGGCCGTTTTTGCGTCAGTTTGATGCTGCCCGTAGCTGGAATACCTGTGACGTTTTGGGTTAGCGATTCGATCGGACGACTGGCAGATCTTTATGCGCATAAATGCGCCTTCCGAAATCACCTTTGACGGCACTGTATTGTGCGCGGCAGCCTGACGTATCGTCTCGGTGGCGATGTGGCGATGACAGCAGCAGAATCGCTGTTCGCCCTTGCCGAGCAGGCCTGATTCAACGGCCTGAGAAATACCGGCGGCACTTAAGATGGGGCACGCGTCAATTGCGAGGCTCGCGTGAAAAGTCCGCACTTTTTGCGCATAAAGCCGATGCACTTCCCAGCAGTGCAAGCAGCCGTTTCTACACTACCTCTTATGCACTGTGCCTCGCCTTTACCCTGTCATCGGACGCGAGAAGCGGGTATCCGTTTGTGTCCCTGTCCCTTGCTCGCGTTGAGCAAGACAATCCGTGTCCCATTGGCACCGTGGCAGGCAATCCGAAGCGTCGCCGATAGGTCTGACACGCGCATTGTCCCGACCTCAATCCCGGAGCGGCATTCTCAATCAGAGGGTAAATGCAAAGTGCAATCTGCCCTTTCATAGTTCACTGCTGACCGGGTTTCCCCGCGCCATGTCGCCAACCGCTTTCCGGCAACATCACGTACTGTGCGCCGTGCACCGAAGATCCAACTGCTGCCGACCCGTACACCACCGTTCCGGACGCGACTCATCAAGTCGTCATCAAAACGCAGTCATTCGCACTGGAGGAAGAAAAATAAATCGAACAGAAAATATAGCGTTAAGGTGACCGGGGCGATCCGGACCTGTCACGGGCGTAAAGACCGGCCCCACGGAAAGCGCTACACCCGCTCGACCCGAAGACCATCTCCCACCCGCGATCAATCGCGCACAAGCCCATCGACAATCTGGGCCCCACCAACGACCAACCCGCCGCTCACAGCCGCTAAAATTCACCACGAAAAAATACCCAGTAACCGCGACCAGCCAAAACGACCATGATCACCATCTATCACAACCCCCGCTGTTCAAAATCGCGTGCCGCTTGCGACCTGATCGCAAGCACTTGCAACAGCACAAACGAACCAACGGAAATCGTCGAATATCTGAAACAGCCGCTCACGATTGCCCAACTCAAGCAACTCAACGCACAGCTAGGTTGTACGGTCCGCGAGATTATCCGGGACACAGAAGCCGAATACAAAGAACTTCAGCTCTCCGATCTCACGCTGAGCGACGCTCAGTTATACGAAGCAGTGGCAAAGCATCCGATCCTTTTGCAACGACCCATCGTCGTGCGAAACGGGCGGGCCGTGATTGGCCGCCCGCCAGAAAATGTCAAAGCGCTGTTTGCCTGACTGTCCAAACGCAATGATCTAGGCCTTCGCAGCCAGCACAGCGTCCTTCGTTACGATCTTCGTCGGGATGATGCGCAGCTCGTTGAACGTGTCGGCGATACGCTGCTGTTCGGCGAGCACCTTCGCGTCGACAGGTTTGTAGATATGCGCGTAGTGGCGCAATCCGGCCTCGATCACATCCGCATCGAGGCCCTGTATCGGCGCAAGCTGCGCGGCTGCCTCGCTGTAATGGCCGCGCACCCACGTGCCTTCTTTTCCGACTTCATCTATTACGATTGCGAGCACGTCGCCGTTTTGCTGCGCGAACGGCCGTGCGCTCAGGAAGAACTGGTGGTGGTTCACGATGCCTTCGGCGTCGGTGAGCAAGCGCGCGTTCGATTGCCGTTTCGCCGCTTCGAGGAACGGGTCCCAGATGGCCCATGCGTCGATCGCGCCGCGTTCGAAGGCCGCGCGCGCGTCGGCGGGAGGCAGATGGACGGGCTGGATTTCGCTGTACTTCACGCCGGCCTTTTCCAGCGCAGCGACCAGGAACCAGTGAACGTCCGAACCCTTGTTGAAGGCGATTTTCTTGCCCTTCAGATCGGCGAGCGTTTTGATCCGTGCGTCCTGATGCACGAGGATGCCTTCAGCATGCGGAGTCGGAATCTCGTACGCGGTGTAGACGAAGTTGGCGCCGGCCGCTTGCGCGAAGACCGGCGGCGCTTCGCCGACATAACCGAAGTCGATGGCGCCGACATTCAAGCCTTCGAGCAACTGCGGCCCGGCTGGAAACTCGCTCCATTTGACTGTGATACCGAGCGGCGCGAGCCGCTTTTCGAGCGTGCCGTGCGCCTTGAGCAGCACCAGCGTGTTGGCTGCTTTCTGGTAGCCGATGCGAAATTCCTTCGCATGCGCATCGGCCGCGAAGGCTGTGGTGGAGGCGAGGGGCAGGGCCGCGGCGGCCAGCGAAGCGCCCACGCCGGCGATAAACGCGCGGCGCGTAAGTAACGGATGACGGGACATAAAAGTGGTCGTTAAAAAGACGGACGCAAAACGGACCGATTGCCACCGACGATAAGCCGTCCGCAAACCTGGACGAACCGATAAATTCGCATAAGCAAATCACGCCGGAGATGTTCCACATCGCGGCTTCATGGCCGCTCCCGCCGTCTGCCGGCTTCGCTGCGTCAGGTTGGTAGTGGTCGCAGCAATCGGCGGCATCCGCGTTGCCGCGGCTGCGTCAATAGACCAAAGCGGACATCGTGCGTCTGATTGGCGGCGAGCGGGCGCGGTGGCAGGAATTGACGCGCAGTTGTCGATTCTGCATCGCGCTCGCCGCTTACACTGCGTCATCCGGCAAGTGCGGCAAGTGCGGCAAGTGCGGCAAGTGCGGCAAGTGCGGCAAGTGCGGCAAGTGCGGCAAGTGCGGCAAGCGCGGTATTAGCGCCCGCTTTCCCCTCTCGATACGGAGCCAGAACCATGCTTGAACTGAGACCATCCTGCGAAGGATGTGGCAAATCACTGCCGCCGAACGCGCCCGACGCGATGATCTGCACGTACGAATGCACGTTCTGCGAAGTGTGCGCGCTCAGCACGCTACGCAACGTATGCCCGAACTGCGGCGGCAATTTCCAGCATCGGCCGATCCGCACGCGGGCGCAACTCGCCAAACATCCTGCGCGCACCGAACCGCATCCCGTCGCTATCGACGAAGCGTCGCACGCGAGTTTCTTTGAGCGCTACCGCAACACGCCGCCGGGCGAACGCTAAGCGAGGCGCCCGGCCGATGCGCCGCCAACGCGCAGATGCTGGCCGCGCATTGACCGAATCAATCGCATCACTCATCGGCACCGGCCGCGCCCGGCACTTCGATCCCGCTCGCCGCGTGCGCGGCCACGCGCAGCAGGCGGATCTGTTTGCGATAGTTGCGGCAGCCGCTGCAGGTCGGCAGATGCAGCCGGATCGCGACCCATTCGCCGGTCGTCAACCGACGGTCGAGCGCGTCGGACAGCAGACGCGTGATGTTCTTACACTTCCCCATTCGCATCCTCTCTGGATAGGCCCTTTTCGCTCAGGCAGGTGCGCAAGCGCAGCCGCGCCCGGTAGATCAGCACGCTGCAATGATTGGCGGTCATCTGCAATTCGGCACAGATGGCCTCGGTATCGAGATCGAGGAATTCGCGCATCATGAACACGCGCCCGATGTGTTCGGGCAGATGTTCGAGGCACATTTCGAACAACGTCCAGAACTGCTGCTGACGCAGCGCGGTTTCGGGCGTCGGCCACGGTTGCGGCTTGCTCTCGCGCGACCAGTGGCCGTTGTCCTTGAACAGCTCCCGATCGAGCAGCGCCTCGCCGTCGAGTTCGGATTCGAGCGCCGAGAGGTTCACCGTGCGCTGCCGCGCGCGCAAGGTATCGACGAGCTTGTGCCGCAGGATGCCGAACACCCACGTCTTGTGTTCCGACTGGGCCGCGAACCGGTCAGCTTGCGTCCATGCGGCGGCCAGTGCTTCCTGCACGGCGTCTTCGGCGGCTGCGGCATCGCGCAGTTGCAGACGGGCGAAGCGCAACAGGTCGCGCCGCAACTGCGTCAGATAGGCGGGATCGTCGAGCGCCGGCCCGCTTATCTGCGCCATGACGCGCTCCGTCGTCGCGCCGACGGCTGCCGCACGTCTTCTATTGAATCGTTGTGGTTCATGAGCGGGTGAGGTTCCTTGCGCTATTTTTGGACTCGTGCGCCATTCTCGCGCACGTTCCTGCACAAGCGAATTGGTATTGAACATGTGCCCGCCAGAAAGCGATGACCCGATGACCTTAGTCGGAGCGGCAAGGCGTTTATGACAGCGAAAAACATTATTGCGCAAATTGAAAGCAAGGCATCGGGTCAACCGCTCAACCCCGAACAGACGTCGACGCAGCCCCACCTGAAGCCTCGGCCGCCTCGTATCCATGCTCACGTGGCGCTTCAATTATTTCAACATTTGAAAAAATGTCTTCTCCACTTCGGTGTTTTTAGGTAAACGCTGAATCGCTATTCTTCACTTCATCGATCGCACCTGATCGCAAACCAAACGCTGAAGAGGAGTCGCACCATGAAACGCATTCTTTCCGCCCTGATCGCTTCCGTCGCCCTGTTTGCCGCCGCTTCGGGCGTGGCCCAAGCCGCTTCGCCGGCCCAATGCAGCGGTCCGGCATCGTACTGCAACGTGTTCTTCGGTAACTGATCGGCGGGGGGCACGGCCGGAAAGAGATCCGGCACTGGGCTCGCCAACGAAACCGACTCGCGAAGTGAAAAAAGGGCGCCGATAACGGCGCCCTTTTTGCGTTTATGGCAAATGCACTTGCCGCGCAGCCTCTCCCGGCTCGATGCCGCCAGACGCCGCCAGACGCAATCACCGGCGGTCGATCTTCCCGCCACCATCGGATGCCATGACCTCGGCGCCACACTTCCTTGCCACGTTCGGACAACTCGCCGCAGCTATGCCGCGCGTCGGTTTCTGTGCCGTCCACGGCCATTTCGCCGCCGGGTTGCTCCTGCGACCCGCTGCCGGGCCTTTTTTCGCGCGGCTACGGCCTCGTCATGGGATTTGCCTGCGTAATTCAGACTCATTGCTCGATCGTCCGTATAAAGCAGGAGCGCCCATTTGCCTCAAATCGTCCTACGCCGAAAGCATGCTTGATTGACAAGGCAAAAGTACTACTTATCCACAAGGTTATTCAGTGAATCTGTGGATAACTTTGGGCGCTACCGGGTTATCCACCGGTTGCAATCCGCATGGTTTGCTGCCGTCTTTCCGATCGCCGGTGTTTTTGCCATCACGGCTCTCGATCCGGCGGGCTTTTGCCTATGATTGACACTTCGTACCCTTTCGCGCGTCAAGCGCCTCAACCCGAGGAACGAAACATGGCCCATCACATTGCAGTCGTCGTCGGCAGCCTGCGCCGCGAGTCTTTCAACCGTCAGTTGGCCCACGCTGTGGTTTCGCTCGCGCCCGCCGACTTCAGCTTCGAATTTATCGACATCGGCTCTTTGCCGCTCTACAGCCAGGAATACGACGCCGACTTTCCGGAAGTCGCGAAACAGTTGAAGCAGCGCATCGAAGCAGCCGATGGCCTGCTGTTCGTCACCCCCGAATACAACCGCTCCATGCCTGGCGTGCTGAAGAACGCGATCGACTGGGGCTCGCGTCCGTGGGGGACGAATTCGTTTGCCAACAAGCCCGGCGCAGTGCTCGGCACGTCGCCCGGCGCGACCGGCACGGCGCTCGCGCAACAGCATCTGCGTAACGTGCTGGCCTATCTCGACGTCGCCACGCTCGGCCAGCCCGAAGTGTTCATCAAGCACGACGCGGCGGTCATCAACGAGAAAGGCGAGATTCTGAACGACGGCACGCGCAAGTTCTTGCAGACGTTCGTCGATCGCTACGTCGCATGGGTCAAGCTGCATACCGCTGCCTGACGGTATGCCCGCGCAAGCGATCGGGTGAATATCATCGGGTGAATGAAACGCGCCGGCGTTGCCGTCACCTCGCGGCACGCCGGCGCTGTCATGTCCTCTGCTTATACGTGGTGATGTCCCGTCACGCGTTCCCAGCCGTGACGCACGGCGAGCTTGAAACGTTCCCACGTGCTTTCCGGCGAGGTGCTTTCCCAGTGACGCCGGGCTTCCGGCTCGACGTCGTCCCACGGCCTGTCGCGATAACGCGCGTCACGGCCGATCTCCGCGCCGTATCGATAGGCCGGCACGTAGTCTTCGTAACGCGAACTGTCGGCCGCGTATTGCTCGTCGTAGTGGCTGCGGAAATCTTCTTCGTATTCCAGATACTCGTTCGGAATCTGCTCGCCGATACCCGCGTGCGGCTGGCCCGTTTGGGGGACGACTTCTGACGGTTGCATGACGGCGCCCGAACCCGGCATGCTGCCGGCGGCAATCGCGCTGCGTCCCGCATCGCCGACCAGCGGATCGGATACGGGCTCGTTCAGCGGATCGGTGGCCGGCCGCTCAGCCGGCGGCGGCGGTGAATATTGCGGACCAGCCTTCGTCGCGGGCCGGCTGGTCGCGCTCGAGGTGCGAGGCGTGCCGGGCGTCACTGCGCCGATGCCCAGTTCATCGAGGATGGAATGGTCGCGGCTCAGCGGCGCGTCCCAGTCGGGCGAGCGCTCGCCGACGTCGGTAGCGCCCAGTCTCCTCAAGGTATTGCGAGCGAGTTCCGCATGCGATTCGCTCGCGGCGTTGACACACACCAGCACGGCGCCACGGCGCACGGCCTCGGCATAGCGGGCCGTTTCGGACGCGCGTGGGCCGCTGGCAAACAGGCTGGCAAGAAAACGTTCGATGTTGGCCAGCACGCCCGGGCTGGCGACTTCGTCGGTTGCCGAGCCGACGGAGGGTTCCGGGTTCGCCTGCAACTCGATAGTTTCGTGTGCAAAACCGGTTTGCACGAGCGTATCGCGGGCGATCTCCGCTTGGGAATAGGTGTCGAATAAACCAATCACAGCGTGTCGCATGGCTGCCTCCCGACGTTGGGCGGAGTAGACAGCGCGGAAACGCGTCGCTCTCCTTCCTTAACCGTGCTGCAACGTTCGTGCCCGAATGGGCCAGCGCCTGTGTGCGCCGTTCGGAAGGCAAAAAGCGCGGCGCGCCGCTGGTTGCGGGCGCCGCGTTTTTACAATTGCCGGTAAATCGCGGCGATCCCCGGGGCGTTTTTAATCTGCGGGGTGAGCCGCGGAATGCGTGCCCGACTGCGTCAGATCGCGCTGGATCGTTTGCAGGAGCTTGTCGAGCAACGCGATATCGAAGGGTTTGGATAGCACGCGCACGTCCACATGCCGCGCGCGGTCGAGTTCTTCGGCGTAGCCGGTCACCAGAATGACCGGCAGCCTGGTATCGAACGCCTGCACCGCTTCAGCCAGATCGATGCCGTTCATCGTGCCGGGCATGTGAATGTCGGACAGCACCAGATCGAACGGCAGCGGCTCGCCGGTGCGGGCCTGCCTGGCGTGGGCGTCGTCGAACAGGCGCAGCGCGGTGTCGGCATTGAAGACCCAGGTGACCTGGTGCCCCATCATCTGCAACAAGGCTTCGGTGCCGGCGGCGACTTCGTCGTTGTCCTCGACCAGCAGAATGCGCAGGCCGTGCGGCGTGCCGGCTTCCTCGACGCCCGGTTCAGCCGGCCGTTCAGCCTCGGGCGCCGCGGCGGCGCGCGGCAGGTACAGGCGCACCGACGTGCCCGCGCCGATCGCGCTGTCGATCGCCGCAAGGCCGCCCGAGCGCTCGCAGAAGGCGAATACCTGCGGCAGCCCGAGACCCGTGCCCATGCCTTTCGGCTTGGTCGTGAAAAGCGGTTCGAAGGCGCGCGCCAGCACTTCGGGCGGCATGCCGCCGCCGGTGTCTTCAAGCGACAACTGCACGAAATCGCCGACGAGCGGAAAGCCGTCCTCGTGGCGGAATGCGATGTTGGTGGCCCGCACGGTGAAACGGCCGCCGTTGGGCATCGCGTCGCGCGCATTCACGGCGAGGTTGATCAGCGCCAGTTCGAATTCGGCGACGTCGACGCGCATGGGCCAGATTTCGACGCCGATATCCATCACCAGCGAAATCTTCGCGCCGAGCGACGCGCGTAGCAACTCGCGGCATGCCGGCAGCCAGCGCTCGAGGGCGAGCGTCTCATTCCGCAACGGCTGCTTGCGCGCGACGCCGAGCAATTGCCGCGTGAGCGACTGGCCGCTCTTGAGCGCCCGCTCGATTGCCGACATCTCGCGGTCGAGCCCCGGTGCGCCGCGCCGTCGCGCGATCTGCACGTTGGCCGACACGATCATCAGCAGATTGTTGAAGTCGTGCGCGACGCTGCCGACCAGATTGCCGAGCGCCTCCATCTTGCGCGACTGACGATACGCGGATTCGATCGAGCGGCGCATCGACGCCTCGGCCTGCCAGCGCTCCCACGCCTCCTCTTCGGCGCCGAGACGCCGCAGCGACAGCCAGATCACGCACCACAGCACGATTGACGGCGTGAACATCGACAGGATCAGAACGCTGAGATGCCGGTACCAGCCGGCCCAGATCGCCGAAGCGCGGTAGCCGCTCGACACGTACACCGGATACGCGCCGACGCGCCGGTAGGCGAGGATCAGATCGTCGCCGTCGATGTCCGAACTCATTCGCACCACGCCGGCCCGCCGCACCTGAGCCAGCGCCTGGGCGAGCGGCGACTGCGGCGATATCGCCACTGGCTCGTGCGGGCTGCGCGGATAGTGCGCGAGGATTGCGCCGTCGGTGCGGATCAGGCTCATGGTCATCGGCGTGTCGCCGCTGCCGCCCAGCAGTTCGCGGTAGAACGCGCTGAAATAGCTCGGCCGCAACGCGACCGACACGACCCCGGCGAACGAGCCGTCGGCGGCGCGCCGCGCGACGCCCATGTTGAACACCTGTTCGCCGGCGACGTGTCCCACCATCACCTTCGACACGTGCTCGATATCCTTGCCGTCGCGAACCCCGGTGAAGTCTTCGCGCTTGGCAATCGACATCGACGGTGCCGGATAGAAACGGCTGCTGGCGAGCAAGTCGCCGTCGCGGCCGAAGATCGACACGGCGGCCACCTGCGGATAACCGCCGCCCATAGTGCGAAGTTTGTCGTGAATGGCGGATTCGCCGGCGCGAATGCCGTCGTCGTCGAGTCCTTGTGTGAGATCGACGATGCGGGAGTCGAGCGTCTCGTTCATGTCGAACACTTTCAGCGCGTGTTCTTCGGCGACCCGCACCGTGCGCAGCGTCATGTCGGTGGCGCCGGCCTCGCGCGCGCGCAGATCGTTGAACGCCATCGCCGCCACATACACGCACGGCAGGACGATCGCAGCGATCAGCAGCGCGATCAGCGTCATGCGCCGCACGTGGAAATTCTGTTCCGGCACGGCCGGGAACAGCGCCTCGTCCTGCCGGCCAGCGGAATGGCGGCTCGCTTGAGGCGGGTCGAACCGGTCGGGTGTCATTTTCGATTTACGCTACGGTCGTTCAAGACGAAAAAAACCGGAAGCCGGCATCATCATACGAGATATGAGAAGCATAGACTCGCGGCGGCGCGAGTCGTTGCTGCGGCAAATGGCGGTACAGATTTGTCTGCCTTTTGAATCAGCGACGAATCGGCAAGCGCAAACGTACACAAAAGTATAAAGGCAAAAGAAAGTCATCGAGACGTAATAAAATATTTTCAAAAATAGCATTTAATGGGGAAATCTGATTAGCGTAGGCTAAATTGGCGAGTTGCCTTTCCGCCCTTTTGCTTCGAAAATCGATGCCACGATAAATAATGCGTCCGCCATGTTCGGCCGCAACCGCCGCGAGGGCCGCCAGACAACGTGCACAACGCGTGACGGACGGTGCTTGCGGAACACGCGCGCGGCAACGGGACCAGTCCGATCCATGAAGCCGCTCAGATTCATTTACGGGGTAGGCTTCGAACATGCCGGTCATCGCCGTCGTCCACCGTGCGCGCACGCCATCATACGTGCCCGGCGGTTTCACCATAAGCGCCTCGCCGCGCGCGCTCCCCGGCCGTTCGCGATCTGAATTCCCGCCGCAATTCGCCTTTCTTGCCGCCGTTCGACAGACCGCGCGCTAAAGAAACTACCGCTATCTGCCGTTAACGCGCCAGAACTAATCCCGCTTTCCCCGACCCGCCCATGCCTTTGCCCATTGTGATCGCCGATGATTCGCTGCTTGCCCGAAAGGTGCTCACCAAGGCATTGCCGCCGGACTGGGATGTCGACGTGTCCTACGCAACGAACGGGCGCGAGGCGCTCGCTCTGTATCGCGAAGGCAGAGCGTCGGTGATGTTCCTCGACCTGACGATGCCGGACATGACCGGCTATCAGGTGCTGGAAGCCTTGCAGCATGAGGATCTGAACACCTTCGTCATCGTCGTCTCCGCCGATATTCAGCCGATGGCCCAGGCGCGCGTGCGCGCGCTCGGCGCCGCTGCGTTCATCGCCAAGCCCGTCACGCCCGAGGCGGTACTGCCCATCCTCCAGGAGTACGGGTTGTATGTCTGAGCCAGTCCTCAACGAAGACCGGCGCGACGCGCTGCAGGAAGTCGCCAATCTGGCGATGGGCCAGGCCGCGACGCGCCTCGCGCGGCTGCTCGACGCGTTCATCGAATTGTCGGTGCCGCGTGTGAAGGTGGTGGCGGTGAGCGAGGCCGCGCAGGCGCTGCGCGAGATGACCGGGATCCAGGACACGGTCAGCGCGGTGCGCCAGGGCTTTCGCTCCGATATCAAGGGCGAGGCGCTGGTGATCTGCCGCAGCGACAGCATCGAGCAGCTGTGTTCGCTCGTGAGCGACCCGTACGCGCGCTCCACCTACGAGACGGTGAGCCAGAACGAACTCATGTTCGACGTCGCCAACGTGCTGACGGGCGCGTGCGTCTCGTGCATTCTCGACCAGCTCGGCCGCACACCGGTTTTCTCGGCGCCCGGCCTGCTCGGCGAAGCGATGACGCTCGACGAGGTGTTCCAGCCCGGCGTGCTGCAATGGGAAGTCGCGTTGCTGGTCGAAGTGAATTTCGCGCTCGAAGACCAGAGCTTCCGCGCGCATCTCGTGATGCTGATGGCCGAAGAGTCGATCCGCCACATGAACGAGGCGCTCGACGCTCTCCTGTCCAGCTTATGAACGTGCCCGCTGATTCGTTGAGCGATCTGGTAGTCGAACGTGTCGGCTTCGGCATTTTCGTGCTCGATCGCGAGATGAACGTGTTGATGTGGAATCGGTTCATGCAGGATCACAGCGGTTTGTCGCCGGAACAGGTGGTCGGCAAATCGCTCTTCACACATTTTCCCGAGCTGCCGCGCGTGTGGCTGTCGCGCAAGATCGAAAGCGTGTTCCAGCTCGGCAGTTTCGCGTTCAGTTCGTGGGAACAGCGCCCGTATCTGTTCAAGTTCGATCACGACCGGCCGATTACCGGCGGCGTCGATTTCATGCAGCAGGACTGCACCTTCATGCCGCTGACGCGCGATCGCGAAGTGGTGGCCGTGTGCGTCACCATCTCGGACGTCACGCACGTCAGCATCGTGCAACGCGAGCGCGAGGAGGCGGTCGCCAAGCTGCAGGAATACGCGGACCGCGACGGTCTGACGGGTATCGCCAATCGCCGGTACTTCGAAGCGCGCCTGCGCGACGAATACACGCGCTGGCAGCGTTACGGCGGCGACATGTCCGTGCTGCTGTTCGATCTCGATCACTTCAAGAAAATCAACGACCAGTTCGGCCACGGCGTCGGCGATACGGTGCTGCGCGTGATGGCGCAGCGGGTCGCCGAGGTGGTGCGGGCGCAGGACACCTTCGGGCGGTTTGGCGGCGAGGAGTTCGCCTTGCTGCTGCCCTGTACGCCGCTCGAAGACGCGATGCGGGTGGCGGAAAAGATTCGCCGGACGATCAGCGACACGCCGGTCGAAGTGCAGGGCACGAGCGTGCCGGTGACGGCGAGCGTGGGCGGCGCGGCGGCGCGCGTGGGCGTGCCGGCGTACGACGTGCTGATCAACGAAGCCGATGCGGCGCTTTACAGCGCGAAGCGGCAGGGGCGCAACCGGTCGGTCGCGTTTATCTGAATCCGAATCGGGCGCCGGCGATTCCTGCCTGCGCCGCGCACCGGCGTTGGATGCCTCGCCGCCGGCGCATCCGGCTCGCTTCAGGCCCCTTACTCGTCCCCAAAACTGCGGCTTCTCACAAAGGTTGTTATACTTTTCGCCGTTTCCGGCATCCCTGCCGGGTGTTTCGCGCGTGTCCGCGCGCGCGGGCCGCTTACCCTGCGGGTAGGCATGACTTCTTGAACGCCTTTCAGCGGGCGCCTCCTGCGGAGATCGTCTTGGCTGTTTCCAATCTTGTCGTGGACGATACAGAAATCGACGCCGCTGCCGCAACGTCCGGCAGCTCGTTCTATCTCGCAATGCGCATTCTGCCGGCCGCGCAGCGCGACGCGATGTATCAGGTCTACGCTTTCTGCCGCGCTGTCGACGATATCGCCGACAGCGACATGCCGCGCGCCGAACGCGCCGCTGCGCTCGAGCGCTGGCGGGCCGACATCGACGCGTGCTACGCCGGCGCGCCGCGCGCTTCATTGCGCGCGTTGACGCGGCACATTCATACGTTTCATCTGCAACGCGAAGATTTTCACGCGATGATCGACGGCATGGCGATGGACGCCGCCGCCGACATCTGCGCGCCCGACGAAGCCACGCTCGACCTCTACTGCGACCGTGTCGCGAGCGCGGCGGGCCGTCTATCGGTGAGGATATTCGGGATGCAGGACGAGCCGGGCCGTTTGCTGTCGCACCACTTGGGCCGCGCGCTGCAACTGACCAACATCCTGCGCGATATCGACGAAGACGCCGGCATCAACCGCTGTTACCTGCCGCTCGAATTGCTGGCGCGCGAGGGCATCGCCGTGACGAGCCCGGCGCAGATCGCCGACGATCCGTCGCTGCTGCGCGTGTGCGCGACGCTCGCCGAGCGCGCCAAAGAACACTTCGCCGCCTCCGACGCGATCATGGATCGCGAGCCGCGCAGCCACGTGCGCGCGCCGCGCATCATGTCGGGTGTCTATCGCGTGCTGCTCGAGCGCACGCTCGAGCGCGGCTTCGATATTCCGCGTACGAAGGTCAGCAAGCCGCGCATGCGCATGCTGTGGATCGTCGCGCGTTACGCGCTCTTCTGAGCTGATGCAAAAGCTCGTCCATGTGATCGGCGCCGGCCTCGCCGGCCTGGCCGCTGCGGTGCAATTGCAGCGGCGCGGCGCACAAGTCGTGCTGCATGAAGCGGCGGCCCAGGCGGGCGGCCGTTGCCGTTCGTACTACGACAGCACGCTGGGCGCGACCATCGACAGCGGCAATCACATGGTGTTGTCAGGCAATT
Organism: Paraburkholderia sp. FW306-2-2C-D06C; assembly: GCF_058781505.1. Taxonomy (NCBI): domain Bacteria; kingdom Pseudomonadati; phylum Pseudomonadota; class Betaproteobacteria; order Burkholderiales; family Burkholderiaceae; genus Paraburkholderia; species Paraburkholderia sp. FW306-2-2C-D06C. The sequence continues at coordinate 33,750 of NZ_JBYSWU010000051.1, read as the reverse complement.
TCGCGACGTTCAACTACTTGCGCGCGATCGGCGCCGCCGACGAACTGATCGGTCCGGCTCAGCCCGATTATCCGTTCGTGGATCTGGCGACGCGGGCGCGCTGGACGGTGCGCATCTCGCCGGGAACGCTGCCGTGGTGGGTCTTCGATCCGAACGTACGTGTGCCGAACACCGGGCCGGGCGACTATCTGGCGCTCGTGCCGCTGCTGTTCGCCAAACCCGCCCGCACGGTGGCGCAGACCATGCGTTGCAATGGCCCGCTGTGGGACCGCTTGCTGCGGCCGCTGTTTGTCGCGCTTCTGAATGTCGAGCCGCGCGAAGCGTCGGCGGAGCTGACGGGCGCGATGGTCCGGGAGACTCTGATGGCCGGTGGCCTCGCGTGCCGGCCGCTGGTGGCGCGCAACGGTCTGGGCAGCGCCTTTGTCGATCCGGCGCTGCGCCTGTTGCAACATGGCGGCGCGGCGATCCGGCTCGGTTCGCGCCTGAAAGACATTCAGTTTGCCAACACCGGCCCCGGCCCCGGCCCGGGCCCGGGCCGTGTGTCGGCGCTGAATTTCGTTGACGAAAGCATCGCGATCGAAGCGAACCAGGCCGTGATCCTCGCGGTGCCGCCGGAGATCGCCCAAACGGTCGTGCCTGGTTTGCGGGCACCCAATCGCTTCGCGGCGGTCGCTAGCGTGCATTTCGCGGTCGAGCCGCCGTTCGGTTTGCCGCCGGTCACAGGGTTGCTGAACGCGACAGCCGATTGGCTGTTCGCGGCCGATGGCCGGCTCTCGGTGACGATCAACGCCGCGGACCGGGTGCTCGACACGCCGCATGAAGCGCTGGCGCAAACCGTCTGGACCGAAGTGGCCCAAGCCGCCAGTTTGCCGGCCGAGCCGATGCCGGCCTGGCAAGTCGTGATGGAAAAGCGCGCGACGTTTGCCGCGTTGCCGGATCAGGAAACGCAGCGGCCCGGTACGCGTACTCGCTGGAACAATTTGATGCTCGCGGGCGACTGGACGGCTACTGGCCTGCCCGCGACGATCGAAGGCGCGGTCCGCTCCGGCCAGAAGGCTGCGGACATGCTGCTGAATCAACCGATGGAACGCCGATGAACGATTTATCTCAAGCCCAGCAGCTGGGCGCCGTCCTGCCCGAATTCGCCGATGCGTCGGAGAGCGCGCCTGAAGTTGCGCCGCACGCGCCCGCAACGTCGCTCGACGCCTCGATCACGCGCGCGACCGATGCGATCCTCGCTGTGCAGAAACCGGACGGCCACTGGGCCTACGAACTCGAAGCCGACGCGACGATTCCCGCCGAATACGTGCTGCTGGTCCACTATCTCGGCGAAACGCCGAATGTGGAACTGGAGCAGAAGATCGCGCGCTACCTGCGCCGCATCCAGCTGGATAACGGCGGCTGGCCGCTCTTCACCGACGGCGCGCTCGACATCAGCGCCAGCGTGAAGGCCTACTTCGCGCTGAAGATGATCGGCGACCCGGCAGACGCCGAACACATGGTCCGCGCGCGCGAAGCGATTCTGGCGCACGGCGGCGCGGAACAGGCGAACGTGTTCACGCGGATTCTGCTCGCGCTGTTCGGTGTGGTGTCGTGGCGCGCGGTGCCGATGATGCCCGCCGAAATCATGCTGCTGCCCGAGTGGTTCCCGTTCCATCTGTCGAAGGTGTCGTACTGGGCGCGTACCGTGATCGTGCCGCTGCTGGTGCTGAACGCGAAGCGGCCGGTCGCGCGCAATCCGCGCCGCGTGCGTATCGACGAGTTGTTCCGCGGCGCGCCGGTCAACACCGGCACGCGGGCCCGCGCGCCGCATCAGCATCTCGGCTGGTTCCGTTTCTTCAGCGGCGTGGACGTGATGCTGCGCGCCGTGGACGGCCTGTTCCCGAAGGCGACGCGCGAACGCGCGGTGCGCGCGGCGGTGGCCTTCGTCGACGAACGGCTGAACGGCGAAGACGGCCTTGGCGCGATTTTCCCGGCGATGGCCAACTCGGTGATGATGTACGACGTGCTCGGCTATCCGGCCGATCATCCGAATCGCGCGATTGCCCGCCAGTCGATCGAAAAGCTGCTCGTCGTCAAGGACGACGAAGCCTATTGCCAGCCGTGTTTGTCGCCGGTATGGGATACCTCGCTCGTCGCGCATGCATTGCTCGAAACCCGCGAAGCGCATGCCGAGCAAGCTGCTGAACGTGGGCTGGCGTGGCTGCGTCCGCTGCAGATTCTCGACGTGCGTGGCGACTGGATTTCGCGCCGTCCGAATGTGCGGCCCGGCGGCTGGGCGTTCCAGTACAACAACGCGTACTACCCGGACGTCGACGATACGGCAGTGGTGGCGATGGCGATGCATCGCTCCGCGGCGCTGACGCAATCGGATGTCGATCGCGAAGCCATTGCACGCGCGCGCGAATGGGTGGTCGGTATGCAGAGCAGCGATGGCGGCTGGGGCGCGTTCGAGCCGGAAAACACCCAGTACTACCTGAACAACATCCCGTTCTCCGATCACGGCGCGTTGCTCGATCCGCCGACCGCGGACGTGTCGGGCCGCTGTCTGTCGATGCTCGCGCAACTTGGCGAACTGCCAGCCGGCAGCGAACCGGCGCAGCGCGCGTTCGATTACATGCTCAAGGAACAGGAATCGGACGGCAGCTGGTACGGGCGCTGGGGGCTGAACTACATCTACGGCACGTGGACCGCGCTGTGTTCGCTGAACGCCGCGGGCATGCCGCACGACGACCCGCGCATCAGACGCGCCGTGCAGTGGCTGCTGTCGATCCAGAACCAGGATGGCGGCTGGGGCGAGGGCGGCGAGAGCTACAAGCTCGACTACCGAGGCTACGAGCGCGCGCCGAGCACGGCCTCGCAAACCGCGTGGGCGCTGATGGGTTTGATGGCGGCCGGCGAGGTGAATCACGAGGCGGTCGCTCGCGGTATCGATTATTTGCAACGCGAGCAGCGCGAGCATGGTCTGTGGGACGAAACACGCTTTACCGCGACCGGTTTCCCGCGCGTGTTCTATCTGCGTTACCACGGCTATCGCAAGTTCTTCCCGTTGTGGGCGCTGGCGCGCTTCCGCCATCTGAAACGTAACGGGCTGACGCGCGTGACGGTCGGGATGTAACGGATGCCGCCTACGACAACGCCGTTCGCCGGCGCCGGCAGCAGCACCTTGCCGGTAATCGCGGTGACGGGCATGGCCTTCGAGGCGCGCATCGCGCGCGGCAAGGGCGTCGAGGTGGTGTACGCCGCGCGCGCCGATTTGCTGGAGCGCGCGCTGAGCGCGGCGGTCGCGCGCGGGTGCGCGGGGATTGTCAGCTTCGGCACGGCGGGTGGTTTGGCGCCCGATCTGGAGCCGGGCACGCTGATCGTTGCGGAGGCGGTCGAGGGACCGTTTGGGCGGCTCGCAACCGATCCGCGCTGGGCGGATCGGCTGGCTGCCGCGTTGGCCGTCGGGCCGCTCGAGGCGCGCCTGCGGCGCGGCCTGATGGCTGCTGTCACTGCGCCTTTGGTCAGTGCCGACGACAAGCGGATGCTGCATCGCTCGACTGGCGCATTGGCTGTCGATATGGAATCGCATATCGCCGGGGCCACGGCCGCCGCGCACGGCGTGCCGTTCGCCGTATGCCGCGCGATCGTCGATCCGGCGTGGCGGACGCTGCCTTCGGCGGCGACAGCGGGCTTGCGCGATGACGGCAGCACTGCGATTGCGCCGATTCTGCGGGAATTGCTGCGGCAGCCGTCGCAGATCGGGGCGCTGATTCAGGTTGCCGCCGATGCCCGGGCGGCTCGGACTTCTTTGGTTCAGGCGCGTCACGCGCTAGGAGTGGCCGGGGCCTTGCGGATGGGGACCTGACGGCGGTCGCCCCGCCGGTCAATGCGCTAGCTTGCACGGAGGCGCATATGGCCGCCTTCGTTCTGATGCCGCCATGACCCGTCGCCGTGCACGCGGTGCTGTGTCCGGCTTACTTTTCCCCCGTAGGCGCGGTTTCTAGCGCCGGAGTCGGTGCCTTCGCGCCCGAAGCTGCTGCGGGCGCCGCAGCAGGCGCGTTTGGCGTCTCGCCCGGGTCCGTGTAGTTCGGCGTACCCGCCGGGGCGCTTGTGGCGCTTCCGGAGGCCGCGTTCGGTGCTGCCGCTGCGTCGCCCGGGTCCGCGTAGTTCGGCAGGCCCGCCGGCGCGCCCGCTGCCGAGCCCTTGGCGGGCGCGGCCGACGCGCCGGAGTCGTCCTGGTCTTCGTAGTTCGGCGGCGGCGCCGCGCCGTCGCTGGTGCCGCGCAGACGCGCTTTGCGCTGCTGCGTGTAGGCGTCGCGCACGAACGAGTATTTGTCGAGCGCGGCTTGTTGCAGCAGGTCCGTGGCGCCCAGCAGATCCGAACGCACGCTCACGAACTGCAACACGTACAGCGGATTGCGCTCCGCCGGTTCGATGTAGTTCAGCGGGTTGAACTTCACGTCCACCACAAGACCCATGCTGTCTCGTACCGTGCTCGGACCGAACAGCGGCAAGACGAGATACGGCCCCGACGGGACGCCCCAGCGGCCGAGCGTCAGACCGAAGTCCTGGTGGTGCTTCGGCAGGCCGGCCGGCGTCGCCCAGTCGAGCAGGCCGCCCAGGCCGAAGGTCGAGTTGAACGCGAAGCGGATGATGTCTTCGGTCGCGTCGGTGATCTTCAATTGCAACAGGTTGTTCGCGGCGTTGCTCAGGTCGCCGAGATTCGAGAAGAAGTTGCTCACCGCCGTACGCAACGGCTGCGGCGTGACCTTCTGATAACCCTTGGCGACCGGGACGGCGACATAGCGGTCGACGCCGTCGTTGAAGTTGAACACGACCCGGTTCACCGGTTCGAACGGGTCGCCAGGCTTGCGGTCAGGACCGGTCGCGCAACCGGAGATCAGACCAGTGGCGACGAGTGCCAGCGCGGTGGTTCGCAGCTTCATGCTTAAATTTCCTTGTTCTTCGCGCGACGTGGCCGCGGTTTGCCCATCAGTACCGGTTGGAACACCACCGCGCCGATCAGCGTGCAAAACAACGATAGTGCCAGCAGTCGTCCCATGCTGGACGTCCCCGGATGGTGCGACAGCCAGAGGCTGCCAAATGCTGTTGCCGTGGTCGCCGCGCTGAACAGCACGGCGTGCGTGAGGCTCGACTGCAAGAGGCCGGTCTGGCCATTGCGCCACGCCATCACAAAGTAAATCTTGAAGGCCACGCCGACACCCAGCATCAGCGGTAACGCGATGATATTCGCGAAGTTCAGCGGCATGCCGAACACCACGCACAACTCGAGCGTCACCAGCGCCGACACCAGTAGCGGAACCAGCGTGCGCAGCACGTCGCCGAACCGGCGCAGCGCAATCCACAGCAGGATCGCAATCGTCAGCAGCGCCCAGCCGGCCGCTTGCAGGAATGCCTTGATGATCGTGTCGGCCGAATGCAGGATCGAAATCGGCCCGCCGATCGCGCCCGGCTCAGCCTTCTTCACCGCGTGCGCGAAGCGGGCGAGCATCGCATCGTCGTTCGGATCGGTGCCGGGCTTGACCTTCGGCGCGATGTCGACGAGCGCGCGGCCATCCTTGGAGAGCCAGCCCGTCGAAATGTCTTTGGGCAGGTTGTCGCGAGTGATTTCGGTCGGTTGCAGCAGATCCGCCAGTTGCTTCAGCGCGATTCGCAGCGGCGCCGACATCGCGGTTTCGGCGCGGTCGCGCGTGGCGGCGTCCGCGGCGGCGAGCTTTTGCAGCGCCGCCGAAAGATGTTTGGCTTCGGCGGCGCCCGGGCCCGGGTGATCGTCGGCGGCGAGCGCGAGCTGGTTCGACGCGCGTTTCAACGCGGCGACGCGCACCGCGTCCGTGGCTTGCGCCGAGGGCTGCTGCGTCAGCGCGGGCAGCAATTGCTGCGCGGCGCTCGCGATCAGCATCAGCTTTTGCTGCTGCTCAGTGGGTACGAAGGTGTCGAGCGTGGTCACACGGCCCACTTCCGGCAGCGTTCGCAGATGCTCGGCCATGCGGTCCGCGTCCGCCAGCGAAGGCGCCAGCGCATGCACGTTGTTGACCGCCGCTTCCGGCGAATCTTTCAGCGACAGCAGCGTCGCCATCGATTCCGTGTGCGGGTCCTTCAGATGCAGCGGGTTGAAGTCGAAGCGCAAATGCGTGAGCAAGGGCGTGGCGCCGATCACGACGATGAGCGTCGCAATCAGCACCGGCTTGCGGTGTCGATCGAGGAAATCGTCGACGGGTGCGAGTCGCGGGAAACCCGGCGACACGGCTTCGCCCGGCGGGTTGAAGACTTTCAGCAGCGCCGGCAGCAGCGTCATGTTGGTGACGTACGCGACGAACATGCCGATGCCGGCGATCTTGCCCAACTCCGACACGCCGCGATAAGCCGTCGGCAGGAACGAGAAGAAGCTTTCGGCGACCGCGACTGCCGCGAGCGTGAGCGGCACGCCGATGCTGTGCGCCGTGTGCACGAGCGCGGCGGAGAGGCGGTCGTCGCGATTGCGTTCCTCGCGGTATTTGACGCCGAACTGCACGCCGAAATCGACGCCGAGTCCGACGAACAGCACCATGAACGCGACCGAAATCATGTTGAGCGCGCTGACCATCATCAAGCCGAGCGCGGCGGTGATCGCGAGGCCGACGAACAGCGTGATGAACACGGCGAGGATCATGCGGCCCGAGCGCAGCGCGAGCCACAGGATCACCAGCACGACGATGAAGGTGCCGATGCCGTTGAGCACCGCGCCGTCCTTGACCGAGGCGAATTCTTCGTCGGCGAGCGGCTGTTCGCCGGTTAGACGGACGGCCGCGCCATAGCGCGTATCGAGGTGCAGCGCCGCGGCGGTATCGCGGATCGCCTTCGACGCGGTCGCACCCGGCTCGAGGGCGTCGTAGTTCACGACGGGCTGCACGGTGACAAACGCGCGCGCCGGATCCGTGGCAGCGCTCGTGTCGACCAGCGCGCGCCACGAAAACGCCGCCGGCTGTCCGGCCAGCACGCGGTCGAGCACGGCCGCGCTTTGCGATAGCAGATGACTCATGTCGGCGAGCTTCACCTGACCGAGTTGCAGCGGCAACAGCAGGCTCGTCGTGAGCGTGCCGGCGAGGCCGGTCAAGCTCGGATCGTGGGCGAGGGCGTTGACCAGCGGGCGAGACTGGATGAGCTGCGAGGTGGTCGACAGGACTTCATCGGTCGACGGGAACAATAAGCCGTTGTGCTCGAAGAACGGGCCGCCGGCCGGTTGCGTGACCGCGACGAACTCCTTCGAATCGGCTCGCAGCGCGGCGGTGAGCGCATTGGCGGCGGCGTCGGCGAATTCGGGGGCGCGGGCTTCGACCACGACAAGCACGGTTTGACCGCGCTCCGGGAAGGCCTCGTCGAATGCATGGTCGAGCGACGACCATTCCTTATCGGTCTCGATGAGACGGCTGATATCGGTGTTGATCTTGAAGTGATGGACGACATAAAAGCCGCTCAGGACCGCGAGCACGAGCGAGAGGGCGATGACCTGTAGCGGACGGCGCACTGAATAGGCGACGAGACGGACGATAGATGACTTCAGCATGTAGGCGGAGAGGGCCTTATCACGGGTAGTGTTTTTGACGAAAGTGCACAAGTATACAGAGCCGGAGCGATCCGGACCGTCTTCGCAGCAAGTGCCACGCCAGGCTTTACGGGGCTAGGGTGGGAACGCAATCTCGGTATACTGGTCTATCTTGCTTTTGCCGCGGGCTTGTTGGTCTGGCCGGTGCTTACTTCTCAGGTGTTGACGAGCGTATGAAACGTTATTTGACTGCTTTTCTGGCTGCGGCCGTGGTGTCCACGGCGGCGTATGCGCAAAGCGCGCCTGATGCAGTGGTGAAGAGTGCCGTTGAAGGCACCGTTGCCGCGATGAAGGCCGATCCGCAGGCGCGCGGCGGCGATATGAAGAAGATCACCGAACTGGTGGAAACGCGATTTGTGCCCGCGACGGATTTTCAGCGTACTACGCGGATTGCGGTTGGGAAGGCGTGGAGTACTGCCACGCCTGATCAGCAGAAGCAGTTGTATGAGCAGTTTCAGATCCTGCTGGTGCGGACGTATGCTGCTTCGCTGTCGCAGCTGCGGGATCAGGACGTGAAGTTCAAGTTCTTACCGGTCAATGTGACTGCCGGCGCCAAGGACGTGGTGGTGCAGTCGCACGTTATTAGCAATGGCGGCGACGATTCCATCGATTACCGGCTGACCAAGGGGGCTTCCGGCTGGAAGGTCTACGACATCAATATGATGGGTGCCTGGTTGATTCAGGTTTATCAAACGCAGTTTGCCGATCAACTTTCTAAAGGCGGGGTTGATGGGCTTATCAAGTTTTTGACTGCGCATAATGCGCGCAGCGCAGGGTAGTTTTTGCGCGTAGCGCCTGATTGGTTCTTTTCCTGCGCAGGCAAACAATAAAAAAGCGCGATGGCAAAAAAGCCACCGCGCTTTCTAAAAAACTGCAAGGTAAAAGGGGCGTACAAAACCGCCCCAAAAAACCAGCGTTAGTGTGCAGAAGCCGTCTGCACCTTCTTACCCTTGCCGGCCCGCTGGATCTCATCCAGCTTGATCTCGACATGTCGAGAAAAGACATACTCGGCGGGACGCTGCCTATCCAGAGGAATATCCTTGGTAAAAGCACCCGAAGTCTTCGGCCCACCCAGGCTGACCTTCAAGGCCTTCAGCGGATGCGCCACCGTATCCATCACGGCAGTCGCTTCGAATCCGCAGTGCACCATGCAGTCAGCGCACTTCTCATAGTTACCCGTGCCGTACTTGTCCCAGTCCGTGGTTTCCATCAGTTCCTTGAAGGTCTTCACGTAACCTTCGCCGACCAGATAGCACGGCTTCTGCCAGCCGAACACGGTACGCGCCGGGTTGCCCCACGGCGTGCACTCGTACGTCTGATTGCCGGCCAGGAAGTCGAGGAACATCGCCGACTGGCTGAACGACCAGTTCTTGCCGTTGTTGCCGCGCTTGAAAATCTCGCGGAACAGATGCTTGGTCTTGTCGCGGTTCAGGAAGTGCTGCTGATCCGGCGCGCGCTCATACGCGTAACCCGGCGAGACGGTAATACCGTCCACGCCCATCGGACCGACCGTGTCGAAGAACGCGGCCACGCGCTCGGGCACCGCGTCGTTGAACAGCGTGCAGTTGATGTTGACGCGGAAACCGCGGCGCTTCGCTTCCTTGATCGCCGCGACCGCCTTCTCGTACACGCCGTCTTGCGACACCGAGTGATCGTGCATTTCCTGATCGCCGTCCAGGTGGACCGACCAGACGAAGTACGGGTTCGGCTCGTAGTCGTCCATCTTCTTTTCCATCAGCAGCGCATTCGTGCACAGGTACACGAACTTCTTGCGCGCGATGATGCCCTTCACGATCTGCGGCATTTCCTTGTGCAGCAGCGGTTCGCCGCCTGCAATCGACACCACCGGTGCGCCGCATTCGTCGACCGCGCCGAGGCACTCTTCGAGCGACAGACGCTGGTTCAGGATGGGATCCGGATAGTCGATCTTGCCGCAGCCATTGCAGGCAAGATTGCAGCGGAACAGCGGCTCCAGCATCAACGCGAGCGGATAGCGTTTGTTGCCGGAGAGATGCTGACGCATGATGTATGCGCCGACCCGGACTTTCTGTAGCAGCGGAATAGACAAGACGTCCTCCTTAAACTTCGCGTGCAGCGAGTGGTTGCATCAGTTTCGATGGCAACTTGAATTCGACTTTTTCTTCACGGCCCGCCATCGTCGTGACCTCGACGGGCCCCAATGCGCGCAGCGCATCGATTACGTTGTTCACCATCTCTTCCGGCGCCGAAGCGCCCGCCGTGATGCCGACGGTTTGCACGTTCGCAAACCACTCCGGCTTCACTTCCGAACCGTCGGCGACGAGATGACTCGCGACGCCGCTTTCGCTGCCGATCTCGCGCAGCCGGTTCGAGTTCGAACTGTTGGTCGCGCCGACCACCAGCAGCACGTCGACCTCTTTACTCAGCTCGCGAACCGCCGCCTGGCGGTTTTGCGTCGCGTAGCAGATGTCGCGCGTGTCAGGACCGACGATGTCGGTGAAGCGGTGCAACAGGGCGTCGATAATGCCACGCGTGTCGTCGACCGATAGCGTGGTCTGCGTCACGTACGCGAGCGGCGTATCGAGCGGCAGATCCAGATGCGCCACTTCGGCTTCGCTCTGCACCAGCAGCACCGTGCCGGGAATCTGTCCGATCGTGCCTTCGACTTCCGGGTGCCCGGCGTGGCCGATCAGGATCAGCGTGCGCCCCGCGGCCACATATTGGCGGCCTTGCACGTGAACCTTGGTGACCAGCGGGCAGGTCGCGTCGAGCACGTCGAGGCCGCGCTGTTCCGCGTCGCGTTCGACCGTTTGCGCAACACCGTGAGCGCTGAAAATCGCCACGGCGCCTTGCGGTACTTCATCGAGCTCTTCGACAAAGCGCGCACCCTTTTGGCGCAGATTGTCGACCACATGGCGGTTGTGGACAATCTCGTGGCGCACGTACACGGGGGCGCCGTGTTGCTGTAACGCGCGATCGACAATCTCGATCGCACGAACAACACCCGCACAAAAGCCGCGGGGTTGAGCAAGGATGACTCGCATAAGTTGGCGAACTCCGACTGACGCGGGTTTCGAAGAAGTCGGTAAAAATGACTTTATCGCCGCGACCATCATATTTAGTTGATGTCTTGAGACCGGCGTAAGGCCGGCACAGCAAAACCAAACGCGCATTCTAACGCTATCACGGCCGCTTTGCTTCGGGCGCCCCCCGAGGTGTTGGGCCGACACCGCAACCGCCGGCTCGCCGTCCGGCGCGGCATTCCCGGCGCGGCATCCGCTTCGCAGCCGGCGATGCAGCCGGCGATGATTACGCGCTGCATCGGTTTGGCGGAACCCTTAAACTAGATGGTCCTGCGGCACATGTTGGCGGCCGCGACACAGAATGAATCCGAGGCTCGCTGGATGGACGTCGATCACTACGAAAATTTTCCGGTCGCGAGCGTATTGGTGCCAAAAGCGCTGCGCGCGCCAGTCGGCATTATCTATCACGTCGCCCGCACGGCTGGCGATATTGCCGATGAAGGCGACTGGAGCCCGGCTGCGCAGCATGCGCGCCTCGCCGACTTTCGCGCCGGCCTCGACGCCGTCGCGGACGGCCGCGCCGCGCCCGTGCACCCGCTGCTGTTCGGTAAGCTGGCCGGCGTAGTCGCACAGTACAAGCTGCCCCTCGCGCCGTTCTACGACCTGGTGCTGGCGTGCGATCAGGACATCGATACCCACCGTTACGCGGACCGCGCCGCGCTGCTCGACTACTGCCGCCGCTCGGCGAACCCGATCGGCCATCTTATGCTGCATCTGGTGGGCGCCGCCACGCCGGCGAATCTGCGGGATTCCGACGCGATCTGCACGGCGTTGCAACTGGTCAGCTTCTGGCAGGACGTCGCGGCGGACTGGAAAAAAGACCGTGTTTATCTGCCGCTCGCGGAGTTGCAACGCTTCAATGTGAGCGAGCCGCAAATCGCCAACGGCGTCGTCGACGATGCCTGGCGGGCGCTGATGGCTCACGAAATTTCGTTCGTCCGGGCCATGCTGGTGAGCGGCGCGCCGCTCGCGTTGCGTATCCCGGGGCGGCTGGGTTTCGAGCTGTGCGGCGCCGTGCACGGCGGCCTGCGCATTCTCGAGCGAATCGAAATGGCCGGCTACGACGTGTTTCGTCAGCGGCCGGTGCTCAGCAGTTTTGACTGGTGCGTGGTGGCGGCGCGCACCGTGGCTATGCGGCTGTCGCGGCGCGTCGGCGCGCATGCGCGTTCAATCGAGGGTAATGCTTAATGGCGGTGGTTCTGTTTCTTCTTTCGTGTCTGTCGTTGTTGATCTGGTGTGTGCTGCTGTTCGCGCGTGGCGGCTTCTGGCGAGCCCGTCCTGCCGCGCCGCTGACGCCGGAGCCGCGCGAAACATGGCCGGCGGTCGCCGCGGTCGTACCGGCGCGCAATGAAGTCGACGTGATCGCCGAGGCCGTCACCAGCTTGCTTCAGCAGGACTATCCCGGCGCATTCCACGTGATCGTCGTCGACGACCACAGTACCGACGGCACCGCCGACGCGGCCCGCGCCGCGGCATTGCATCTGCAATGCGCGGACCGTCTGACGGTGCTGAGCGCCAAGCCGCTGCCGCCGGGCTGGTCCGGCAAGGTATGGGCGCAGTCGCAGGGCATCGAGGCGGTGCGCACGCTCGGTCTGCCGGCCGATTTCCTGTTGCTGACCGACGCCGACATCGGCCATCCCGCTGACGCCGTCTCCCAGCTCGTTGCGCGCGCGGATGCGGAACAGCGCGACCTCGTCTCGCTGATGGTCCGTCTGCGCTGCGACTCGTTCTGGGAAAAGGCGCTGATTCCGGCTTTCGTGTTCTTCTTCGCCAAGCTGTATCCGTTCGCGTGGGTCAACAACCCGCGTAATCGCACGGCCGCGGCGGCTGGCGGCTGCATGCTGGTGCGCCGTAGCGCGCTCGAAGAAGCGGGCGGCATCGAGTCGATTCGCGCCGAACTGATCGACGATTGCAGCCTCGCCACGCGCATCAAGCATCGCGGCACCGGACGTCATCCGATTCGTCTGGATGTGGCGGCGCGCAGCGTGTCGCTGCGTCCCTACGATAGCTGGCGCGAGATCTGGAACATGATCGCGCGCACTGCATTCACGCAACTGCGCTACTCGCCGTTGCTGCTGGCGGGCACCCTGGCTGGCATGGCGATCATCTATTTGGTGCCGCCCGTCGCCGCGCTGCTGCTCGGCCCCACTGCCTGGCCCGCGTGGCTTGCCTGGGCGGCGATGTGCTGCGCCTATGCGCCGATGCTGCGCTACTACCACCGCTCGCCGTTGTGGGCGCCGTTCCTGCCGTTGGTCGCGTTGTTCTACGTCGGCGCGACGTTTGCGTCGGCGGTGCGGTACTGGCGCGGCAAGGGCGGTCAATGGAAGGCGCGTGTGCAGGCGCCGGTGCAGGAGCGCTGAGCCGCGCTGAACAGCGCGAATGTGCGAATCCGCAGTTACGCGGATTTGCCGGATGAAAATGAAAGCGGCGCTCTCGAGCGCCGCTTTTTGCGTATCAGCCCTTGGTGAGCAGCATGTACAGCTGAATCACCATGTCGGGCGAGAACGTGAACGGCACCCAGCCGTGGCCGGTGTGGCGCATGACCAGCAGACGGTCGCCGTTCGACTGTTTCTGCACCGCCATGACCGGGTTCTTCGTCGATACGAAGCGCCAGCCCGGCGGGATGCCCGGAGGCGGCTCCGGCGTCATCGACGCGCGCGCGTTCGACAATTCCTCGATCAGCTGCCCAATCTGCTCAGCGCGCAGCGCGACCGTCTGGCCGCCGATCGTCATGGTGATCTCGTTCTGCGCGGGGCGGTTGATTTCGAGCGTCGGCTGGACTTGCGCGGCGGGCGCTTCGTCTTTGGCTGGCGCCGGCGCTTCAGCCGCAGCCTCTTCCGCTACGGGCTGCGTAGCGGAAGGATTTGCCGGCGCTTGCAGCGCGGCGGTTTCCGTGGATGTCTCGGGGATGTTTTCGGCCTGCGGGGCCACGACAGCCTGGATGAGCTGATCGACGCCCATTTCCAGCGCGCCGAGCTGTTCGTGAAGATTCATGCGAGGTTTCTCTGGTAAGACCCGCGATTTTACCTGCTGCGCGTAGGCTTTTACCTGCGGCAAACAAAGTGACGTTGTAACAAAATGCGTGCAGGCCGCGCCGGACGGTCCGCAGCGGCCGGCATGGCCGTGCGCGGGGAGACCTGCGCGGCCCGGCCCGACCTGATCGTCAGCGACGCATCAGCGCTTCAGATACCCTGCTTGCCTGAACCATTCGAGCGCATCGCTCAGACCTTCGCGATACGGCCGCGCGCGATAGCCGAGTTCGCGCTCCGCCTTCGCCGACGTGAAGTACATCTTGTTCTTCGACATCTTCAAGCCGTCGACGGTGACGAACGGCTCGCGCTTCGTGAACTTCGCGACGGCTTCAGCGCCCACGGCCAGCGGATAGAGCGGCCAGCGCGGCAAGCTCAGCGTCGGCGCTTTGCGGCCGGTCAGCGCGGCGATATCCGCGAGCATCGCCTGCAGCGGCAGATTTTCGCCGCCGAGAATATAGCGCTCGCCGATCTTGCCGCGTTCGAGCGCAAGAAAATGGCCGGCGGCCACATCATCCACGTGCACGAGATTCAGCCCCGTGTCGACGAACGCGGGAATCTTGCCGAGCGCCGCTTCGACGATGATGCGCCCGGTCGGCGTCGGCTTGACGTCGCGCGGACCGATCGGCGTGGACGGATTGACGATCACCGCGGGCAGGCCGTCCTCGGCGATCATCCGCTCCACCGCGCGCTCGGCCAGCACCTTGCTGCGCTTGTAGACGCCGATCGCCTGGTCGGCTTTGAGAGGCGAGGTTTCATCGGCGGATTGGCCGGAACTCGTGACCTTCAGCGTGGCCACGCTGCTCGTGTAGACGATGCGCTCGACGCCTTCCTTCAACGCCGCGCGCATCGTCGCCTCCGTGCCCTCGAGGTTCGAGCGTTCGATTTCGCTCGGGTCCGGCGCCCACAGACGATAGTCGGCGGCGACGTGCAGCAGATAGCGCACTCCGCGCAGCGCGACGCGCATCGACGCTTCGTCGCGCATATCGCCGACGACGATTTCCGCATCCAGCGCCTCGACGTTTTGTCGCGGACTGGTGGCGCGCACCAGCACGCGCACCTTGAAACCCTTCTGCTGCGCGATGCGCGCCACCGACGACCCGACGAAGCCGGAGGCGCCGGTCACGAGCACGAGATCGCGATTCTGTTCGGTCATTCTGTTTCCATTCCCTGCGTGACAGTCGACGGATTGTACGTGGCGCGCACGCCGCGTGTCGCCTCGTGCGGTCCGCGAGCGAACCGGCGAGCAATCTCGCCGCGACGCGACTAGAATGCCGGCTTGAAAGATTGCGTTGCATGGGAGAGGACGGCATGGCCCTGGATCTGGATTCGCGGATCGAAACGTATTACGTGCGGGTGCGCGGCATGGTGCAGGGCGTCGGCTTTCGCCACGCGACCGTGCGGCAGGCGCACGCGCTCGGTGTCAAAGGATGGGTGGCGAATCTCGACGACGGTTCAGTCGAAGCCCTCTTGCAAGGACCGGCCAACCAGGTCGACCGGATGCTGTCATGGCTGCGTCACGGGCCGCCGGCGGCGCGCGTGACCGAGGTCACAGGCGAAGAACGCGCGACGGAAAAGCGCTATGAGCGTTTCGAGCAGCACTGAGCGCGCGCTTCATGGACCGTCAGGCGGCGCGTCATCACGTTGATGTCGCGCCGCCTTGCCACTTGTTTCTCCATAACCGCGCCGACAACCTCAACGCGCCACCAGCAAACTCTCCGCAAAGCCCCATTCCTCTTCGATCCACTGATGGCTGCAGACGAAGCCCGCATCGTCCGCAATCGCGGGCACTTCCTCGGCGCGATATTTGTGGCTGCTCTCCGTCCAGATCGTTTCGCCTTCCTTCAGCGTGACCGTCAATTGCGCCGCGCCCACGTGGACCGTCACGTCGCGTTTCGCGCGCAGATGCATCTCGATGCTGCGCGCGTCCGGATTGAAACGTGCGACGTGCTCGAACGCATCAAGCGGAAAATCGCCATCGAGTTCGCGATTGATCCGCGCCAGAAGATTCAGATTGAACGACGCCGTCACGCCGATCGAATCGTCGTAAGCGGCCACCAGCACCGGCGTCGGCTTGATCAGATCGGTGCCGAGCAGCAACGCGTCGCCGGGGGCGAGCATGTTGCGGATATCGCGCAGAAAACGCGTGGCCGCAAGCCGTCCGAAATTGCCGATGGTGCTGCCGAGAAACAGCACAAGTAAGCGTTCGTCTGACGCGCGGTTCTTGCTGACTTCGGCGAGGCCCGCCAGATAATCGCGCTCGTAACCGACAATCGAAATCCGCTCGATGTCGCCGAGCTCACGTCTGCACAACTGCAACGCGCTGCGCGAAATTTCAATCGGACAGTACGAAGTAGGGCGTTTTTTACACAGCGCTTCCAGAATGCGCCGCGTCTTCCGCCCGCTGCCGCTGCCGAGTTCGGCGACGGTGACGTCGTGCGGCAGATGCGCGACGATGTCCGCGGCGTGCTTCGCCAACAGGCGCTCTTCGGCGCGCGTCACGCCGTATTCGGGCAGCACGGTGATCACCTCGAACAGCGCTGATCCGACTTCGTCATACAGATATTTCGACGGCAGCTCTTTCTGCGGCGCGTGGGTCAGCCCGGCGCGGACCTCGGCGGCAAAGGCGGGGCTCAGGTTGGGTGATGCATCGTGCGAGAGGGCTGGCTGGGTCATGCTGGCTCCAGTAGTCACATTCGGTGGTCGGGGGATGCTGGCCGGACGGCGGCCTGCGCGGCGAAAAGCAGTTGATGCACGCCGCTGAAAGAGGAGCGGACCGGATTCGCCGTGATGTGATGGCGCTTGTATCCGGACCAACAGATTGATGCTGCAAGACTCGTAGCAAGATTCGCGCTTGTGCGGCGAGGTTTGGCGTGTCGACGTCAGACTCGCCGCTCGCGCGTGAAGTTATGTTCTAGTGCATCGGCGCGCGATGCGCACGGAATAAATGCGGCGCGCTGCGGAAAAAGTACGTGGGCTGTCGCCGGATAACCCGTCTAGAATGCCGGCTTGCGTCGTACTTGCGTCCGTACTTGCGTCGTACATCGACAAAATATCGTAGTGCTTGCGCAGCGCACGGATCTGCTTGCTGCGCGCTTGAGACAACCGAATCTAATGACAACAATCCACGCCGCGCCGTTGCATGCTGCGCTGCACACGTTTCCGATTTCGCAGCGGGCCGCCCGATGAACCAGTATGACCCGAAGCGCGGCATTGCGTTGTCGGTCGGTGCATCTGCGCTGTTTGCATTGCTATCGGGCTACACAAAACTTCTCGCGCCGCTGAGCGGCCTCGATATCTTCGCGTGGCGCATCGTGTGGACCGTGCCGGGCGCATTATTGCTGATCGTTTTGCGCCAACGGCTGCCGATATTCCGGCAACTGATTGCCCGTATGCTCCGCGAGCCGGTGCTCGGCCTCTCGATGATCGCCGGCGCGGCGCTACTCGGTCTGCAACTCTGGGTATTTCTCTGGGCGCCGCTGCATGGCCGGATGCTCGAAGTGTCGCTAGGCTATTTTCTGTTGCCGCTGGTCATGGTGCTGGTTGGACGCTTCTATTATCACGAGCGCCTCGATGGCTTGCAGTGGCTGGCCGTCGCCTGCGCCGCATTGGGTGTCGCGCATGAACTTTGGGTGACAGGCGCTTTTTCATGGCCGACCTTGCTCGTCGCACTGGGCTATCCGCCGTACTTCGTGCTGCGCCGCAAAATCAACCAGGATTCGCTGGCGATGTTCACCGTGGAAATGTCGCTGCTGTTGCCAGTGGCAATCGTGGCGGTCATCAGCGGCGGCTCGCTGACGATGATATCCGGCCGTCTCGACATGTGGTGCCTGCTGCTGCCCGGTCTTGGCGCGCTCAGCACGGTCGCGCTGGCTTCGTATCTGAAGGCGAGCCGTTTATTGCCGGTCGCGTTGTTTGGCATTCTCGGCTATGTCGAGCCCGTGTTGCTGGTGGTGATCTCGGTGACCTTGCTCGGCGAAACGCTGGGCGCACAACAGTTGGCTACCTACCTACCGATCTGGATCGCGGTTGCGCTGACCGCGTTGCACAGCGTGCGGCTCGTACGCCTCGCGCCGCGCTGAGCATTGCGCGCTCAATCCGGCGCACGCGCGTGTTCCGTTCAGCGACGCGCCGCCGCACGGTCCGCGTTGATACGCGTCGGGCCCACTTGCGCCTCGATCGCTTCGCGCAGCGCAGGCCGCCAGCCGAAACCGAACAATGCTTCGGCAAGCACGAACAGCGGGCCGATCAGAAGGCCGATCACATCGTCGACAAAGGCCGGCTTGCGATGCTCGTACGCGACGTGGCCAATGAACTGAAACACCCAGCCGACCACGAATAGACCGATGCCCGAGGCTAGCCAGATGAGCGTCGATTGCGCGGCCAGCCACTGACCGCACGCGACGCACAACACCGACACGATTGCCATCATCGCGCCGAGCGGCACGTCGAGCACGAGGTAATAGAGGGTCGCCGCTGCGAACAACAGCCACGCGGGCGATAACGAAAACGGCAATGCGCCCGAAGTGAGCGCGGGTCTGCTCAGCAGGACGGCCAACGCCAGCACGATCATCGGAATGCCGATGAAATGCGTGGCGATATTGCGCCGGTCGCGATGGTAGGCCGCGTATTGCGTTAGCTGTTCGGTCAGCGTTCTCATGGATGCCGCTCCTCGATCAACGTCAGCATAATCGCGGTCAACGGAATTTGAAACCATCGGGTAACCGACAATCTGGCTCAAGCAGTTTGAAACGCAGGGTGCGCTCAAGCTCGGCTACGCGGAGATCGAAATCGCCGACGTGAAAAAACTCAGCGAGCTGGCGGATTTGAAGCCGGCTTCGGATTGATTTTGCCGAATGGTGTGCCAAGCTCGGCACTGCATGTTGCTCACGAAAAGAATGCGTCCAGCGGCCATTCGGCATGGTTGGCGAGCTGATGGCAAGCCCGCGCAAAAGAGCGTCCACAAAAAAAGGCGAGTCATGAGACTCGCCCTCCCTGAACGGCACTGTGCGGCTTCGATTGACAGCTTGAATTAACTACCTATGCATGGCCGGTGCGTGCCGACGACCTGACACGTGTTATTGCGTTTTGGTCGTGTCGGTCTTTGCGCCGTCGGCTTTCACCGGCGCAGCGCTGGCCCCGTTCGCGCCATCCGTCTTGCTCTTGTCGGCGCCTGCTTCGACAGCGTTCTTCTTGGTGGACTTGTGCGTCTTTGCCGTGTGAGCGGTCGACGTCTTCTTCACATGCGACTTCTTCGCGGTTTTCGTTTCAGCCTTCGCGTCAGTCTTGGTGCCGGCCTTCGTCGCGGCCAGGCCGTTGTCGGCGGCGCCGGTTTGCACGGCGGTGGTGGCCTTCAGATTCGCCTGACCGGCGGGTTGCGTTTGTGCGGGTTGTGCGGGTTGTGCGCTCGAAGGTGCGGCCGTTTGTGCGAACGCGGTCGAGACGAGCAGGGCGGAAGCGAGAGCAGCGAAAAGCGTCTTCATGGTTTAACTCCTTGGTTTAACCGCTGGTTTCTTGTATCGCGGCTGAAAATGTTCAGCGCTGCCGGTTTAACGTTGCGCGGAAGACAGGAGTTGACGGTGCGCTAGTGACAAAACGTAAGGACTGAAACAGGATGGTTCGCGTCGTAGGTGGTCGACGCGAGGATGCGATCGTTTAGACAGGGTTCATGCTAGGCGTTTGCTGCGTGGCGGCGAAGGCGGCACCAAAGTGCATCGCCTTCGCGCATCGGCGCTGCGTGAGTGCGTCTTGATCGCCCTATTGGAACGGGTTCTGAATGACGCCCGGTTTTGCATCCGGCTCGTCCTTCACCCTGGCTGGCAGATCCTTTTGCGCCTGCAATGAAGCCACGACTGCGTCGACTGCTTCCTTCAGCGCCAGCGCTGCCTTCAGGCCGCGCTGATCCTGGGTCAACTCGAGAGTCCCGGCCACGACCACACGCGTCGTGCCGTTGCTCACGGTGAGCGCGTCGCCTTGAATGTTGAGTACGTCGTCATCGTTCGAATAGGGTTTAAACACCTTTCAGTCCTCCCGGTCGCTGATCTTTGAGATTCTCCGGAATGCCCGGAAAACGGATGCCGCTTGCCGCTTCGAGTTCGTGAATCGTCTTGATGTCGTAACGGTTGGTCGAGACATTGTCCACCATCACCGCAAACGCCAGTTGCTTCGACGGCACGTAGACGGCCTTGAACAATTGCGTCGGCACGAAGACGCGCGTCGGCCCGATGGTCTGCAATTGCCGGCCGCTGAAAATCGGCCCGGTCACGACGTAGGTCTCGTCGTATGACATTGCGATCTTGCGCACTGACGTTTCAATGCGCGCCCACAAGCGCTGGTTGTTCTCGCGGTTCTGCGGCACGACGTTGGCGAGCGAAAACGATTGTGCCATCGCTTCCTGATTCCAGCGATTGCCGGCCGGGCTCATGTGGCCGCGATCGAAACCGCTGCGTTTATAGTCCGCCAGCGTTGCGCCTTCGCCGTCGGGCAAGCGCGCGTCTTCGAAGAATTTGTTGGTGCGCACCATGTCTTTGGCGGCCTCGATGTGATCGCGCGTCAGATGCTCGGCGGACCATAGCGGACCATGCGTGATCCCGGAATGCAGAACGGCGAAATCGGTGTAGCAAAGCATGCGCGTTTTCGGCGCCATCTTCTGATTGGTCAGCACCGGCCATTGCGCGTTCGGCGTGAACTGGGTGCAGGAGGGCGCCGCGCTCGCGTGAGCGGCGACGGCAAACAATAGACAGCTAAACCACTTCTTCATGAGTCAGTCAGTCGAGGGAGGGGGGCGCAAGTATAGCGTTGCGAACCCGTTTCGAGCGACGTGGAACACGCGAATAAACAGCGGAAAAAAGGGGGATTTGCGCGAAGCGCAGGAGATGACCGGACTCACGCCGGACAAAAAAAGGGGCCGCCTTGCAGCGACCCTAATGCGTGGATTTCCAACTCTACGCAAGCAAACTTAAGAAGGGCTTAAATGCGGGGAAGGTGCGGAGCGCGAATGAACTGCCCGCAAATCGGACGCAAAAACTCGCCGCGCACACGAGGTGCGCTTCGAGTCGAACAGGTGGTCGAGCGACAAGAACCGCTCCGGAAGTTAATTTCCGAACACGCTGTGTTCCGCGTGGATCGTTTGCCGGTCGACGGCTTGCAAGCGCCAGAAGCCGCTGGTCGGCGCGCGCGCCGGTACGGCCGTCCATGCGGCCGCGCCTTGTGCTGCACTGACTTGCTGCTTGCGGTCGACGTGCAATCCGCGCAGCGTGCACAGCGGCGCGTCCGTGCTCGGTGCACAGAGCGTGGTGACGCCGTTGTCGTCGTGTAACTCGCCCCACGGGGGCAGATCGATCCCTTGATGCGCTTCTCTCGACCACCGATGCTCTTCGGTATCGAGCCACAGCACAGCGTAATCATGGTTAACGGTGGGATCGGAACCGTTGATCAGGATGGTCAGGCGCATGGCAGTTCCGTACAAAATGCGAAGTGTTGCCCTACCAGTCTATGCCGCGATGCGCGTTATGCAAGCCAAAGGTATGACGGCCGATCCGGCACGAAAAAACTCTCTCAGACAAGATTAAGCGCACCAGTCAGATCGCCAGGCGCAGCGAGGCCGTTCTGCGCAAATGCACGATCTCGCGCGATGACCCCATCGAGCGGCGCCAGCCCATGCACGCGACTGATAAACCGCAAAATCGAGTTGGTGTCATACACCGTATGATCGACGTATCCCCTCTTCGCCAACGGCGAAATCACCAGCGCGGGAATCCGCGAGCCCGGCCCCCAGCGGTCGCCCTTGGGCGGCGCGACCGGATCCCACCAGCCGCCGTTCTCGTCGACGGTGACGATCACCACCGTGTTGGCCCATTGCGCACTGCGCTGAATATGCCCGACGACATTCGCAATATGCCGGTCGCCTGATTCGACGTCCGCGTAACCCGCGTGCATGTTCAGGTCGCCTTGCGGTTTGTAGAACGTGACGGCCGGCAGGCGCCCCGCATCGATATCGGCGAGCAGACGATTGGTCGATACGTTGTTGCCCAAGCCCGCATCGCGCAGATATTTGCGGCGCGCCGCGGTGCCCGGCGCGTAATTGGCGAAGTAGTTGAATGGCTGATGGTGATACTGGAAATCCGGCACGGCGCCGGTGTCCTGATGCTCGAGTGCGTATTGCCAGGCACCGCTGTACCACGCCCAATCGATATCCTTGTCCGTCAAACGGTCGCCGATCGTCGCGAAATTTTGCGGCGGCAGGACACGCGGATTCGACGGATCGGCGAGCGCAGGATCGCCGCCTTGCGCCGGGCGCACGTTGCTCGGCTGATAGGGCGGCGCCATCGTGTTGACGGCGTAGCCGTCGGCGGTGAACAAGCCGTCGTTGACGAATTTCGGCGGGCCGTCGAGCGCGGACGCCGGCGAATCCGCCGCCAGCTTGAGGCGCGCGCCGGCAGGATTGTCGCCTTCGACCACCGACACCAGCTTCTTCGCCGGACTGTTCTGCACGTCGGGATAGAACGGCGCCTGCGCCGAAATCAGAAAGATGTGGTTCAGCCACGAGCCGCCGAAGGCCGCCATGAAGAAGTTGTCGCAGAGCGTGTACTGCCGCGCGAGATTCCACAGACGCAGCGTGTCGGCGGAATTGCGGTAGTGGCCCATCACCAGGCCGCCGGAATCGCTCCACGCGGCGAACTGATCGTTGCGCCCCGCGTTGATCTGCATCTGGTTCTGATAGAAGCGATGCACCAGATCGCGTGTAATGACGCCGTTCGGCAGCGGCGCGCCCTGCGCGTCAGTCAGGTGGAACGGCCGGTTCTGCAGGGCGCCGACATCGCGTTCGCCAATCATGTAGCGCTTGCCGTCCACTTCCTGCGCCTGCGGTACGAGGCCGCCCCAGATTTTCGGCAATTGCGGCAGCGGCGTCTTGCCGTCGCGGTCGAGTTGGAGGTAACGCTCGGCGGTCACTGCATCGAGTGGAGACTGGACGCCGGGAAAATTGCCGTACAGGTTGGCGAAACTGCGGTTCTCGGCGTAGATCACCACGATATGACGCACCTGCTCGCGCAGCGCGGCGTCGAGTCGCAAGTCGTCGGCAGAGCGCAGCGCCGTGCCGTTCGCCGCGCTCTGCCCGGCAGAGTGGCAGCCGGCGAGAGCGAGTCCTATGCCGACCGCAGCGAGGCCGGTCAGGACGCGGCGGCGCTCGGGATCGTCAGGGGCGTCGTCGGGATTGGGTGGCAGGGTGGCGTCGTTGTCGGTCATCGGCGTTTTTCGAAATTTGCGGGACAGGCATCCGAGTGCTGTGCGCGGCGGCGTGCGTGCGACGTCGGTTCGAGGTTTGGATCGGTCTGCTTATGGCAGTCGCCGCTTGACGCGCCAACTGTTGTGCGTCGCGTCAACGGCTAGCAGGAGCCAATGCTTTGCGTCGACGGGATGACGCCTTTGCGTGGCGTAGCCGTCGACGGTCAATTCGAGTTCGTCGGGTGCCCGCCGGACGCGTGCGACGAGCGAAAGCTCGGCGATGTGACGACGCGCTACGAACCGCATCAAAGGATAGCACCGGGTGAAACGGTGGCGGTGTACAAACTGCACCGGCGGCAACGGCCCATGACGCGGCAAATTTTGTGCTGTCGAACGTGGTGCACGCATGGCACACGCACCGTTCGCCGGATAAATGGCCGCCCCATGCTTCGCGCTATCATTTCGAAATGTCGGATCGTTATCCGGGCCGCGGCGCCTTCATGCGCTGCGCGCCGCACGGCGGCCACCACGACATTTTCCTGCTGGCGCTGCCCGGCGGCAAACGCGGCCTGAATCACGTCGCGTTCACCGTGCGCGATATCCACGAAGTGTTCGGCGGCGGCATGCATATCAGCCGATGCGGCTGGGATACGCAACTCGGGCCGGGACGTCATCCGGTTTCGTCCGCGTACTTCTGGTACTTCCAGAATCCGGCCGGAGGCCTGATCGAGTACTACGCCGACGAAGATCAGCTGACGCCTGAATGGCAGCCGCGCGACTTCGAACCGGGTCCAACCGTGTTCGCCGAATGGGCGATCGAGGGCGGCATCGACGGCAATACGCGTCGCCAGAAGAACGCGAAGGCGCCGGAAGGCAAGTTCATGACGGAGCGTAAATATGACTGACGCTGCTGCTGCAAAGGCGCAAGCCGCCCACGCCGGACTCGAAGCGCCACGCACGATCGTCGTGATCGGCGGCGGCCAGGCGGCCGGCTGGGTCGTGAAGACATTGCGCAAGGAAGGTTTCGCGGGCCGCCTCGTGATGATCGCCGACGAGATTCATCTGCCGTACGAGCGCCCGCCATTGTCGAAGGCCGTGCTGACCGGTGAAGCGGATATCGAAACCGTGCGGCTCGTTACGCCGGACGATTTCGAGGCGCTGAATGTCGAAACATGGCAACCGGATTACGCGACGTCGATCGACCGCGAGCAACGCATCGTGCGCACGCAGTCGGGCCGCGACGTGCAATACGACCGTCTGGTGATCGCCACCGGCGGCGCGGCGCGCCGTCTGCCGGATGCGCTGGTGAAGACCTCGCATATCGCCTATCTGCGCACGCTCGACGAAGCTGTCGCGCTCGGCGAACGGCTGCGCGCCAGCAAGCGCGTGCTCGTCATAGGCGGCGGCTGGATCGGCCTCGAAGTCGCGGCGACCGCGCGCAAGCTCGGCGTGCAAGCGACGGTGGTGGAAGGCGCGTCGCGTCTGTGTGCCCGTTCATTGCCGCCGATGGTGTCGAACTTCCTGCTCGAGCTGCATCGCGCGAATGGCGTGGACGTGCGCTTGCACGCGTCGCTGGTAGCGCTTGCCGATCATCCGCACGACGCCGACCGCATCCGCGCAACCTTCGCGGACGGCTCGACGCTCGACGCCGATTTCGCCGTCGCCGGTATCGGCCTCACGCCGCACACCGCATTGGCGGAAGCCGCTGGCATCGAGGTGCGAGACGGCATCGTGGTCGATCACTTCGGCGCGACCGACGATCCGCGCATTTTCGCGTGCGGCGACGTCGCGAATCATCCGAGCGCGTGGCTCAAGCGCCGCGTGCGTCTCGAATCGTGGGCCAACGCGCAGAACCAGGCGATCTCCACCGCGAAAGCCTTGCTCGGCACCTTCGAACCGTATGCGGATATTCCGTGGTTCTGGTCCGATCAATACGACGTCAATCTGCAAATCCTCGGCGATATTCCGGGCGATGCGCAACTCGCCGTACGCGGCAATCTGTCGGGCAAACGCGCCACGCTTTTCTATCTGGAAGACAACGCGATTCGCGGCGTGATCGCCATCAACACTCCACGCGAACTGAAACTGTCGCGCAAGTGGATGAACCAAGGCCGGACCATCGACCTTGCCACACTGACCGACCCCAACACGGCGCTTGCCTAACCACACCTACGGACGGCACTACGAATTGGTAAAGCGGCGGAAGCAATGCGGTAGAAGCAAAGCCGTAGCATGAAGGCGAAGGGCGCACTGGGTGGTGCGCCCTTTGTGTTTGCCGCGACGTTACAGCGCCTTGCGATACACCACAAAGCCCGAGCGTTCCGCGACGCTATCGTAGAGCCGCATCGCCGTCTGATTCGTTTCATGCGTCTGCCAGTAGACGCGTTGCGAGCCGTCGGCCTTCGCCCGCGCATACACCGCCTCGATCAGCGCACGGCCGACGCCCTTGCCGCGCTCCGATTCCAGCGTGTACAGGTCTTGCAGATAGCAGGTCGGGCCTGCCATCGTCGTGTGACGGTGATACAGAAAGTGCACGATGCCGAGCAACTTGCCGTCGCGTTCGGCGACCATCGCATGCATCGGCTCGTAGCCGTCGAAGAAACGTCCCCACGTAATCTGCGTGATTTCGCGCGGCAATGCGGTTTCGCCGGAGCGGCCATAGAACGCGTTGTAGGCATCCCACAACGGCAGCCACGCGTCGAAGTCGGCGGGCGTGACGGGGCGGATTTGAATCGATTCGGACATGACTGCGGTTCCTTGACTGGTTATGGTTTGTGGGCGAGCGGTTCGCCCCGTTACGGTTGAGTCGAACAAGCATAGACGGCTGCGCTAAACGCCTGCTCGCGATCTTCCTGGCTGGCGGGGTTTGCGTTGACCGCGCTGCCGCGCTCCGCCAGGCGTGCGGTGATGCAAGCGTTCAGCGTCGCGCGCGCCGTTGCCGCGGGGTCCAGCATGTAGTACGCGAGAGCGGCGCACGCCAGCGCCGCGCACCACGTTGCCACGGCGCCATAGCTCAAGGCTGCGGTCATAGCGTGACGTGCGTGCGTATTCATGGCATCGGCCCCTCTGGCTGCGTGCGGTTATTGGCGACTCGACAGCCGTCAGCATAAGAAATTTGTGGCACCATTGTTAGCTCCACAATGCGTTCAGAATTTGGAGCCACGAACTTGGACTATGGTCTGTTGATGTCGAACGTCGAGCGGGCGCTGGGTGGCCGCAAGCTAACGCAGCAGGACTTGCTGTACGAGAGCCTGCGCCGCGCGATTCTCGATGGCGACATCCGTCACGGCAGCCAGCTCGTGCCGACGCGTGCGCTCGCCGAGCAACTCGGCATCGCGCGAAATTCGGTGCTGTACGCGTATGAACGGCTGACCGAAGAAGGCTTTATCACCACGAGCCGGCATGGTTCCATCGTCAGCATGGTGAGCGGAGCGGGGGCGTCGATAACCATGGCCCGCGCAGGCGCGAACCCGTCTGCGAACCGTCTGTCGCATCGGGTCACCGGCCTGCCGCGTGAGCGCAGCAACCCGGACGACCCCACGCCGTTCCGTCCCGGCGTACCCGCACTCGATGAATTTCCGCTCGCGCAATGGCGCGCTTCGATGGAGCGCGCATGGCGTTCGGTCGAGCCGAGCGAACTCGGCTATGGCAACAATTCCGGGCATCCCGCGTTACGCCGCTCGATCGCCGAATACGTGCGCGTGTCGCGCGGCGTGCGGTGTTCGCCCGAACAGGTGTTCATCACCGCGGGCACCCAGGCGAGTCTCGATCTGTGCGCATGCATGCTGGCCGATCCCGGCGATAGCGTGTGGGTCGAAGATCCCGGTTACCACGGCGCGAAGGCTGCGTTCCAGGCCGCCGGTTTGCGACTGGTGCCGATTCCCGTCGACGCCGCCGGCATCGCGCCCACGCCGGATCATTGGCAGCGGACGCCGCCGCGTCTGATGTACATCACGCCGTCGCATCAGTATCCGCTCGGCAGCGTGTTGAGCCTGGAGCGGCGCTGGTCGATCATCGAGCACGCGGTGGCGCGCGGCGCGTGGATCATCGAAGACGACTATGACAGCGAACTGCGCCACAGCGGCCCGCCCTTGCCGTCGATCCAGGGGCTCGCGGCCGATACGCCGGTGATCTACCTCGGCACCTTCAGCAAGACGATGTTTCCGGCGCTGCGCATGGGCTTTATGATCGTGCCGGCGAATCTGGTCGCGGAGGTGGACGAGGCGCTCGGCGAGATCGCGCGGCAGGGGCGCGTGGCCGAACAGATCGCGTTGGCGGATTTCATCGATAGCGGGAGATATGCGCGGCATCTGCGGCGCATGCGGCGGCTTTATCAGCAACGCCGCGCCGCGTTGGTGGATGCAATCGAGCGGCACATGGGCGATCTGGTGACGATCTCCTCCGACAGCGGCGGCATGCATTTGACGGTGCGGCTCGATGCGCCGCTGCGCGATCAGGACGTGAGCGCGGCCACGCGCGAGCATGGCTTGCATATCGCGGCGCTGAGCGCGTTCTGTCAGCCGTCCGCACAGAACGCCGCGCACTACAACGGTTTTATGCTCGGCTACGCAGGCATCAAACCGGACGAAGCCGATGCATGGGTAGCGCGGCTCGCTGCCGTAGTGCGTGGACTGGATCGCGAACGTACGCGCCGTTAGAGCGGCATGGTCGTTGTTGTGACGAAATCTGGCTATGCCATTTCCGCTCTGAGCCAGCGCGCGAGCATGGCGTCGTCGTCCGTATGCAGCGCTTGCGCGATGCGCCGCCCGACCGCCGCGCCGAATTTATAGCCGTGGCCCGAGCATGCCGACACAACCAGCGTGTTGCCGAGGCGCTGCGAAAAGAAACGTGTATCCGCCGTGAACGTATACGCGCAAGTCTTTACTTCGGTGACCCTATATTCGTCGATGCGGCCGAAGGGTGGCGAGAACAGCCGGCGCAAACTGTCGCCTTCGGCGGGCGCGGCGACGCGATCGGCGTCTGGATCGGCGGCGCGAGTCTTGTGCACGCCCGCGCCGAACTTCAGGCCGACGCCGTCGATAGGCGGCAGCACGTAACCGCTGCTAGCGCCGCCGATATCGACAATCGCCGGCGCGTTCGACCACGCGTCCTGCAAGTCCGCGGGCGGCTCCATATAGGCGACCGCGTTGCGATAAGTCATCAGCTTTTCAGCGAGTGCGGGGAACAACTGCGAGGTCCAGGCGCCAGCGGTGACCACGAGCTTGTCGCCGCGAACCGTGCTGCCGTCTTCGAGTTGCACGGACGCCGCGTGCGGATCGACAGCGAGCGCTTTTGCATGCATGCGGATCTCGGCGCCGCGCATCTTGAGCCAGGCTTTCATATCGTGTGCTATGCGTTCGCTGAAGAGCGCGCCGCCGTCATGGTCGAGGTACGCGTAGCGAAAGGTAGCGGGATCGAGAAACGCATAACGTTCGGCCGCTTCGCGCGGTTCGAGCCGTTCGTATTCGAATTCCATCCGGTCGAGGCCGGCGCGGAACAGTTCGGCGCCGTCGCCCGCGTATTGCGAAATGCCGAGCACGCCGCAATTGGCGTAGTGCGAAACGCCGAGGTCGTCCCACAGCAAATCCCAACTGTCGAACGCTTCAGCGATGGTACGCGCATAGCCGTCGGCGTCGCCGTATGCGCGGCGGATTATTCGGTGCCGGTCGCCCGACGCGGCGAGCGGATTGGGAATCGAACCCTGCTCGATCAGCGTGACGTCATGTCCCAGCTTCGCCAGCGACCACGCCGTGCTCAAGCCCGCAATGCCCGCGCCTACGATTGTCACCCGCATGCCTCGTCCTCAAAACGGTTGGTTCGGTTCAGAGTCTAGCAGCGGGAAATTTCTGGCAGCGGGAAAATTAATTCGGTGCGCGTTCGCGCGAATCAGCACATGCAAGCCAGCGAGGCTCGCGTGAAACGGTATAAAGCAACGGTATAAAGCAGGCGGTGGTCTCCGCGCGTCGATCAACGTATCAGTGTTTTTGGTTAGACGAATTCCGCAACTGGTCGCGTACCTTCTTCGCGGCGAAGAGCGGCACGTAATCGAAGACGCGCGCATCGTGTCGATAGTCGGCCAGCGTGTCGGCGTACATCCTGGAGACCGTTTCAGCAGGCGTATCGGTTTCTTCCGCGATGCTTCTTACCACTTCGTCGACGTTGGGTTCGGGCTGAGACATGAGAATCTCTCCAGAGCAGGCAGGATGAACCGCGGACAAACAGGAGTTTTATTAGAGAACGTGATTCGCGGCTATGCCAATTGAATCGATCTATCGCAGGATTCGTTCCACAGAGATTTTTGTCTTGCAGCCAGCAAGTTCCTGCGCCGCGCCGTCATGCGAGAAATCAATGCGTATGCCGATGATGAATATCTGGGAAATGCGCGTGAGTATGCGAGATTGGTGCATGGCGATGCGGATGGGTATGCGGCTCGTTGCCGTCCCATACGAAATCGTGCTCATGCTGATGATGCGCGTCGTGCCGATGATGATGCGTGTGGTCCAGTGCATCGTGCGTATGCGGATGCTCGTGACGTTCGCGGATGTGCAGCCAGACGCCCAGCGTCATCAGCGCGGTTGCGACCCAGAACAGCAGCGGCGGCATTTCAGGCCACAACACCCACGACAAGGTCACGCCGAAGAGCGGCGCGACCGAGAAATACGCGCCGGTGCGCGCGGTGCCGAGATTGCGCAATGCTACGACGAATAGCACGAGACTCACGCCGTAGCCGGCGAAGCCCGTCAGCATCGCAAGCGTGATGGTCGCGGCCTTCGGCCATGCGACGCCGAGGGTGAACGCGAGCGCGATATTCACCGAACCGGCCACGAGTCCTTTGACGCACGCAATGAACATTGCATCGTTAGCCGACACCTTGCGCGTGAGATTGTTGTCGATGGCCCAGCAGGCGCACGCGGCGGCCAGCAGCAGCGTGCCGGGCGGCAGGCCTGCCGCGCCCGGTTGCCACGACAGCGCCACGCCGCCCGCGACGATCGCGGCCATGCCGAGGAATACCTGCACGTCGACGTTCTCGCGAAACACGACCCATGCGATCAGCGCGGTGAATACGCCTTCGAGATTCAGCAGCAGCGAGCCGGTGGCCGCGGGCGTCGTCTGCAAACCGAGCATCAGAAGCGCCGGACCGGCGACGCCGCCCGCCGCGATCGCGCCGGCGAGCCACGGTACTTCGCGTAAAGGAAAGCGGTCGTGGCTGACGCGCTGTCCGCGGGCATGGCGTTGCAGCCGGCGCAGCAGGATCAGCACGGCGAGGCCGGTGCCGCTGCCGAGGTAGAACAGACCGGCGAGCAGGAACGGCGACAGCGAGCCGAGCAGCGCTTTGGCGAGGGGCGTGGTCGCGCCGAACAGCGCGGCGGCCAGTAACGCGGTGAAAGCTGCGGTGAAAGCCGCGTTAAAGCGAGTCGACATGAGTTTGAAATCCGGTTGAAGTTGAAGCGGGCGTTGCCGACACGATAGCGCTATCCGTCCGCCGACGCCTCGGGAAACAAGCGCTCCGACAGAAAATCCACGAACGCCCGCAGTTTCGGCGACAACTGCCGGCTCGACGGCCATAGGACCGAGAACTGTCCCGCGTGCGCGAGATGGTCTTCGAGGACGGTGCGCAGCGTGCCCGCGCGGATCGCGTCGCGGGATAGCGCTCGGCGAACTCGGGCAGGATCGGCAACAGGAAGCGATAGCCAATGGTCGGCAGACTCACGCGCAACCGTCCGCGCGGTGTGGCATTGGCTTGCAGCATCATCGAGCCCAGCGGGCATTCAGAAACTCTGCGATGGCGCGCCTACGAACCGGAAATAGAGTCTCGATCACATATGAGAAAAGCAGATACCCTTCCAAAATCACCCTTACGTGCGGGGTTGCGCAAGAAAAGTCCCAATCCTCGTGATCGGACTTCACCCATCGTGTGAGCGGAACTGCTCGCACCAAGGCGATCCCATGTGCGCAAAGTCGGGTGAACAACTTCGTGGCGTATCCCTTGTGAGCCTCGACAAATCGTCCCGACGCTGCTTGGTTTACTGCGATCGCTTCGCAGATAGCCGCGTCGAACCTATTTAGCGCAGTAACGTAGTCAGCTCGAGTCGCCCGGTTCTCTGCAATAACTTACTCGGCAGCACGATTGACGCCGTCGGGAATTGCAAATTCTTCATGTGTGGTCATATGGCAGAGGCCTCCTTGATCCTATTGCAAATAGTTGAGGCCGATGAACGTCTGTCGCTTGCACGAAACCGGCACCTGAACGCCCATCTTTATTTGTTGACGAGTGGCAGAAGCTGGCCGGTCTCCGCCTGCCGGCGATCGGCAGCAGTCGACCCATCAGAGACCTTCAGTTTTCCCGAAAGCGGTCACTGCCATCGGTGCCTGCTCGACAGAGTGTGGCACCGATGGCATCTGAACAACGCTGAGGAACCATAGCTTCGCTAAGCTCCAAATTGCTCAATCGCAAAATCCAGAAAGCACCGCAGCTTGGGCGTCACTCGGCGATCGTGGACATATAGAACGTGCAATGGCCGCGAAGGAGCCTGATAACCCGGAAGCACGACAACCAGATTGCCACGATCGAGCTCGCCCTTCGCCAGTTCCACGGGTTGAAGCATGACACCGACGCCCGCCACTGCGGCCGCTAGTAGCACCTCTCCGTGGTCGGCCATAAACCGACCCGACACCTGAACAGAGACTCGCCCCTCCGGGCCATCAAACGTCCACTCCGATCTTAGCGACGTGTGCATAAACCCAAGACACTCGTGATACTGGAGGTCAGCGGGAGTCGTTATGCGCGGGTTCGCGGCAAGGTACGACGGCGCAGCGCACAGCACCAACCGGTATGGAGCCAGGGGCTGAGCAATCAGGCCGCTATCCCCCAACTCCCCAATCCTGAACACCGCGTCATAACCCTCGTCAATCAGGTCAACGGCTCTATTTGAAAGAGTCAGGTCAACTGCGACCTGCGGGAAGGCCTTAAGGTAATTCGGCAACTTCGGCGCCAGGGTGTGCATACCGAAGCTAACCGGAGCATTCACCTTCAGGCGACCGGTCGGCACCGCGCGGGTTTCAGCAACGAGATTTTCAGCCGCCTCGACCTCCGCCAGGATGATCTTGGCGCGTTCGTAGAACGCCCGTCCGACATCGGTCAGACTTTGCCGACGCGTCGTTCTGTTCAGCAAGCGCACACCCAGGTTCTGTTCGAGCAACTGGACGTGCTTCCCGACCAGTTGCGGCGACATCTGAAGCGCGTCCCCGGCCGCTGAGAACGAGCCCAGCTCGACTGCTTTCGTAAAAACGCTCATGCCGGTCAAGCGATCCATTCCAAACATCCTGTTGTGAATGTCCAAAGATATCACGCATTTATCTCGATGAATTTTCAATCTAGACTTGTTCAAGACGTCGCAAACGCGCTCAATCGCGCACATGCGCGACGCACCGCAGCCGGCTCCACACCTCACTAGCAGCGCACATGAACCTCGCCGTTGCGAACGACGGCAATCACTTACAAGGCTCAAACCATGACCGTCGAATCGAACAAACTCTTGATGTTTCGCTTTCTCGAATTCATTAATACAGCCAACGAGGCACTCGCCGACGAGCTTATTGCTGCCGACGCAATCTTCCACGTCCCTGGCCGCCCTGACCCGTTGACGGGACCGCGCGGGTATATGGAAATCATTGGCATGATGCGTTCCGGCTTCCCCGACATTCAATGGACACTCGAAGAAGTGATCGCGGAAGACGACAAGATTGCTGCACGGTTCATCATGCGCGGTACTCACCAAGCCACCTTCTTTGGCGTGCCTGCGAGCGGAAAGAAGATTCAGGTTCAAGCCATGAACTTCTATCGGTTTTCCAGCGGGAAAATTGTCGAAGAGCGCGGGCAACCTGATCTACTCGCCCTCTTGCAGCAAATCGGTGCGGTTCCACGCTGAGCGGAAGATAGTCGCGCCCGGCGTATGCACGGCCAGTCGGGACGACCATGCCTATGCACCTTTTTTCGCGAGTTGGATAGCCGAAGAGACGAGCCACTACGGAACCGCGAATACCGCAACCCGATCTCTCTGAATGGCCACCGGTAGCGAACATCCATTACGCGGGTCGACCTTCGCCTATATGGGTATGGTTTCCCATGTGATCGTGCTCACACAAATTGTCGACGATCTTGGCCACAGTGTGGCCGAAGAGTGCCCCTTGCAAAGAACCGTGTCGAGCGGTTCGAGGCCGGCTTCTACTCTTTGGATTTCTTCACCGCCCTATGTCTCGGCCCACGTTGCAGGATCGCATAACGCTCGAAGTTCGGACCGCGCTCTCTGAATTTCTTGTACCAGCTGAGCTTATCGCCCTCAACCACAAAAAGGTCTGCTTGCGGGTCGAATTTCGGGCAATTGAAAGGTTCATTCCCAAATGAACCATCGCTACAGAAACGGACCACTAACCTCAGACCGCGGGCATCACCCCTTAGTGACCCCGACGATACTTCTTGCGTACTGCCGTCGCTCCACGTTCCCGATACCTGATTACCGTGCTGCTCAAGATCAAGTTCGGCGCCGTAAGAAAGCCCGTCATTGTTTCGATCCTGAAATTCCCAATGACCATCGAATGGACCGTCAGCCATCGCCGCCGACGGCGCGATAACCAGTGTGAGAAGCAATGTCGTGATCCAAGAATTTTTCACACTGATAGCCGAATTGAAATTGTCGTACACACTGACAGGGCTAACCGATTAGGTACTGATTGTCGACGATCTTCAACTGGGTGTCGAACGTCTCAAACTGGCCGAACCCTGACGCAGGGGCATGTAACGGCCCCAAACGGCCGTTGTCCACGCTCAGGCTGCCCAGCAATGATG
>NZ_JBYSWU010000050.1:0-63363 GCF_058781505.1 Paraburkholderia sp. FW306-2-2C-D06C | reverse complement strand
CCGCCTCCCGCGCCCCGTTGTCCGAAGCACGAAAGAGCGAGATTCTAGCGAGCCGGGCGAAGGCTTGCAAGCGTTATCTGGAATTTATTCAAGGCGCCTTTTCTACGCGTCCCGATTCATCGGCGACTGGCATTTTTACGCCCGGCTCCAGGGCACGGATAGCTGGGGCTCCGATCGTCCAATCGTGCAACACGGTATAGGCAACCGCCAGCAAAGTCGGGCCGATGAAAACGCCGAGGAAGCCGAAAGCGAACGCCCCACCTAAGATACCCAGCATCACCAGAATCAGCGGCATGTCGCTATTCTTGCCGATCAGGATCGGCTTGATGACGTTGTCGGCCATGCCGACAACCAGCACGCCCCACACGATCAGGAAGATTGCCCAACCGGTCGCGCCGCCGTGATACAGCCAGATTGCCGCGGGCAACCATACGACCACCGGGCCGCCTGGTATTACCGACAGGAAGAAAGTCGCCAACCCGAGCAGCGCTGGCGCCGGCACACCGGCGATCCAGCAACCGAAGCCGGCAAGGATGCCCTGCACGAGCGCCGTGCCAAGAATTCCGTAGACCACGCCCTTCACCGTACTGCCCGCCAGCGCCAGCAGATAGTCTGCGCGTTCGCCGGCAATCCGCCGCATGCCCGCATTCAACCAGGCAGCCGCGCCCTCTCCACCGGTATAAAAGAAGAACGCCAGCACAATACTCAGCGCCAACAATCCCAAACCGTGCGTAACAGCAATCGCAGCCGCCAGAATCCACTTGCCGGCCGGCGCCGCCAGCGTACGCAATTGCGCAATCAGTTCAGAGTTGCTGCTTGTCAGATGCTCCCAGAACGCCTCGATGTTCGAACCGACCAGCGGAATCCGCCCGACCCACGACGGCAAATCCGGCAAGCCTGCGTCAAAAAGCCTTTCCACCAGCGCGACAATGTCGTGAACGTGCGCGCCGAACGCAAAACCCGCATAGACAAACGGCCCAAGCACCACGACAAGAATAATGATCACGATCAGCGTCGCAGCCCACTTGCGCCGCCCGCCGACTGCTGCTGTCAGTCGGCGGTACAGGCCCCACGAGCTGTAGCTCAGAATCGCGCCCCACAGCAGCGCCGTCGTAAATGGCGCCAGCACCAGTAGCGAACCGCCCACCAATATAATCAAAGCGAATACAGCGGCGAGACGTTCGATCAGTTGGTCCGATTTCACAATGATTCTCCCTGTTGTGCCAGACCACGGCGACGAGTAGACACGCTTGCCGGGCGCGTACTGAAAGCTGTCAGTATAAAAGCGAGCCGCCGCGCCGGAGACGTCTTATATCATCTGGCCAAGCGGGCATGCAACGCGCCCCACGGCCCTCGCGGCAGGCAGTTTTTTCATTCCGGAACGTCCTAATCCATCCAGCATTGCCGGCCAAATAATATGGCGGCGGAGAAAAGACTAGAATATAGGGTTCTGTGCACCCCAATTTCCGGATTTATGCGCTCGCGAATCGCCAAACGTCTCCCCCCCGATGCCGACAAGCTTGTCGGTCTCTCGCTCGCGCTATTCGCGTCGGGCAGCCGCACCGAAGACCGCTTCTGGGAAGCGAAGCTCGATGCGCTGCTGGCCAAGATCGTCCGAAACGCCAACCAGACTACGCTGGACGCCGCGCTCGACCATCTGCAGCAAAACCACCCAGATGCTTACGGCGCGCTCGCCGATATGGCGGAAACGCACAGCGAATCGTTCATCATCGACCACGAAGGTGTTCCGCATGAAGCGCTGCTGATCGCCGCGCCCGTGCTGGCCTGGACTCGCTACATGATTCCTTCCGGCCCGCTCAAAGGCGACGCAGCCGACGCATTGCGCGCGCATCTACAGGCACACGTCCTCGCGGCCAATACGCGTGTTGCGATGGCGCCGTTCCTGTACAGCATCGATCAACTGCCGCGTCACCACGTCGAAACGTGGCGCCTTGCCCAGCAGCTTGCTCAAGCAGCAATGAGCGGCGGCAACATCAAGCTCAATTTCGGCGAATTGCCGGAAACTTCGCCGATCCTGGCCGACCCGCGTTTCCTGCTGGCCGTGGTCGCAGCGCCCGTCGGCGAGCCGACGTTCCGCTGGCAGGAAGAAGAACACGGCAGCCGGATCGAACGTGGGCAATGCCTCGAACAATGGGCAACACAAGGAGGTGCCAATTTGTCGCTGGTGCTGCCCGGCTGCGAGTTCGAGTGCCTGTTGCCCGATGCGTACTACTCGGCCTGCCGCGACGCCGACGAACGTGTGCGCCCTCACACAGTCCGTACTGCCGTGCGCTACCTGTTCGACACAATCGGCGCAGCGCCGCAGGAGTTGCGCGCGGTTGTCGCGGGCTTCGGCGAGCGCCGCATCGACGAGTACCGTGTCGGCTTCACGCGCCGCGGCAGCAATGACGTGATCTATGGCGTCGTGTGGCCACTGTACGGCCGCGAGAACGGCGAACCCGGCATCGACGAAGAACCGGAACAGGCCGCGGAGAACGACGGCCCGCTCGAAGAAATCGTTGCGTTGCTTAAAGAGACCGGCGTGACCGATATCCGCCGCCACGCTGGCCGCTTCGAGCCGGAATATTGCGACGACTGCGGCGTCCCGCTCTACGCGGACCCGCTCGGCGAGATCGTCCACGCCGAAATGCCGGAGGACGCGGAGCCCGCGCAGCCGCATTTCCATTGATGCATCGGCGCCAACGTCCTGGCGTCGAAATGAAGAAGCCCCGCCGCGCGCGGGGCTTTTTTTATGGCTCTCTTCTTATGCCTTTTGGACAGGCCGTCAAATCGAAAGGAATTTGTCATCATAGGCCCGGTGACGCATCGCAACACGCCCGGCTCCTTCGCCGGTTCGTATGCATCGCACTACTTCGTCCGATTCATCTGGAGACATGGCATGCGATTCTCGATACTCAACTCAGACGCGGAACGACGCGATGGGCTCAAAGCGCTACTGCGGCAAATCGACCGGCTAGCGCGTTTTAATGAAGCACAAGATTGGCGTCAGGTTGAACGCACGCTCAAGCGCCAATGGCCCGACTTGCTGGTGATCGACTGGCAGGGCTGGATGTCGGTCGCGGATACCCGACGCCTGCTCAGCCACTACCCGGGCCTGCGCATTGCCGTACTAACCGACCAGGTTTCACCCGCCTGCGTGCGAGATCTGATGGACGAAGGCGTGCTCGGCGTGGTGCCGCGCGAAACCGACCCGTGCCTGATCGTACGGGCCTTCGAGATGGTGCTGCTGGGCGGTCACTATGTGCCGGCGGGCGCATTGGCGCTCAATCCCCCGCTGCCTCCGGATGCCGTCATCCGTCCGTTCGACGAGAAGAGCCCGCCACCGCGCCGCGCCCGGCTTTCCAGCGGCCTGTCGCCGCGCCAGGAACAGATCATGCGTTGCGTCCACATGGGCAGCACGAACAAGATGATTGCGCGCACGCTCGGCATCAGCGAAGGAACCGTCAAGATCCACCTAACCAGCATATTCCAGCAACTCGGGGCGCCCAATCGCGCAGCCGCGGTCGCGCTTTACAACGGCTGGCTGTCGGCTCATTTGCAAGTACTGCGCAACGACAGCGAAAGTCCGGCTCGGCCGGTGATGGGGCAAACCGGCGTGGTGCCGTTGCGGCGCCACACGCGGCGGCGTTTCCAGTATCCGTTGCCTACTAACGACACGGCAGACACGCTGCCGATGGCCGCCGAACCGAGCACGCCCTTTGGCGATCCGCCGGCCGCCGGCTCAGCGTCGGAACCTGCTACGGAAGGCTCGGCATGACATCAGCCGGTGCTCACGCCGACGTCAGGGTGCGCACCTTTCCGGCGGCGTTTGCGCCGGCTGGCACGGAATCCGCTCACACCTTTCGTCGTCCAACGAGTAATATGAGATACATGGGTTTCCTCTACACACCGCTTCCGTTCTGGGTCGCTGTCAGTGGCTGGATCGCCACTGCGATAGTGGTCGCGCTCGCGCTCTGGAAAAACCCTTTCAAACGACTTCAGGACGGCACGCTGCAGCACGTCTGGCTCGCGATCATTGTCGCGATTTCGGTGCTGTGGGCCAGCAACGCATGGCTCGACGACGGCACCGTCATGCATCTGCTCGGCGCCACTCTGGTCGTCACGCTATTCGACTGGGCGCTGGCGCTGATTGCGATGGCGGTGGTCACCGGTCTGGCCGCCGTCGTTTTCGACGCCCCCTGGCAGGGCATCGCGCTGACTTTCCTGATATTCGGCGCGCTGCCTGTCGGCATCTCGACGCTGGTTCAGCGCGCCAGCATCGCCTGGCTGCCGCGCAACATGTTCATGTTTATCTTCGGCCAGGGTTTTGTTTCGCCGGCTATTGCCGTGTCGCTCACTGCAGCTGCGGCGCTTGGCATTCACGTCGGGCTTGCCGACGGTTCGATGACGGTGGTGCCGGCCGGCTATGCATTCAGCGTGCTTCTACTAGCCACCGGCGAGGCTTGGTTCACCGGCATGTCGACGGCTTTGATCGCGGTCTACCGGCCCGCATGGGTCACCACCTACGACGTGCGCCGATATCGATTGGGCGGACCACGCACCTGACATCCGGTGCTGTATCAAGCAGACATCCGCGGCGCCCCCCGGCAATCGGCCGCCTCGGCACGCGACGCGTCTGAGCCTGTGCACCACGACGGGACAAAATATTTGTGTCAGGATTGAACTCCTTCCTCGCGTTGGGCATCTTACGTGCCTGATGTTTCATTAGCGTCTAACGAACTAGATGGATCGCACCAACGCACCGCGCCGATTGCTGCGGTTGGTCGGCCGGTTGGCGGCATGTGCAGCGACGCTTTCGCTCATGTGCACTGCTCCCGCATTCGCCGATCAACTCGAACAGCACAACGACCTCGTCAACAGATTTGTCAATGACATGCACGCAGACCCGTTAGTCGCGGACTGCGCAGCGCATGGCAACTTTGTCGCCAGCACCTCGACTGCCTTCGATCACGTCGAATTTCCACCGAGTTCCTTCGACAGCGCGCATGCGTCGGTGACACCATGGAACGACTCGTTCGACGAGGGTAAGCAACGCGTCAAGGTGGATAACATCGTCACTGTCGAAGGACTGGGCATCCGGCAAAGCGGCGACGGCGATCCGGCCGACCTCAAGTTCCGCTGCGGCTACGTCGGCAACCAGATGCTGGCCTTCAGCTGGAACGATCCGGTGCCGCCGAACCGTGCGCATAGCTCCGGCTCTACGGGCTCGCGCGTGTCGTCAGGCAAGCATAAGAGCGTGAAGGGCAAGCACGCGGCAAGCGGCAAGTCTTCGAAAGCGGTCTCGGGCAAATCGTCTGGCAAAGCCACTTCCAGCAAATCGAGTACGAAGAGATCCTCCGCAAAAAAAACTCACTAACATTCGAAACCTGCGGCGCGGCAGCGATGCCCGCGCTGCAGGTTTCGCAGGCAAAAAAAGAGGCGCCCACTGCTCAAGTGGGCGCCTCTTTTTCCGTGCTGCGTCCGCTCAAAAAACGAACACTGGACAAAATCAGGCAAACGTCTCCACATGCCGCAAAATCGCCTGCAGCATCGCGGCGCCAAGCGACGCGCTGCGCTCGCCGTTCCAGCCTACCCGCTCGTCGGGCAGATTGGCGTTGTCCTTGAACGGCATTTCGAGCGTCAACGACAGGCAGCCGAATTCGTTGCCGATGTACTTCGAAGCCAGCTTCAACGCGTCCTCGCGATACTTGCTCGCGGCATAGCCAAACTTGTCCTGAAAATCCGGGCTCGCATGCTTGAATGCTTCGATGAACGCCTTTTGCTCCAGCCCTTGCCGCTCGGTGAAACCCGGCAGCATTTCTGAGCCGGCCACGAACACATACGGCAGCGCCTCGTCGCCGTGAATATCGAAGAACAGGTCGCAACCGGTCGCGTGGATCGCATCGCGCACCACCAGCACTTCCGGACTGCGCGCGGCATCCGGCTCCATCCATTCGCGATTCAGGTTCGCGCCGGCCGCGTTGGTGCGCAGATTGCCATGCACGCTGCCGTCCGGATTCATGTTCGGCACGATGTAGAACACCGCGTGATCGTAAAGCTTGCGCGCCACCGGGTCGCCTGCCCAATCTCCCCAGCCGGCCAGACGTTTCACCAGGCCCTCGATAAACCATTCGGCCATGGTCTCGCCGGGATGCTGACGGGCGATCAGCCAGATCTTCTTCTTGGGCGTGTCGCCGGTTTGGGGCGTGCCGAGCGTCAATAGCGATATCGGCCGGCCTTCCACGGTCTTGCCCAACTCCGTGAGCGTTGCCTGCGGCATCTGCTGCACTGCGCCGAGAAACTCCGAGTGCCGCTCTTCGCTATACGGCTCGAAATACGCGTAATAAATGCGGTCGAAATCCGGCGTGTGATCGATCGTGAGCACGCGGCCGTCGTACGAGCTCGGCACGCGGAACCAGTTCACCCGGTCATAACTCGCCACCGCCTGATAGTCGCGCCAGCCTTCGGCGAACGCGCATGCAGCGGCGTTTTCGAAGGTCATCACGCAGCGCTCGCCGGCAGCGCCGGACACCCGGAAGTAGAACCACTGCGCGAACTCGGCGTGACTATCGGGCCGCACGCGCAGACGGATATTGCTGGCCTCTTCGCAGGACAGCACTTCGATCGCGCCTGCGTCGAAGTTGCTCGTAATCGATAACGTCATAATATTTTTCCCTGCTTGTGTGCGCGGCACTCGCTTTAGTCAGCGACGCGGCGGCGGAATACGTAGGTGGAATCGTTCGAGGCTTCGACGTCGAACGCGTAGCCTTCAGCGTCGAAGTCCTTCAGTTGCTCGGGCGCGTTCAGGCGGTTCTCGACCGCGTAGCGCGCCATCAAGCCGCGCGCGCGTTTCGCGTGGAAGCTGATGATCTTGTAACGGCCGCCCTTCCAGTCTTCGAACACGGGCGTGACGACGGGCGCCTCGAGCAGCTTCGGCTTGACCGATTTGAAGTACTCGCCCGACGCGCAATTCACCAGCACGCGCGACGCCGCGGCGTTCTTCTTCAACTGCGCGTTCAACGCCTGGGTGATCCGCTCGCCCCAGAACGCGTACAGATCCTTGCCGCGCGTATTGGCAAAGCGCGTGCCCATTTCGAGCCGGTACGGTTGCAGCAGATCGAGCGGCCGCAACAATCCGTACAAGCCGGATAACACCCGCACATGGTTTTGCGCGTAATCCAGATCGGCCGACGACAGCGTCTTCGCATTGAAGCCCTCGTACACGTCGCCGTTGAACGCGAGCACCGCCTGCTTGGCATTGTGTGTGCCGAAGGTCGGCGACCATTCGGCATAGCGTTGGAAATTGAGTTGTGCGAGCGGATCTGAAATGCTCATCAGCGTGGCGATCTGCTGCGGCGACA
This sequence comes from Paraburkholderia sp. FW306-2-2C-D06C, assembly GCF_058781505.1. Classification (NCBI taxonomy): domain Bacteria; kingdom Pseudomonadati; phylum Pseudomonadota; class Betaproteobacteria; order Burkholderiales; family Burkholderiaceae; genus Paraburkholderia; species Paraburkholderia sp. FW306-2-2C-D06C. The sequence goes on along the minus strand of NZ_JBYSWU010000050.1, from coordinate 56,002 downwards.
AACGGCGCAATCCGCCGATCAACTCGGCCGCGTCATCGACGAAATCGGGGATCGTGTGCTTTTTGACGTGCGGCGGGGTTTCGTAGTCGAGCGATTTCGCCGGCGACAGAACGATTATCATAGAGGCTTGCAGGCACGCCGTGCCTGGCGGTCAAAGACGAAAGCCAGATTGTAACGAATGCCCGGTTCCCATGCCTCACGCGGCGCTTTGCGCGTCGTCCTCGATTCCAACGTGTGGATCGATATTCTCGTGTTCGACGACCCGCACACGCGGCCGATCCGCGCCGCGCTCGAAAGCGGCGTGCTGGCCGCGCTGATCGACGCGCGCTGTCTCGCCGAACTGACCTACGTGCTCGACTATCCGCAATTCGTGCATCGCAATGTCGACAAGGCGGCCGCGCTGGCCGTCGTCGCGCGTCTCGCACAGCGGGTCGAACCGGCGGCGCCGGCGGAAGATGCCATGCCGTTGCCCAAATGCAAAGACCGCGACGATCAGAAGTTTCTCGAACTCGCGCACGCCGCGCAGGCCGACTGGCTGGTATCGAAAGATCGCGCGGTATTGAAGTTAGCCAAGCGGATCGCGCGCGATTTCGGCTTTCAGATTGCGCAGCCGGCGCCCTTCGTCACGTTCGTCAGCGCCTCCTTGACGGCAGCCGGCGAGCCCGCGCCCGCATGACCCCTGGCCGAACGGCCAACGTGGGGCCGACTGCGCGCACGCAGCGCCGCGATTCCCTACAATCAAGCTTCGTCCTTTTCAAACGACGTCTTTCGCCAACTCACTCGCTCACGCTCCGAAAAGCGCCATGAATGCACCGCACGACACGCCCATGAGTCCCCCGTTTCCGTCTCGCCTGCCGGATGTCGGCACGACGATTTTCACCGTGATGAGCGCGCTCGCCGCTGAAAAAGGCGCGGTGAACCTCGGCCAGGGCTTTCCCGACTTCGGCTGCGATCCCCGAATTGTGGATGCGGTCGCGAACGCCATGCGCGACGGTCACAATCAATATCCGCCGATGGCCGGCGCGGCGCCGCTGCGTCAGGCTATCTCGGACAAAATCGCGAACCTGTACGGCCGCCGCTACGACGCCACGCACGAAATCACCGTGACAGCGGGCGCCACACAAGCGCTGCTGACCGCGATTCTCTGCACCGTGCATCCAGGCGACGAAGTGATCGTGGTCGAGCCAACTTACGACAGCTACCTGCCGTCGATCGAACTGGCGGGCGGCAAGCCGGTATTCGTCACGCTCGACGCACCGGATTACGCGATTCCGTTCGACAAGCTCGCTGCCGCGATTACGCCGAAAACGCGGCTACTGCTGATCAACACGCCGCACAATCCGACCGGCACGGTCTGGCGCGCCGAGGACATGCGCAAGCTCGAAGACATCGTGCGCGGCACCAACGTGCTGATTCTGTCTGACGAAGTGTATGAGCACATGGTGTACGACGGCGCACCGCACGAAAGCGTCGCGCGGTATCCAGAACTGGCGCAGCGCAGTTTCGTGGTGTCGAGCTTCGGCAAGACCTATCACGTGACGGGCTGGAAGGTGGGCTATGTGGCCGCGCCCGCCGCGCTGACCGCCGAATTCCGCAAGGTGCACCAGTTCAACGTGTTCACGGTCAACACGCCGATGCAGATCGGTCTTGCGCAATACATGCAGGATCCGGCACCGTATCTGGATCTGCCCGCGTTTTATCAGAAGAAGCGCGACTTTTTCCGCGCCGGTCTCGCGAATTCCCGCTTCAAGCTCCTACCTTGCACGGGCACGTACTTTCAGTGTGTCGATTATTCTGCGATCAGCGATTTGCCCGAAGCCGAATTCGCGCAATGGCTGACCGGCGAGATCGGCGTCGCAGCGATTCCGGTGTCGGCGTTCTATCACGAGGCGCATGAATCGGGCGTGGTGCGCTTCTGCTTTGCCAAGCAGGAAAGCACGCTGGCCACCGCGCTCGAACGGCTGGCGCGGCTCTAGGACGCCTCGCGCGATGCCGCGAACGAACCCACGTTCCCCGCCATCGCGCGTAGCGGCTAAGGCGTGTGCGGCATGCCTTAGCTCATCTCATCTGCCGTATCGCCCGTCAAGCCGGACGCGACGCCGCGATATACGCCTTGCGGTCTTCGGTCACGCGCCGCGCGGCCGGCCGGTCGTTGATCGCCTTCACGTAGCTTTTCCAGTCGATGCCGGCGTCGAGCAGAAAATCGCGGCCGTAGATCGTCTGCGTCGCCATGCCCACCAGCGGCAGGCTCACATAACCCGCCGTATCGGCGACACTGAAGCGCTCGCCGCGCAAATAAGGGCCGAACTCCGCGATTCTTTTGAAGCCGGCGATGTGATGCGCGAGCAGCTTCTCGACGCGCCCCTTGGTCGCCTCGGTCACCGTGCCGCCGAAGAACGCTTCCTTGTACAAATTGCGCGCGGTCAGTTCGAGATGCACGTCGACGAACATGATCAACTCACGCTCCTTGGCCGCTTCCCATGGGTCGGCCGAGAAAATTGCCTTATCGGGAAAACGCGCGGCCAGATAGTCGACGATGCATTGCGACTCGCACAGATCGCCGTGCTCGGTCCGGATATAAGGCACCTTGCCGAGCGGCGAATGCTCGAGCACCGTCTCCTCCTGGCTCGGCAGCACGAACACTTCCTCGAACGGAATGCCGTGTTCGAGCAGCACGAACTTCACCTTGTTGTAGTAGTTGGACAGCGCGAAACCGCACAGCTTGATCATCGGGTGTCTCCTTCCTTCGGGTTGTTGAAACCGCTCGTCAGACTCAATGCGGCGGCCTTCGATCAATCATCCAGTAAATTGCACGATCGTGCTATTCTAAAATAACCATGGAGTCGAGCATCACAATGACCTTTCGCAATTACAGCATCGAGACTATCGGCATTGTCGGAACCGGCGCAATGGGCCGTGGTATTGCCCAGATCGCCGCGCTGGCGGGTCTCACCGTGCGTCTCTATGACACAAACCCCGCCGCGATCGGCGCCGCGCGCGACTACCTCGCCGATACGCTCGCCAGGCTGACCGCCAAAGGCAAGCTCGACCAGGCCCGCTCGCTTGCCGCGCTCGCCAACGTGAGCGGCGCGCAGGCCATTGGCGATCTGGCCGATTGCGATCTGGTCGTCGAGGCGATCGTCGAAAAGCTCGACGTGAAGCAGGCCCTCTTCCGCGAACTCGAAACGGTGGTGAGCGGCCGCTGCGTGCTGGCGTCGAACACATCGTCGCTGTCGATCACCGCGATCGCCGCGGGTTGCACCAATCCGTCGCGCGTGGCAGGTTACCACTTCTTCAATCCCGTGCCATTGATGAAGGTGGTCGAAGTGATCGACGGTCTACGCAGCGATCCGGCGGCCGGCGACATGCTGATGGACCTCGCGCGCCGCATGGGCCACACGCCGGTGCGTGCGAAAGACATGCCCGGCTTCATCGTCAATCACGCCGGCCGCGGAATGAATACCGAAGGCCTGCGCGTGGCGGGCGAAGGCGTCGCGAGCTTTGCCGATATCGACCGCATCATGCGCGAGCAGGCCGGCTTCCGGCTCGGGCCGTTCGAACTGCTCGATCTGACCGCACTCGACGTGTCGCATCCGGTGATGGAATCGATCTATCACCAGTTCTATGAAGAACCACGTTTCACGCCTTCGCCGATCACCGGCACGCGGCTCGCGGGCGGCCTGATCGGCCGCAAGACGGGCGAAGGTTTTTACCGCTACGAAGACGGCAAGCAGCAAGTGCCGGCCGAAGGGCCCGCGCCGACCGAACTGCCTGAAAGCGTGTGGGTCAGCAAGCGTTATCCGCAAGCGCATGAAGCTGTCGTGCAACTGGTCGCCAACGCTGGCGTGACGCTCGACGAAGGCGCCACGCCCGCTGCCAATTCGCTGATCGTCGTCACGCCGTTCGGTCATGACGCGACCACCGCCGCCGTCGACGAAGCACTCGATGCGAGCCGCGTGATCGCGGTCGACACACTATTCCCGCTGGCCGGCGCGCAACGCTGCACGCTGATGACAACGCCCGCCACGACCCGCACCGCACGCGACACCGCGCATGCGCTGTTTGCCGCCGACGGCACTCCCGTCACGGTGATCCGTGACTCGACTGGATTCGTCGCGCAACGCGTGGTGGCAACGATCGTCAACATCGGCTGCGATATCGCGCAAAAGCAGATCGCCACGCCCGAAGACATCGATCTCGCCGTGACGCTCGGGCTCGGCTATCCACGCGGTCCGCTCGCACTCGGCGACGCGCTCGGCGCGAATACGATCCTGACGATTTTGCGCAATATCTTCAGCGTGCTTGGCGATCCGCGCTACCGGCCCTCGCCATGGCTCGCGCGGCGGGCGCAACTCGGTCTGTCGCTGACCCAACGCGACGCTGCAGATACTCAAACGGAGACACAACAATGAGCGCCGAACTGCTGACCTCGCGCCCGACCGAAAGCGAATCGACGCTGGTCCTTACGCTCTCGAATCCCGGCGCGCGCAACGCGCTGCATCCGGACATGTATGCCGCGGGCATCGAAGCGCTCGATTCAGTAGAGCGCGATCCGTCGATCCGCGCAGTGGTGATCACCGGCGCGGACAACTTCTTCTGCGCCGGCGGCAATCTGAACCGCCTGCTGGAAAACCGTGCGAAAGATCCGTCGGTGCAGGCGGAAAGCATCGACCTGCTCGGCGAATGGATTTCCGCGCTGCGGCTGTCGTCGAAGCCGGTGATCGCGGCGGTCGAAGGCGCCGCGGCCGGCGCGGGCTTCTCGCTGGCGCTCGCGTGCGACCTGATCGTCGCCGCTGAGGACGCCAAATTCGTGATGTCGTACGCACGCGTCGGCCTGACGCCGGATGGCGGCGGTTCGTGGTTTCTCGCGCAAGCTTTGCCGCGTCAACTGGCGACCGAAGTGCTGATCGAAGGCAAGCCGATCGGCGCCGCGCGTTTGCATGATCTCGGCGTCGTCAACAAACTGGCGAAGGCCGGCGCCGTGCGCGACACCGCTGTCACCTGGGCCGACGAGCTCGGCAAGATTTCGCCGAATTCGGTGGCGCGCATCAAGGGCTTGATCGGTGCAGCCGGCGCACAGCCGCTCGCCGACCATCTGGTTGCGGAGCGCGACAGCTTCGTCGCGTCGCTGCATCATCGCGACGGGCTCGAAGGGATTTCCGCGTTCCTCGAAAAACGTGCTCCGGTCTACTAGTGACAAGAGAGTGAATAAAGGGACCATGTCTGAATATCAACTCCCCAAGCGCCGCCGCATCTTTCTGATGCGCCACGGCGACGTCACCTACTTCGACGACTCCGGCCGCGCGATCGATCCGGAGACCGTGCCGTTGAACGCCAGCGGCCGCGAGCAGGCAAGCGCGGCGGGCCGCGTGTTTGCCGCGCAGAACGTGCGTTTCGATCGCGTGATCGTCAGCGGTTTGCCGCGCACGGTCGAAACCGCGCAGCGCGTCCTGGCCGAAACGGGCCAACGGCTCGAACTCGAGATCGAGCCTGCGTGGCAGGAAATTCGCGGCGGCAAGCTGAGCAAGATTCCGCTGCAAGATATCGAGGCGGCATTTCTGGGTGTGTTCGACGGCATCGTGCCGGAAAGCACACGCTTTCTCGACGGCGAAACTATCGGCGCGCTGTTCGATCGCGTGCTGCCCGCAGTGGCGGCGTTGCGCGAGGACATGTCGTGGGACACCGTGCTGCTCGTGCTGCACGGCGGCGTGAATCGCGCGATTCTGTCGCATGCGCTCACCGCCGGCGGCCGCACTTTCTTCGGCCATCTGGCGCAGGCCACCGGCTGTATCAACGCTCTCGACATCGGCGCCGCGCCGCGCGACTGGGTGCTGCGCACGATCAACTATTCACCGCCGTCGCCGCTGCATCGCGACGTTCGCAATACGACGATGGAAATGCTCTACGCACAATTCATTCAATACAAGCGTAGCTGAAACCGAACTGGAGGAGACACATGGTGCAAGCCACACAGACTGGCGAACCAGAACACAAACCGGATTATTCGGCCTTCGAGGGCACGCGTCCGGTCAACGAGCGGCAACGCTTCGACAGCGATGCGCTCGCCGCGTGGCTGGCCCAGCATGTCGACGGATTTTCCGGGCCGCTCACGCTCGAGCAATTCGCCGGTGGTCAGTCGAATCCCACATTCAAACTGGTCACGCCGTCGCGTTCGTATGTCATGCGCGCCAAGCCCGGGCCAGCTGCAAAGCTGCTGCCGTCTGCACACGCCATCGAGCGCGAATACCGCGTGATGCATGCGCTAGCCGGCACCGACGTGCCGGTCGCGAAGATGCTCGCCCTGTGCGAGGACGAAAGCGTAATCGGCCGCGCGTTTTATGTCATGGAGTTCGTCGAAGGCCGCGTGTTGTGGGATCAATCTTTGCCCGGCATGACGCCGCTTGAGCGCGCGGCCATCTACGACGAAATGAATCGCGTGATCGCCGCGCTGCATAGCGTCGATGTCGCGGCAGCCGGCCTTGCGGACTACGGCAAGCCGGGCAACTACTTCGCGCGCCAGATCGGCCGCTGGAGCAAACAGTACATCGCGTCCGAAACCGAACCGATCGACGCGATGCAGCGCCTGATCGAATGGCTGCCGCAGCATATGCCGGCCGAAACGAGCGAGCGCGCCTCGGTCGTGCATGGCGATTACCGGCTCGACAATCTGATCTTTCATCCGCACGAACCGCGCGTGCTCGCCGTGCTCGACTGGGAACTGTCGACGCTCGGCGATCCGCTCGCCGACTTCGCCTATCACTGCATGGCGTGGCATGTCGATCCGGCGCAATTTCGCGGCATTGCGGGTCTCGACTGGGCAGCGCTCGGCATTCCCGACGAAGCGCAGTATGTCGAGCGCTATTGCAAACGCACCGGCTTCGAGATTCACGGCGACTGGAATTTCTACCTGGCGTACAACATGTTCCGCATCGCCGCGATCCTGCAAGGGATCATGAAACGCGTCGTCGACGGCACCGCGGCCAGTGCGCAAGCACTCGACGCCGGCCGCCGCGCCAAGCCGATGGCGGAACTCGCCTGGCGCTACGCACAGAAGGTGAGCTAGCCGACCCGGCGCACCGAGTTGCGCTAACGATCAAACGTCATTCGTCATCCGCGAGGTCATACATGAATTTCGACTACACCCCGAAGGTTCAGGCGCTGCGCGAGAAACTGCTCGCCTTCTTCGACGAGCACATTTATCCGAACGAGCAGGCGTTCTACGCCGAGATCGCACGCAATCGCCAGAACGGCAACGCATGGGTGCCGACCGAGCTCATCGAGCAACTGAAACTGAAGGCGCGCGACGCCGGCTTGTGGAATCTGTTTCTGCCTGAATCCGTGCGCGGCGCCGGTCTGACGAATCTCGAATATGCGCCGCTGTGCGAGATCATGGGCCGCGTGCCCTGGGCGCCGGAAGTGTTCAACTGCAATGCGCCCGACACCGGCAACATGGAAACGATCGAGCGCTACGGCAGCGAAGACAACAAGCGCGAGTGGCTCGAACCGCTGCTGCAAGGCCAGATCCGTTCGGCGTTTCTGATGACCGAGCCGGAAGTGGCGTCGTCGGATGCCACCAATATCCAGACGAGCATCGTGCGCGACGGCGACTCCTATGTGATCAACGGCCACAAGTGGTGGTCGTCCGGCGCGGGCGATCCGCGCTGCAAGATCTATATCGTGATGGGCAAGACCGATCCCGAAGCACCGCGCCATCAACAGCAGTCGATGATTCTGGTGCCGGCCGACGCCACCGGCATCACCGTGCACCGCCCTCTCAACGTGTTCGGCTACGACGACGCGCCGCACGGCCACATGGAAATCACGCTTCAGAACGTGCGCGTGCCGGCGACCAACATGCTGCTCGGCGAAGGACGCGGCTTTGAGATCGCGCAAGGCCGCCTCGGACCGGGGCGGATTCACCACTGCATGCGCTTGATCGGGCTCGCCGAGCGCGCGCTCGAACTGATGGCGAAACGCTCACTGCAGCGCGTCGCGTTCGGCAAGCCGGTCGCAGCGCAAGGCGTCACGCAGGAGCGCATCGCCGAAGCGCGCTGCATGATCGAGCAGGCGCGCCTTCTGACACTGAAGACCGCGTACATGATGGACACGGTCGGCAACAAGGGCGCGCGCGGCGAGATCGCGATGATCAAGGTGGTCGCGCCGAACATGGCGTGTCAGGTGATCGACTGGGCGATCCAGGCGCACGGCGGCGGCGGGGTCAGCGATGATTTCCCGCTAGCCTATGCCTATGCGTCCGCTCGGACGCTGCGCTTCGCCGATGGTCCCGACGAAGTGCACCGCAACGCCATCGCGAAGCTTGAACTCGCGCGCTATATGGATGCGGGCGCAGCGGCTCGCGTGGAGACGCCGATTACGCGGGTTTGAAGTTGGATTCGAGGTTGGATTCGAGGTTGGATTCGAGGCTGATTCCGGCGCCGCGTGCTCGAGTTTGCGCGCGGCGCCGTCGCCAGCAGCATCGTTCGATCTGTGCTCTAATTTTCGCCAGTTGCGGCGTCCTTTGCGGCGCCGCTTTCGCGAAACAAAGGAGCCGCGATGATCGACGTCTACAGCTGGGCAACCCCGAACGGCCACAAGGTTCACATCATGCTCGAGGAAACGGGCCTCGCGTACGCCGTGCACGGCGTGAACATTGGCGCCGGCGACCAGTTCGAACCCGAATTCCTCGCCATTAGCCCGAACAACAAGATTCCGGCGATCGTCGATTCCGACGGCCCGAAGAGCGCCGACGGCAAGCCGTTCGCGCTGTTCGAATCGGGTGCGATTCTGATCTACCTGGCCGAAAAAACCGGCAAGTTCCTGCCCTCCGACCCGGCTGCGCGCTATGCAACACTGCAATGGCTGATGTTCCAGATGGGCGGCCTGGGCCCGATGCTCGGGCAAACGCATCATTTCCGCATCTACGCGCCGGAGCCGATCGAATACGCGATCAATCGCTACACGAACGAGACGCGGCGCCTGTACGGCGTAATGGACACACAACTCGGCAAGACGCGATATCTCGCCGGCAACGACTACACGATCGCCGATATCGCTGCATTTCCCTGGACACGCTCGTGGCAGAACCAGGGCGTCGAACTGGATACGTTTCCGAACGTGAAGCGCTGGCATGAGGAAATCGCCGCACGTCCTGCGGTGGTGCGTGGCGTCGACGTGCTGGCGTCGGCCCGCAAGCCGCTCATGGACGACAAGGCCAAAGAGATGCTGTTCGGCGCGACGCAATACGCGAAGCATTGATGCGATTGCGGTAGCAGCGGCAAAAAGAAGCGCGAGCCGGCATTCATGCCGCTCGCGCTTTATTGTCCAGCTCGCACGCGCTGAATCGCTAGAAGTAGTGCCGCGTGATGAACTCCGCGACACACACCGGCCGCTCACTGCCCCGCCGCTCGAGCGTCACATTCCACGCGACCTGAACGCCTGCATTGCCGACATCTTCGACGGACTCCACCGCGAACCTGGCACGCAGTTGCGAGCCCACCAGCACCGGCGACGTGAACCGCACGCGGTTCAATCCGTAATTGACGCCCATGCGCTGCTTGAGCGCCACCGTCTTTCCCAGCAGCGCCGGAATTAGCGACAACGTCATGAAGCCATGCGCGACCGTGCCGCCGAAGGGCGACTCACGCCGCGCCCGCTCTGGGTCGACGTGAATCCATTGGTGATCGCCGGTAGCCTCGGCGAAACGATCGACGCTTGGCTGATCGACCGTCAGCCACCCGCTCACGAGCGGTTGCGCGCCTACCAGCGCACGCAACGCCTGTGCATCGTCGAACGTAGCGGCAGGCGCCGCGCTGCCCGTCATGACTCGGCTCCCGGAAGACGCAACCCGAACAGCCCCTTCGAGCGCACGATAATCACCGTTTCGCCATGCTGATTGATGCCTTCCCACTGCGTCGACACGATGCCGCGATCCGGCTTGCTCGCCGAGACTCGCTTGTCGAGCACGGCGTTCGTCATCGTGATCGTGTCGCCGACGCGTACCGGTTTCAACCAGCGAATCTCGTCGATCCCGGGCGAACCCATCGACGTGGAGCCGGCGATCGTGTTGCGCACCAGCATGCCCATCATGACCGAACAGGTGTGCCAGCCGCTTGCGATCAGCCCGCGGAACGGCGACTCGGCGGCTGCCGCATCGTCGACGTGAAACGGCTGGGGATCGAACTGCTCCGCAAACGCAACGATTTCTTCACGCGTGAACGTATGCTTGCCGATTTCGGTAGTCGTACCGACCACCATGTCCTCAAAACTCAAACCCATCGTCGCACCTCTTATTTGTTCGACCCAACTGGCCATTCAGGCTTCGGCGGCGGCAAACCCCGGCAACGCAGCGAAACGCGCGAGATGGTGATCGACATCGCCCAAGGTTGTCTCGATGATAGCAAGGCGTTTGAACAGATGCGCCGCGGCCACTTCGTTCGTGACGCCCATTCCGCCGTGCAACTGCACCGCCTGCTGGCCGACGAAACGCGCGGCCTGGCCGACCCGCACCTTCGCAGCGGACACAGCGCGACGGCGCTCGTCCGCGTCTTTGCTGCTGTAGCGCACGGCTGCCAGATAAGTCACCGAACGAGCCTGCTCAGCGTGAATCAGCATCTCGACCATGCGATGCTGCAACGCCTGAAACCGCGCAATCGGCTGGCCGAACTGCTGGCGCGTCCTGGTGTATTCGACCGTGGCGTGGTTCAGTGCGTCGAGCGCGCCAACCGCCTCTGCGCACAGCAGTACCGTGCCGTAATCGGCGATGTGCTCAAGCGTCGCTGCGCCGGCGTGTTTGCCGGCGAGCCGGCGTGCCGGTGTACCCTGGAACTCGAGGGTGGCGGTACGTTGACCGTCGATCGTGCGATAGTCGGTTACTTTGACGCCGGCCGCATCGCGCGCAACGACGAAGAGCGCGATCTCGCCGTTCAGCCGGGCCGGCACGATCCAGTAGTCAGCTTGCGCGCCATGCAGCACAACCGACTTCGTGCCGCTCAACGTCTGCTGCTCGCCTTGCCCGCTCGCGGTGGTCTGAACCTCGAACAGATCGTAACGGGCGCGCGGTTCGTGAAATGCCACCGCCAGCTTGATCTCGCCCTGCGCCGCGCGCTCGAGCAGCGATGCATCCTCGCCCTGCGCCGTGCCAGCCAGCCGCAATGCTTCAATACCCACGGCGCTCGCCCAATACGGCTCGACCACCAACGCGCGCCCCAACTCCTGCATGACCACCAGCATGTCGATCGAGCTGCCATTGAAGCCGCCATGCGCTTCCGGCACCGGCAACGCAGTCAGGCCGAGTTCCGTGAAGGCTGACCAATGTGCATCCGACACGCCGGATTCCGATTGCACGATCGCCTGGCGCGCTTCGAACCCGTAGCTCTTGTTCAGATAGCGGCGCAGTGCGTCCGCGAATTGCTGCTGTTCGTCGTTGAAAGTGAAGTCCATGCGCCGCTCCTCAAAGTCCGAGAATCATCTGCGCGATGATGTTCTTTTGAATTTCGTTCGAACCGCCGTATATCGACGTCTTGCGGAAGTTGAAGTAATACGCGGCCAGCGGCGCGGCGTCATCGTCACCTGCTACGCTGTGTTCGCGTTCGCCTTCGAGGAACGGCACATCGAACGGTGCGGCGAGCGGCCCGATCGCCTCGAACATCAATTCGGTCAGACCTTGCTGCACTTCCGTGCCCTTGATCTTGAGCATCGATGCCTCCGGTCCCGGCCCGCGTCCGCCCGTTTCATTGGCGACGACGCGTTGCACGGTGACTTCGAGCGCCATCAGCTCGATCTCCAGACTCGCGACTTTCGCAGCGAACACGGGGTCATGCAGAAGCGGCTTGCCGTTCTTCTTCTGATCGAGCGCGAGGCGCTTCAGGAATACGAGCTCGCGCTTGGACTGGCCGACGCGGGCAATGCCGGTGCGCTCGTGCCCGAGCAGATACTTCGCGTAGGTCCAGCCGCGGTTCTCTTCACCCACCAGATTTTCGACCGGCACCTTCACGTCTTCGAAAAAGACTTCGTTGACTTCGTGATCTTCGTCGAGCGTGATGATCGGGCGCACGGTGATGCCCGGCGTTTTCATGTCGATCAGCAGGAACGAGATGCCCTCCTGCTTCTTCGCGCCGCTATCAGTGCGCACGAGGCAGAACATCATGTCGGCGTACTGGCCGAGCGTGGTCCAGGTTTTCTGGCCGTTGACGACGTAGTGATCGCCGACGCGCTCGGCGCGCGTGCGCAGCGACGCCAGATCGGAACCGGAACCCGGCTCCGAATAGCCTTGGCACCACCAGTCCGTACCATCGAGAATGCGTGGCAAATAGCGGTGCTTCTGCGCTTCGTTGCCGTACTTCATCAGCACGGGCGCCACCATCGAAACGCCGAACGGCAACACGGACGGCGCGCCGATACGTGCGCACTCTTCGTCCCAGATGTGCCGTTGCGTCGCGTCCCAGCCCGGGCCGCCGTATTCTTTCGGCCAGCCGACCACCGACCAGCCGCGCGCGCCGAGCAGTGTGTGCCAGCTTGCGAAGTCGTCGCGATTCAGACGTTTGTGGTTGAGTACTTTGTCGCTCAGCTCGCGAGGCAGATTCGCTTCGAGCCAGGCGCGGATGTCGGCGCGGAACGCGTCGTCAGCGGGGGAATAATCCAGATTCATGCGTAGTGTCTCCTGGCCGCAACCGCCCGCTGCCAGCGAACCACCGCGCTATTGCAGCGGTTCCTTCAGTGCAGCCGGGACTGGCAGCGGCATCACTTCGATGCCTTCTTCGACCAAGGCTCTCGCGTCTTCCGGTGTCGTAACACCGCGAATATTGCGTGCTGGCGCTTCGTTGTAGTGAATGCGCCGTGCTTCCTCGGCGAAGCGGTCGCCCACGTTCTCGGTCTTTTCCAGTACCTCGCGCAGTGCGCGCATGACACGCGCCTGCATTTCCCCTGCGCCCGCCGCTGGGACTTTCGTGTCAGTCGCGCCCGATAAATTCAGCCGGGGCGCCGACGGCAAACGGCTCACTTCGTTCGCACCGCAGATCGGACATTCGACGAGCTTGCGGGACTGCTGCGATTCGAAGTCATCAGCCGAAGCAAACCAGCCTTCGAACCGATGGCCATGCGGACACTGTAAATCGAGGACCTTCATGTGGAATCAGGGCTTGCGTGCCAGTTTAGCGCAAAATGAAAATTTGTGAACGATCGTTCGCAATTTTTTACGGACGGCGCATTAACGCCAGACGTCACCAAAAAATCGAACGTCTAAGCGATTTTAACCCTTTGCACAGCGGGCTGCCGAAGGTCGTCTCAGCAGCAAATGGCCAATGACGGTGCCGGTGGATATGCGCTCGCACCTTACCCCCGGTTGACCCACGCCAATCGTTACGTCATCGCACTCAGACCTCGATGCATCGCGTCGCACAGGTTAGATACCGTCCCCCGCAAACAGCAAAGCCCCTGTCGGTCACGGACCGACAGGGGCCTTTACGGACTCTCCAGAACGGCCGCGACGCGCACCTATCTTTCTATCCGCCAGACTAGCCCGGTTGACCGCCGAGCGCGCTATCGTGGCTCCGCAGTCGGCCACGCACCCGACAAAACCTTCTCCAGCCAGAACGTGCCGATGATCGTTTTTACGTCAGTGATCTTGCCGGTGCGCACCCATTCAGACACGTCGGCAACGCTGGCCGTGAACAGCTCGAGGAACTCGCCGTCGTCGAGTTTGCGCTCGCCGGCGGTCAAACCGCGTGCGAGGTAGATATCGATGAATTCGGTCGAATAGGAAATGATCGGATGAACGCGCGTCAGATAGACGTATTCGCGCGCGGTGTAGCCGGTTTCTTCCCGTAACTCACGCTTTGCGCATGCCAGCGCGCCTTCGTTCGGATCGAGCTTGCCCGCTGGATACTCCACCATGACTTTGCCCATCGGATAGCGGTACTGGCTTTCCATCAGCACGCGGCCGTCGTCGAACAGCGGAATCACCATCACGGCGCCCGGATGCTGAACGTACTCGCGGGTTGCGTGCTTGCCGTCCGGCAAGCGGACGGTATCGCACTTCAGTGTGATAAACGGCCCTTGATAGACCGTTTTGCTCTCGAGACAGGTCTCAGTCAGTGCGGCATCGTGATCGGGAAGTTCAGCCATTTGCGGACCTCAGGACAACTTGGTGCGCGACGGCGAGACGCCGTCAGCGGCGTTTGACGAGATACTGGAAGGTGAAGCCGGGAAACGCGAACACGACGAACAGCGCAAACGTGATCGCATAGAACTGCCACCCTTGTTCGAAGCGGTTGCCGGCACGCGCTTCAAGCAGAAAACCGAGCGCGCCGACCACGAAATACAGCACGATCAGTTCGGCAATCCGGATCCACGCGCTCTTCTTCGCCGCTTTCAACGGCACGGCGGCGAAGAGGCGCTGATTCAGGAACGGCAGGTTGGCGCCGACCAGCGCCAACAACACGATAAACCAACCCGCAGCCGACATCAGAGCAGCAGCGTGTGCTGGATTGCCTGCAGACAGGCCTTCAACAGCGGATCCGGCACAATGCCGAGCACCAGCACGGCAACACCGTTGAGCGCGAGCAATGCACGCGTGCTGGTGTCGGCGAGGATCGGCGACTTGTCTTGCGGCTCGTCGAAGTACATCAGCTTGACGATACGCAAGTAGTAGAACGCGCCGAACAGCGACGTGATCACGGCCAGCACGGTCAGCCACGTCAAACCGGCGTTCATGGTTGCCTGCAGCACGGCGAGCTTCGCATAGAAACCGACCGCGGGCGGGATACCGGCGAGCGAAAACATCATCACCATCATCACGAACGCGAACACCGGGCTGCGCTGGTTCAGGCCCTTGAAGTCGTCGAGCGTATCGGCTTCGAAATCGCGGCGCGCCAGCAGCATGATGATGCCGAAGGTGCCCAGCGTCGTGATCAGGTAGACGATGCTGTAGTACATGGCCGAACCGTATGCGTTGGCCGCGCCAGTGGTCTTCTGATCCACCACGCCTGCCAGCAGCCCCAGCAGGACGAAGCCCATGTTCGAGATCGCCGAGTACGCGAGCATGCGCTTCACGTTGCGTTGCACGATACCGGTGATGTTGCCGACGATCAGCGACAGCGCGGCGAGAATCGCCAGCATTTGCTGCCATTCGACAGCCAGCGGCAGCAGACCCATCACGAGGAAGCGCAGGCCCCACGCGAAAGCGGCGACCTTCGGACCGCCACCGACCAGCAGAGTCATCGCCGTCGGCGCGCCCTGATATACGTCGGGCACCCACATGTGGAACGGCACCGCACCCATCTTGAACGCCACGCCCGCCACGATGAAGATCACGCCGAACAGCAGCACGCTCGGATCGTAATGGCTCGTGCCGATGGCCTTGAACACTTCGTTCAGGTCGAGCGAGCCGGTCGCGCCGTACAGCATCGAGATGCCGTACAGCAGGAAACCCGAAGCCAGCGCGCCGAGCACGTAGTACTTCATTGCAGCTTCGTTCGACGGCGCCGCGTCACGACGCAGTGCAATCGCGCCATACAGCGACAGCGACATCAGTTCCAGACCGAGGTACAGCGTCAGGAAGTTGTTGCCGGAGATCATCACCAGCTGGCCGAGCAGCGAAAACATGCCCAGCAGGAAGAAGTCGCCACGGAACAGACCGCGGTCTTCGAGGTACTTGCGCGAGTAAACGATCGACACGGTATAGCCGAGCGTCACCACCGCTTTCATCACATTGGCAAACGAATCCACCACGTACATGTGACCGAAGAAGTAGTGCACTTGCGGGTCGAACGCGTTCATTGCGAACCAGACTCCGGCCACAAGCGTCGATAAGAACGCGATGAAATACGTGGTGCGGCGACCGGCCTGGCCGACGAACGTGTCGTTGAGCCACGCGACGACAACGGCGAGCATCACCAGTGCGTCGGGCAACAGAGCTGTCATAGGGGCGTTTTGCATGATCTTTAAGTTCCTCCGCTCTGCATTACTGTGTCAACGGCAGCTTCGATTGCGCGACGTGGGAGAGGAGGTTTTCCACGGATACGTGCATCACATCGGTAAAGGGCTTCGGATACAGGCCCATGAACAGCGTCAGTGCGGCTAGCACTGCCAGCATGAAAAATTCGCGACGGTCGATGTCGACGAGGCTCTTCACGTGATCATTGGCGACCGCGCCGAAGTACACGCGCTTGTACATCCACAGCGTGTAGGCCGCGCCGAGAATCAGCGTGACTGCCGCACCGCCTGCGATCCAGAAGTTGTACTGGACTGCCGCCAGAATCACCATGAACTCGCCGACGAAACCGGAAGTACCCGGCAAGCCGCAGTTCGCCATCGAGAACAGCATCACGAACGCCGCGAACTTCGGCATCATGTTGACGACGCCGCCGTAATCGGCGATCTGGCGCGAGTGCATACGGTCGTAAAGCACGCCGATACTCAGGAACATCGCGCCCGACACGAAACCGTGCGAAATCATCTGCACGATCGCGCCTTCCACGCCGAGCTGGTTGAAGATGAAGAAACCGAGCGTCACAAAACCCATGTGCGCGATCGACGAATACGCGACCAGCTTCTTCATGTCGGACTGGACCATCGCAACCAGGCCGATGTAAATCACAGCGATCAGCGACAGCGTGACGACGACCGGCGCAAGGAAGTGGCTCGCGTCCGGCGTGATCGGCAGCGAGAAGCGCAGGAAACCGTACGCGCCCAGCTTCAGCATAATCGCGGCCAGCACGACCGAGCCGCCGGTCGGCGCTTCCACGTGGGCGTCAGGCAACCACGTGTGCACCGGCCACATCGGCACCTTCACGGCAAAGGCCAGGAAGAACGCTATGAATAGCAACACCTGCGGCGTCATGGCGATCTGCGCGTTCTGCCACGTCGCCAGATCGAACGTGCCGGTCTGGATGTACAGGTACAGCAGCGCGACCAGCATCAGCAGCGAGCCCATCAGCGTGTACAGGAAGAACTTGAACGCCGCGTACACGCGGTTCGCCCCACCCCACACGCCGATGATGATGTACATCGGAATCAGCGTCGCTTCGAAGAACACGTAGAACAGCATGCCGTCCGCTGCGCTGAACACGCCGACCATGATGCCGGACAGGATCAGGAACGAAGCAAGGTACTGCGCGACATTCTTCGTAATGACTTCCCACGCGGCGATCACGACGATCACCGTGATCACTGCGGTCAACACGACGAACCACATCGAGATGCCGTCGACACCCAGGTGATACGTAATGTTGAAGCGCTCGATCCAGTTCGCCTTTTCGACGAACTGCAACTCGGCGCTGCTCGAATCAAAACCGGTAATCAGCGGGATCGTCACGATGAAGCTGGCGACCGAGCCGATCAGTGCGATCCAGCGCGCCGGA
Source organism: Paraburkholderia sp. FW306-2-2C-D06C (assembly GCF_058781505.1). Taxonomy (NCBI): domain Bacteria; kingdom Pseudomonadati; phylum Pseudomonadota; class Betaproteobacteria; order Burkholderiales; family Burkholderiaceae; genus Paraburkholderia; species Paraburkholderia sp. FW306-2-2C-D06C. The sequence continues at coordinate 38,645 of NZ_JBYSWU010000050.1, read as the reverse complement.
GCCGGGTTCCGGTCGGAACCGATGGCCAGGACCAGGAGACCGACGAGGATCGGCAACCAGATCGCAATACTGAGAATCGGATAAGCGTGCATTAGTGTCCCTCGCCTTATTTGCCGCCGAGCGTTACAAACAGGGTCAGGAGCCCCAACATGCCGATAATCATGGCGAACGCGTAGTGATAGATGTAGCCGGATTGGAGGAAGCGGATCACGCCGGCAAACCAGCCGATAAAGCGCGCGCTGCCGTTGACGATACCGTCGATGACCACGACGTCGCCTTCCTTCCAGAGACCACGGCCGATCGCCACGGCGCCCCTCGCGAACACGACTTCGTTGATCTTGTCCATGTAGTACTTGTTGTCGAGCAGCGTGTAGATCGGGCCGAACGCGCGCTTGATGACAGCCGGCAGATCAGGACGGACCAGATACAGGAACCATGCGACCACTACACCCGCGAGCGCCAGCCACACCGGCAGGCCGGCAACCGCGTGCAGGCCCATCTGGCTCCAGTTGACGAACTCATGGCTCATCTCTTCCAGTGCCGGATGGTTTTCGCCGATGAAGATCACCTTCTCGAACGCGACACCGTGCTGGAAGAAGTCGCCGAACAGCAACGGACCGATAGCGATCGCACCGATGACCACCGACGGAATCGCCAGCAGCACCAGCGGCACCCACACTACCCACGGGGTTTCGTGCGGCTCGTGCGCATGGTCGTCGTGACCATGGCCGTGTGCGTCGTGGCCGTGACCATGCGCTGCGGCTTCCGCGCCCATCGGCGATTCCGGATGTTTCGGATCGCGGAAGCGCTCCTTGCCGTGGAACACCATGAAGTACATACGGAACGAATACAGCGCAGTAACGAACACGCTCGCCACCACCGCGAAGTACGCGAAACCCGAACCCGGCAGATGGGACAGCTTCACCGCGTCGATGATCGAGTCTTTCGAATAGAAGCCCGCGAAGAACGGCGTACCGATCAGCGCCAGCGAACCGACCAGCGACGTGATCCACGTGATCGGCATGTACTTGCGCAGACCGCCCATGTTGCGCATGTCTTGATCGTGGTGCATGCCGATGATCACGGAACCCGCGCCGAGGAACAGCAGCGCCTTGAAGAACGCGTGCGTCATCAGGTGGAAGATGGCGACCGGATAAGCCGATACGCCGAGCGCAACCGTCATGTAACCGAGCTGCGACAGCGTCGAGTACGCGACCACGCGCTTGATGTCGTTCTGGACGATCCCGAGGAAGCCCATGAACAACGCCGTAATCGCGCCGATCACCGTGATGAACGACAGCGCGCTCTCCGACAGCTCGAACAGCGGCGACATGCGCGCGACCATGAAGATACCGGCCGTCACCATGGTTGCCGCGTGAATCAGCGCGGAGATCGGCGTCGGGCCTTCCATCGAATCCGGCAGCCAGACGTGCAGCGGGAACTGCGCCGACTTACCCATCGCGCCGATGAACAGGCAAATGCAGGCGACCGTCAGCAGGCCCCAGTCCGTGCCCGGGAAGCTCAATGCCGCGAGTTCGGTGCGCTTCGCGAACACGTCGCCGTAGTTCATCGAACCGGCGAACGCGAACAGCAGGCCGATGCCGAGCAGGAACCCGAAGTCGCCGACGCGGTTCACGAGGAACGCCTTCATGTTCGCGTAGATCGCGCTCTCACGGGTGAAGTAGAAGCCGATCAGCAGGTACGACACCAGACCCACCGCTTCCCAGCCGAAGAACAGCTGCAGGAAGTTGTTGCTCATCACGAGCATCAGCATCGAGAACGTGAACAGCGCGATGTACGAGAAGAAGCGCTGGTAGCCGTCGTCGTCGGCCATGTAGCCGATCGTGTAGATGTGCACCATCAGCGACACGAAGGTCACCACGCACATCATCATCGCCGTCAGCGAGTCGACCAGGAAGCCGACCTCGAACTTGGTCTTGCCGATCATCATCCATTCATAGACGGTCGCATTGAAGCTCGCGCCGTTCAGCACATCGAAAAACACGATGGCCGACAGGATGAAGGAGATCGCGACGCCGAGGATCGTTACCGAGTGCGCACCGGCTCGCCCTACCGCTTTCCCGAACAGCCCCGCAATCAGGGAGCCGGCCAGCGGTGCCAGCGGGATCGCCAGCAGCAGGTTTTCATTGAGTGTCGTTGACATAACAGCTTTACCTGAAATTAACCTTTGAGCTGATCGAGATCCTCGACATTGATCGTGTCGAGGCTACGGAACAGGGTCACCAGAATTGCGAGGCCGATCGCCGATTCCGCTGCCGCAACCGTCAGCACGAAGAAGACGAAGATCTGGCCATGCACGTCGCCGAGGTAATGCGAGAACGCGACGAAATTGGTGTTCACCGCCAGCAGCATCAGTTCGATCGCCATCAGGATGATGATGACGTTGCGACGGTTCAGGAAAATGCCAACGACGCTAATCGCAAACAGGATTGCGCCAAGGACGAGGTAGTGAGCTAGGGTCATGATTTTATCTCCTGTCTGCTCAGCCGTTCTTGCCGGCCGCAGAGTCGGCCGCTGCTGCGGCTTCTTCCGCCGCGAGAGTCGCCGCGGTTTTTTCCGATGCCATCTTCACGACGCGCACGCGATCCTGAGCACGCACCTTGACCTGCTCGCTGACGTTCTGGCGCTTGCTGTCTTTCTTATGACTCGTGGTCAGCGCGATCGCCGCGATGATCGCGACCAGCAGCACGAGGCCGGCCACTTCGAACGCGAAGATGTAGTCGGTGTAGATGATCTTGCCGATGATGCGCGTATTCGACCAGCCGGCCATCCCGTTGGCCGCAGCCGTGGTGTCGCGCAGCGCCGTCGCGGTCGCGCCGTAGCCGTGCCACAGGATCAGCGCGGTCTCGATCACGATGATCGCGCCCACCAGGGTCGCCATCGGCACGAAGCGTTTGAAGTCGCGCCGCAGCACGTCGATATTGATGTCCAGCATCATCACGACGAACAGGAACAGCACCATCACCGCGCCGACGTAGACCAGCACCAGCAGGATCGCGAGGAACTCGGCCTGCAGCAGCATCCAGATCGCCGCCGCGTTGAAGAACGCCAGCACCAGAAACAGTGCGGACGACACCGGGTTGCGCGAGGTGATCACCTTCAGCCCTGATACAACCAGGAGCAGCGCAAAGATGTAGAACAGTACGGTCGTGAATTCCATGATTACCGGTTCATCGTTAGGCCATTGTCAGGCATTGTTCTTTGGCTCGTGCATCTGGCAAAAAAGCCGCACAGTTGCGCCATGCCGCGGCGGTGAGGCCGCAGCGCTCGGCCCGACAACAGGCCGTTTTACGTTTTACTGCACCAAACAGAAGCGTTTCAACGATACGGCGCGTCAGCTGCCTTGTTTGCAGCGATCTCCGCTTCGTAGCGATCGCCAACGGCCAGCAGCATTTCTTTCGTGAAGTACAGATCGCCGCGCTTTTCGCCGTGATATTCGAGAATGTGCGTCTCGACGATCGAATCGACGGGGCAGCTTTCTTCGCAGAAACCGCAGAAAATGCACTTGGTCAGGTCAATGTCGTAACGCGTCGTGCGGCGCGTGTTGTCCGCACGCGTTTCCGATTCGATCGTGATGGCGAGCGCCGGGCACACTGCTTCGCACAGCTTGCAGGCGATGCAGCGTTCTTCACCGTTTTCATAGCGGCGCAGCGCATGCAGGCCGCGAAAACGCGGCGAGATCGGGGTCTTCTCTTCCGGGAACTGCACCGTGATCTTGCGCTGGAACGCGTAGCGTCCCGTCAGCGCGAGGCCTTTGAGCAGCTCCGTCAGGAAGAAGGTCTTGAAGAAGTTTTGGATTGCGGTCATGGGTTCATCCGCCCTTTATTTCCAGATATTCAACGGCGACATGATCCAGAAGCCGACCACCACCAGCCACACCACGCAGACCGGAATGAAAATCTTCCAGCCCAGACGCATGATCTGGTCGTAGCGATAGCGCGGGAATGTGGCACGCGCCCAGATGAACACCGACAACAGGAAGAAAACCTTGGCGACGAGCCAGACGATGCCCGGGACAAACGACAGGAAGCCGAACGGTGCGCTCCAGCCGCCGAGGAACAGTGTTGCAGCCAATGCCGAGATCACCATCATGTTGATGTACTCGGCGAGGAAGAACAGCGCGAACGCCATCCCCGAGTAATCGATCATGTGGCCCGCGACGATTTCCGACTCCCCTTCCACCACGTCGAACGGGTGGCGGTTCGTTTCGGCAATGCCCGAGATGAAGTACACGACGAACATCGGCAACAGCGGCAGCCAGTTCCACGACAGGAAGTTCAAGCCGTAGCCCGCGAAGATGCCGCGTTCTTGCGAAGTGACGATGTCCGACAGATTCAGGCTGCCGGAGGTCATCAGCACGACGACCAGCGCGAAGCCCATCGAGATTTCGTACGAGACCATCTGAGCCGCGGCGCGCATGGCGCCGAGGAACGCGTACTTCGAGTTCGACGCCCAGCCGGCCAGGATCACGCCGTACACACCGATCGACGAAATCGCAATCGCGTACAACAGACCCGCGTTGATGTCGCCGAGCACCGCGCCCGCCTGGAACGGAATCACCGCCCAGACCGCAAAGGCCGGCACCACCACCATGATCGGCGCGATCAGGTAGATCCAGCGGCTCGCCTGAGCCGGCTGAATCACTTCTTTCAGCAACAGCTTCAGCACGTCGGCGATCGGTTGCAGCAAACCTGCAGGGCCGACGCGATTCGGGCCGAGACGCACGTGCATCCAGCCGATCAGCTTACGCTCCCAGAGAATCAGGTAAGCCACGCACAGCAGGATCACGACGGCCACCACCAGGATGCGCACCAGTGCCCACACCGCGGGCCATGCCACACCGAGAAGCTGGGTGCCGCCCGAGTTGATCGTATCGAACAAGCTCATTTACGCCTTCTCCACCACCAGTTCACCGAACAGGCTGCCCAGCGCTGCACCGGCAGGCGTAGCCGCCGATACGCGGACGACCGTCTCCGCAAGATTCGCGTCGCGCACGGCCGGCAACTGCACCGATTGCTCGCCCTGGCGCACGCGCACCGCGTCGCCTTCCTTCAAACCCAGATTGTCGAACAGCGCGGCCGGCAGCCCGACCGAGTTCGCCGCGCGCGCCGCTGCCGTCAGATGCAGCGATTCGGCGCGACGCACCAGCGCGTCCGCGTGATAGATCGGCACGTCGGCGATACGCTCGAACTTGCCTTCTGCCGCCTTCGCTGCCTGGCCGCCTGTAACCGCGACGCCCGTCTTGTTCGACAGACGCGACTTCAGTTCGCCGTCGCCGAGCGCCGCCGCGCGCACTTCTTCTGCCGTGTCGAATTCGAAGCCCGGCACGCCCAGCAGACTGCCCAGCACACGCAACACCTTCCATGCGGGACGGGTATCGCCGAGCGGACGCACGACGCCATTGAACGTCTGCACGGTACCTTCGGCATTGACGAAGGTGCCGGCCGTTTCCGTGAACGGTGCGATCGGCAACAGCACGTCGGCGTATTCGGCGCCCGTCTGGAACGGCGACAGCACGACGACCATTTCAGCCTGCTTCAGCGCGGCCAGAGCCTGCGCCGGATTGGCGGTGTCGAATTCGGGTTCGACGTTCAGCAGCACATAGCCCTTGCGCGGTTGCTCGAACACTTCGCGAGCGTTCAGACCGCCTTCGCCTGGCAATGCGTTGACGAGATGCGCGCCGACCGTATTTGCGGCTTCCGTGAGGAAACCCAGCGTCGCGCCGGTCGCGTCAGCAATCCATTGCGCCGCGGCGTGAATGGCGGCGAAGTCCGGATGACGGACCGCACCGTTGCCGAGCAGCACGAGGCGGCGTTCGCCGGTGGCAAGCGACTTCGCGACCTGTTTGTTTGCGTCTGTCGGTCGCGCGCCGGCAAAGGCTTCCGGCAATGCAACGCCGTTCGCCTCCGAGACTGAGCCGGCGATGCCAGCCAGTGCGTCGAGCCAGGCCGACGGAGCCGCAACCACGCGTTGCGCTTGCGGAATCAGGGCGTTGTCGTTGGTGGCTTGCACGAGCGTGAGCTTCGTGCCGCTCTTTGCAGCTTGACGCAGACGCGCGGCGAACAGCGGATGATCGCGGCGCAGATCCGAACCGATCACCAGTGCGGCGTCGAGGTTCGACAGATCGGCGATCGCCGTGCCGAGCCACGGCGCGCCGTTGACCGGTGCCGAGAAATCCGACTGGCGCAGACGGAAGTCGACGTTAGGCGTGCCGACCGCTTGCGCGAGTTGCTTCAACAGGAACAGTTCTTCGACAGTGCTGTGGGCGCTGCCCAGTGCGGCCAGCGCGTTCGCGCCGTGGTCGCCCTTGATGCCCTTCAGACCCTTGACCACGTAGTCGAGCGCGCTTTGCCAATCGGTCTCGACCCACTTGCCGCCTTGCTTGAGCATCGGCTGCGTCAGGCGTTCCGGGCTGTTCAGGCCTTCATACGAGAAGCGGTCCTTGTCCGAAATCCAGCATTCGTTGATGGATTCGTTTTCGAACGGCAGAACGCGCATCACGCGGTTGTTCTTCACTTGCACCACGAGGTTCGCGCCGACGGAATCGTGCGGGCTCACCGACTTGCGGCGCGACAGTTCCCACGTACGGGCGCTGTAGCGGAACGGCTTGCTGGTCAGCGCGCCGACCGGGCACAGATCGATCATGTTGCCCGACAGCTCGGAGTCGACCGTCTTGCCGACGAACGACGTGATTTCCGAATGCTCGCCGCGGCCCAGCATGCCGAGTTCCATCACGCCGGCAACTTCCTGGCCGAAACGCACGCACCGCGTGCAGTGAATGCAACGCGACATTTCTTCCATCGAGATCAGCGGGCCGACGTTCTTGTGGAACACGACGCGCTTTTCTTCGCTATAACGCGACGACGACTTGCCGTAACCGACCGCCAGATCCTGCAACTGACACTCGCCGCCCTGGTCGCAGATCGGGCAATCCAGCGGGTGATTGATCAGCAGGAATTCCATCACGGCTTGCTGGCCCTTCACCGCCTTCTCGGACTTGGTGCGCACGATCATGCCCGCCGACACCGGCGTGGCACATGCAGGCACGGCCTTCGGCATCTTTTCGACATCGACCAGACACATCCGGCAGTTGGCTGCAATCGACAGCTTCTTGTGATAGCAGAAGTGAGGAATATACGTGTCGACCTTATGCGCAGCCTGGATCACCATGCTGCCTTCAGGCACCTCTACTTTCTTGCCGTCTATTTCAAGTTCAACCATGATGGTCAATCTTCCTTAACCTGTTACCGCTCAATCGTTCGCCCTGTCCATCGCCCGCTTCAGGCGATGAATCCCGCGGTTGACGTGTTCTTCTGGTGCTGGATAGCCAACTCAGCAGCCAACTCAGGCAGCCACTGTTTCCGGCGCCGCTGCCGCACCGGCATGACCGCCGACGAGGCAATGCTTGTGGGCAACGTGATATTCGAATTCGTCCCAGTAGTGCTTGAGCATGCCGCGTACCGGCATCGCCGCCGCATCGCCGAGCGCGCAGATTGTGCGGCCCATGATGTTTTCAGCGACCGAGTTCAGCAGATCCAGATCTTCCGGACGGCCGAGTCCATGCTCGATACGATGCACGACGCGGTACAGCCAGCCGGTGCCTTCGCGACACGGCGTGCATTGACCACACGACTCTTCGTAATAGAAATACGACAGACGCAGCAGCGAGCGCACCATGCAGCGCGTCTCGTCCATCACGATGACCGCGCCCGAACCGAGCATCGAGCCAGCCTTGGCGATCGCGTCGTAGTCCATATCGGTCTGCATCATGATGTCGCCCGGGATCACCGGCGCCGACGAACCGCCAGGAATCACGGCCTTGATCTTCTTGCCGCCGCGGATGCCGCCGGCGAGTTCCATCAGCGTCGCGAATGGCGTGCCGAGCGGAATTTCATAGTTGCCCGGACGCTCGACGTCGCCGGAGACCGAGAAGATCTTCGTGCCGCCGTTGTTCGGCTTGCCGATTTCGAGGTAATGCTGCGGACCGACTGCGAGCAGGAACGGCACCGCCGCGAATGTCTCGGTGTTGTTGATCGTGGTGGGCTTGCCGTACACGCCGAAACTCGCCGGGAATGGCGGCTTGAAGCGCGGCTGGCCTTTCTTGCCCTCGAGCGACTCGAGCAGCGCGGTTTCTTCGCCGCAGATATAGGCGCCGTAACCGTGGTGCGCATGGAGTTCGAACGAGAAGCCCGAACCCATGATGTTCTCGCCGAGGAACCCGGCGCGGCGAGCTTCGTCCAACGCTTCTTCAAAGCGTTTGTAGACTTCCCAGATTTCGCCGTGGATATAGTTGTAGCCGACCGTGATGCCCATCGCGTACGCGCCGATCGCCATGCCTTCGATCAGCGAGTGCGGATTGAAGCGAAGGATATCGCGATCCTTGAACGTGCCCGGTTCGCCTTCGTCCGAATTGCAGACGAGATATTTCTGCCCCGGAAACTGACGCGGCATGAAGCTCCACTTCAGGCCGGTCGGGAAGCCTGCACCGCCACGGCCGCGCAGACCCGACGCCTTGACGTCGGCGATCACCTGCTCGGGCGGAATCTTTTCTTCCAGAATGCGGCGCAGCTGGGCGTAACCGCCGCGCGCCACGTAGTCTTCGAGATGCCAGTTGTCGCCGTTCAGGCCGGCGAGGATCAGCGGTTTGATGTGACGATCGTGTAAAGACGTCATTTCGAAAGTTCCTCGAGCAGCTGGTCGATCTTCTCGCGGCTCATGAAGCTGCACATGCGATGGTTGTTCACCAGCATCACCGGCGCGTCGCCGCACGAACCCATGCACTCACCTTCTTTCAGGGTGAACTTGCCGTCCGCCGTGGTTTCGCCGAAGTCGATGCCGAGCTTCTGCTTCAGATATTCAGCGGCGCTGTCGGAACCGCCGTCCGGGCCGAGCTGGCACGGCAGGTTCGTGCAGAGCGTGATCTTGTGCTTGCCGACCGGCGAGGTCTCATACATCGTGTAGAAGGTTGCGACCTCCTGCACAGCGACTGCCGGCATGCCGAGATAGTCCGCGACGAACTGCATGAGTTCGGGCGACAGCCAGCCATGCTCTTCCTGAGCAGTGGCCAACGCCGACATCACGGCGGACTGTTTCTGATCGGCGGGATACTTCGCGATCGCACGATCGATTTCTTTCAGGCCTTCAGCTGAGATCATTTTCAGACACGACTCTTTCAATTCCTACCGAACGAAAACCTGCCGCTCACACGATGCTGCGACAGACCCGGCGTTCCTTTGCTTGACGCGCGCTTCGGTGCAATCTGAAGACGCGCGCCGATGAATACGTCCTAGCGATCCACTTCGCCGAACACGATGTCCTGCGTGCCGATGATCGTCACAGCGTCGGCGATCATGTGACCGCGCGCCATTTCATCGAGAGCGGACAAGTGCGCATAGCCCGGTGCGCGGATCTTCAGACGATACGGCTTGTTCGCGCCGTCCGAGATCAGGTAGATACCGAACTCGCCCTTCGGATGTTCGACGGCCGCGTAGGCTTCGCCTTCAGGCACGTGGAAGCCTTCCGTGAAGAGCTTGAAGTGGTGAATCAGCTCTTCCATGTTCGACTTCATGCCGACGCGCGACGGCGGCGCAATCTTGTGATTGTCGATCATCACAGGGCCGGAATTCTTACGCAGCCAATCAATGCACTGTTTCACAATCCGCGTGGATTGGCGCATTTCTTCGACACGAACCAGATACCGGTCATAACAATCGCCATTTACGCCGACCGGAATGTCGAAATCGAGCTTGTCATAGACTTCGTACGGCTGCTTCTTGCGCAGATCCCACTCGATACCCGAGCCGCGCAGCATCGCGCCGGTCATGCCAAGTTGCAGCGCGCGTTCCGGGCTGACCACGCCGATGCCGACCAGACGTTGCTTCCAGATGCGGTTGTCGGTGAGCAGCGTTTCGTACTCGTCCACACACTTCGGGAAACGCGTGAAGAAATCGTCGATGAAGTCGAGCAGCGAACCCTGGCGGTTCTCGTTCATCTTCGACAACGCCTTCGCATTGCGAATCTTCGATGCCTTGTATTGCGGCATGGCATCCGGCAGATCGCGATACACGCCGCCCGGACGGTAATACGCCGCGTGCAGCCGTGCGCCGGACACCGCTTCGTACACGTCCATCAGGTCTTCGCGTTCGCGGAACGCATACAAAAACACCGCCATCGCGCCGACGTCGAGCGCGTGCGCGCCGATCCACATCAGGTGGTTCAGCACGCGCGTGATTTCGTCGAACATGACGCGGATGTATTGCGCGCGCACCGGCACGTCGATGCCGAGCAGCTTTTCGATCGCCATCACATAGCCGTGCTCGTTGACCATCATCGACACGTAGTCGAGACGGTCCATGTACGGCACGGACTGGATAAACGTTTTGGTTTCCGCGAGCTTTTCAGTCGCACGATGCAGCAGGCCGATATGCGGATCGGCGCGCTGAATGACTTCGCCGTCGAGTTCCAGCACGAGGCGTAGCACGCCGTGCGCTGCCGGGTGCTGCGGGCCGAAGTTGAGCGTGTAGTTCTTGATCTCTGCCATGGCGTTCTCTTAGTGTTTCAGACCGCCATAGTGATCCTCGCGGATCACGCGCGGCGTGATTTCCCGCGGCTCGATCGTCACAGGCTGATAGACGACGCGCTTCTCTTCCGGGTCGTAACGCATTTCGACGTAGCCGGAGACAGGGAAATCTTTACGGAACGGGTGACCGATGAATCCGTAGTCGGTCAGGATGCGGCGCAGGTCCGGGTGACCTTCGAAAACGATACCGTACAGGTCGAACGCTTCGCGCTCGTACCAGTTGGCCGAATTCCAGATTTCGACGACAGACGGGAGGATCGGCACTTCGTCGTCCGGTGCGAACACGCGCACACGCAGACGCCAGTTGTTCTGCACCGACAAGAGATGCAGCACGGCCGCGAAACGCGGGCCGTCGTATGCGCCGTCGGCGTAGGTTTGGTAGTCGACGCCGCACAGATCGATCAACTGCTCGAAGCCGAACGAGCGGTCGTCGCGCAGACGCGTTGCCACGTTGAGGTAGTCGCCAGCCTTCACGACGATCGTCAACTCACCGATTGCCTCGGTAGTGCTCAGCAGGAGGCCGCCAAAGGCCGCCTCGAGGTTCGCTTTCAGGGTCTCGAGTTTGCTTGCCATATTGTGGGGGAGGCGTTGGCCTTATTGACGGGCGATGGTGTTGGTGCGGCGGATCTTGGCCTGCAGCTGGATCACGCCGTACACCAGCGCTTCCGCCGTAGGCGGGCAACCCGGCACGTAGACGTCGACCGGCACGATCCGGTCGCAGCCGCGCACCACCGAATAGGAGTAGTGGTAGTAGCCGCCGCCGTTCGCGCACGAGCCCATCGAGATCACCCAGCGCGGCTCTGCCATCTGGTCGTAGACCTTGCGCAGAGCAGGCGCCATCTTGTTGCACAGCGTGCCGGCGACGATCATCACGTCCGACTGACGCGGACTGGGACGAAACACCACGCCAAAACGGTCGAGGTCATAACGGGCAGCACCCGCATGCATCATCTCGACCGCACAACACGCAAGACCGAACGTCATCGGCCACAAGGAGCCAGTGCGCGTCCAGTTGATCAGCTTGTCAGCCGTGGTGGTGACAAACCCTTCCTTCAAGACCCCTTCGATACTCATTTGCTTTCCACTCCAGACGGGGTGGCAAGCCAGGCCACCCACGCAAACCGGCGATTAATCCATCATTCCCAGTCGAGGCCGCCCTTTTTCCAGATATAGGCGAAGCCCAGCAGGAATTCGAGCAGGAAAATCATCATCGCCATGAATCCCGTCCAGCCGATGTCGCGCAGGGCTACACCCCACGGGAACAGGAACGCGGTTTCAAGATCGAAAATGATGAAGAGAATGGCGACGAGGTAGTAGCGCACATCGAACTTCATGCGCGCATCTTCGAATGCTTCGAAGCCGCACTCGTACGGTGCGTTTTTCTCGGTATCGGGCTTGTTGGGACCGAGGATCTTGCCGATACTGACCAGTGCTACGCCTAAACCGGTGCCCACAATGAGGAACAACAAGACGGGGAAATAGGCTGCGAGGTTCAAGACTATCCTCAATCGGTTGGTTCTGAGTGCCGTCAGGAGCATAGCACCTCTGACGCGAAATCACTTCGGGATGCTCAACGTGGCAGGCCCAACGCAAGCAGCGAACCAGAAGTGAAAATGCCAGCCGGAGCGAAGCAAGCGGCTGGCATTCGATAACATTGGTGCCGACGGCGAGACTCGAACTCGCACAGCTTACGCCACTACCCCCTCAAGATAGCGTGTCTACCAATTTCACCACGTCGGCACTGCATGCAATCCGGGAAAACAACTTATAAAACCCGCGAATCGCTTCAAGACTTGAATTGTAACTTGTTCAAACAGTTTGTTCAACGCACAAAAGGCACTTTGAACGAAAAATTTATTTCGGTACGTCCTGGCCCGGGACGGATGCAGCCGACGCCGGCAATGCAGCCGAAGCACCTGCCGGCGCGGATGCAGCGGAAGCCGCGACCGGCGCAGTCACCGCCGCGCCCAGCAAGCCTGCGGAGGGTTTCGCACGATACGCACCGAGATACGTAAGTGTCAACGTAGTGACGAAAAACACCGCCGCGAGAACCGCTGTTGTACGCGACAGAAAGTTCGCCGAACCCGTCGCTCCGAACAGGCTGCCCGACGCGCCGCTACCAAAAGCAGCACCCATATCGGCGCCCTTGCCGTGCTGCAGCAAGACGAGGCCGATGACCCCGAGCGCCGACAACAGCTGAACGACGATAATCAATGTTTTCAAATACAGCATCACACTCACCTGAGTCTTTATTTAACCGCGCCACACGAGGTGTGCCGCGCGGGATGGGGTCATCCTCGCCGAGGCGCCCTGCTTAACCGGCGACGCTTGCCGCGCCTGCCGCTTTGCAGATCGCCAGGAAATCCTGGTCTTTCAACGACGCGCCGCCGATCAGGCCACCGTCGATATCCGGCTGACAGAACAATTCTTCCGCGTTCTCCGGCTTCACGCTGCCGCCATACAACAGCGGCACATCCGCAACAGCCGCGCCCTTTGCCGCAAGACGCGAACGCAGAAATGCGTGAACGGCCTGCGCCTGCTCCGACGTCGCGCTCTTGCCGGTGCCGATCGCCCACACAGGCTCATACGCAACAACGATACGCGCCGCCTCTTGCGTCGACAATTTCGCCAGCACTTCATCCAGTTGCGCGCCGACCACCTGCTCGGTCGAACCGGCCTCGCGCTCTTCGAGCGTTTCGCCGACGCAAACGATCGGCGTCAAGGCCGCTTCCAGTGCACGCTGAGTCTTCACCGCCACCAGTTCCGCGCTTTCGCGATGGTAGGCGCGGCGCTCCGAATGTCCGACGATGGCCAGCGACGCGCCGAAATCCACGACCATCTGCGCAGCCACTTCGCCGGTATAGGCACCGTGCGTGAACGCGGACAGGTCCTGCACGCCCCACACGACCCGGCTGCCTTCCAGCAACGATTGCGTCTGTGCAAGATACGGACACGGCACACAGACGCCGACACGCACGTCGGCCGGCAATTCGCCGGCGCCCTGCGCTACCGCCTGCAACAGCGTGGCGTTATCGGCGAGGCGCCCGTGCATCTTCCAGTTACCAACTACCAGTTTGGCTCGTTGTTTCGACATCGTCTCGTCTTGTGTCGTGGCGGCGGACTTCGCTTGGCGCCATGCCTCGCGCCTTGATTGTGCTGACGGCCCGCCTTGCGGATTCATGCGGCGTGCGCAAAACGCGCAATTTTACTGCGTGGGGTGGATCGGGTCAAACCGGCCGCGTCAAGCGTCCTGACCCCAGGTCAATACGATCTTGCCGACGTGCGTACTGCTTTCCATCAGCGCATGCGCTTCGGCAGCCTGCGCCGCCGGAAACACGCGGTGCACCACCGGCTTGATGCGGCCTTCTTCGAGAAGCGGCCACACGCGCTCTTTCAGTTGCGCGGCAATCTTCGCCTTGAATTCGATCGGCCGCGGACGCAACGTCGAGCCAGTTACCGTCAGACGACGGCGCAGCACTTCGTTCAGATTCACTTCCGCCTTCGCACCGCCGAGCAACGCGATCACCACGATGCGCCCGCCGTCGGCCAGCGCCGACAGCTCACGCGGCACGTAGTTGCCGGCCACCATGTCGAGAATCACGTCGACGCCGCGATCGTTCGTCATCGACTTGATGACTTCGACGAAATCTTCAGTCTTGTAGTTGATCGCGCGCTCCGCGCCGAGCGCTTCGCACGCGTGACACTTTTCGTCCGAACCCGCGGTGGCGAGCACGCGAAAACCGAGTGCGTGCGCAATCTGGATCGCCGCGACACCGATGCCGCTCGAACCGCCCTGCACCAGCAGCGTCTCATTCGGCGCACCTTCGCCCGCGCCAAGTTGTGCACGGTCGAAGACGTTGCTCCACACCGTGAAAAACGTCTCCGGCAGCGAAGCCGCTTCCACATCAGACAGACCCGCCGGCACGGGCAAGCACTGCAGCAGCGGCGCCGCCGCATATTCCGCGTAGCCGCCGCCCGCCAGCAGCGCGCACACGCGATCGCCACTTTTCAGACCGAACGGGTTGTTCTTTTCGTCGATCGTGCCGCCGACAATCTCGCCGGCCACTTCGAGCCCCGGCAAATCCGACGCGCCCGGCGGCGGCGCATAGCCACCCTTGCGCTGGAACACGTCCGGACGGTTGACGCCCGAAGCCGCCACCTTGATCAGCACCTCGCCGGCTTTCGGCTGCGGCATCGGCCGCTCCGCCAGCTTCAGGACTTCCGGCGCACCGAATTCAGTGATTTCGATCGCTTTCATCTGCGTCAACTCCAAGATTGGATTGCGTTGCGTACCGGCACCCCGAAGGAAGTCCCCTTGGGGGACACGAATCGTCTGAACAGCCCACGAAGCGCTCCATGCAAACAGAGTACCCGCTTCTACCCGCTTTCACCCGCCCGCAGTGCAATCCACCCTGCACCCTGCATGAAAAACGGCCGGCGCGCATTCACGCTGCCGGCCGTCGCTTTCTACCGCATTACTGCGGCGTCGGTTCGCCTTGCGGCGCACCCGACGCGGCGTCGTTCAGCAACGCCTTGGCCGACAAACGCACGCGACCCTTTTCGTCCGTCTGGATGACCTTGACCTTCACTTGCTGGCCATCCTTCAGGTAGTCGTTGATGTCCTTGATACGCTCGTTGGCGATTTCGGAGATATGCAGCAGACCGTCCTTGCCCGGCAGGATGTTCACGATCGCGCCGAAATCGAGCAGCTTGAGCACGGTACCTTCGTACACCTGGCCCACTTCGACTTCCAGCGTGATGTTCTCGATACGCTTCTTCGCTTCGGCCATCCCTTCGCTGCTCGTGCTCGCGATGGTGACAACGCCGTCGTCCGAAATATCGATCGTCGTACCGGTTTCTTCGGTCAGCGCGCGAATCACCGAACCACCCTTGCCGATCACGTCGCGGATCTTTTCCGGGTTGATCTTGATGGTGATCATGCGCGGTGCGAACTCCGACAGTTGCGTGTTCGCGCCGGACACCGCCGAGGTCATCTTGCCGAGGATGTGCATACGGCCTTCCTTCGCTTGCGCGAGGGCGACCTGCATGATTTCCTTGGTGATGCCCTGAATCTTGATGTCCATTTGCAGCGCGGTCACGCCTTGCTCGGTACCCGCCACCTTGAAGTCCATGTCGCCGAGGTGGTCTTCGTCGCCGAGAATGTCGGTCAGCACCGCAAACTTGTTGCCTTCGAGGATCAGGCCCATCGCGATGCCGGCGACGTGCGCCTTCATCGGCACGCCGGCGTCCATCAGTGCGAGGCAGCCGCCGCACACCGAAGCCATCGACGACGAACCGTTCGATTCGGTGATTTCCGAGACGACGCGGATCGAGTAGCCGAATTCGTCGGCGCTCGGCAGGCACGCGACCAGCGCGCGCTTGGCCAGACGGCCGTGGCCGATTTCACGGCGCTTCGGCGAACCGACGCGGCCCGTTTCGCCGGTCGCGAACGGAGGCATGTTGTAGTGGAGCATGAAGCGCTCGCGGTATTCGCCTTCGAGCGCGTCGATGTTCTGCTCGTCGCCCTTGGTGCCCAGCGTCGCGACAACCAGCGCCTGCGTTTCGCCACGCGTGAACAGCGCCGAGCCGTGCGTACGCGGCAGCACGCCGGTACGGATTTCGATCGGGCGCACGGTGCGCGTGTCGCGGCCGTCGATACGCGGCTCGCCGTTCAGGATCTGCGTACGGACGATCTTCGCTTCGATGTCGAACAGCACGTTGCCGACGGTCGCCTTGTCGGCTGCCACCGTGCCACCTGCCGCGGCTTCTTCCTCCAGCTTCGCCGACGCGGCTGCGTAGACTTCCTTCAGCTTGGCCGAACGCGCCTGCTTGTCGCGAATCTGGTAAGCGGCGAGCAAATCGGCTTGCGCCAGTTCTGTCACGCGTGCAATCAGCGGCTCGTTCTTCGCCGCCGGTTGCCAGTCCCATTCCGGCTTGCCGCCTTCGCGGACCAGATCATGGATCGCGTCGATCGCGATCTGCATTTGCTCGTGACCGAACACCACGGCGCCGAGCATCACTTCTTCGCTCAGTTGCTGCGCTTCCGATTCCACCATCAGCACCGCGCGTTCCGTACCGGCGACGACCAGGTCGAGCGCCGAGTCCTTCATTTGCGGACGGGTCGGGTTCAGCACGTATTCGTTGTTGATGTAGGCCACGCGTGCTGCGCCGACCGGGCCGTTGAACGGCAGACCGGACACGGCGAGCGCCGCCGACGCGCCGATCAGCGCGGGGATGTCAGCGGGAATTTCGGGGTTCAGCGACAGGACGTGGATCACGACCTGGACTTCGTTGTAGAAGCCTTCCGGGAACAGCGGGCGCAGCGGGCGGTCGATCAGGCGCGAAATCAGCGTTTCGCCTTCCGACGGACGGCCTTCGCGGCGGAAGAAGCCACCCGGAATCTTGCCGGCGGCATAGGTCTTTTCGAGGTAGTCGACGGTCAGCGGGAAGAAGTCCTGGCCCGGCTTGGCCGTCTTGGCGCCGACCACGGTAGCCAGCACAACGGTGTCTTCGACGTCGACGATCACCGCGCCGCTCGCCTGGCGAGCGATTTCGCCCGTTTCGAGGCGAACCTTATGTTGTCCCCACTGAAACTCTTTGACGACTTTATTGAACATAGTCATTGCTTTTCCTCATCGTAATGCCGCGCGAACCAGAAGCGGCGCGGCAACGCCAGAACCGGCGCCACATGGGAAGAGTAGTGTTATGCCATTCCAGAGAACCACGCTCTACGCGCGCGAACCGCTGGAATGACACAAAGCCCTGCCCTGCAGCCCGGCCGTGTTTCTCTTTTTTACTGCTTTTTTTACTGCTTTTTTACTGCTTTTTCTGCTCCGCGCCACATGCGCGGGCACGTTAGCGCGGACAACAGACGGTGCGCATCACATGAAGCACACCGTTCAAAAACAAAATGCCTGTATCAGCGGAACTGACACAGGCATCTTGCTGAACGACTGGCCGATTACTTACGCAGACCCAGCTTCTCGATCAGTGCGCGGTAACGATCCGCGTCCTTACCCTTCAGGTAGTCGAGCAGCTTACGACGGCGGCTCACCATGCGCAGCAGACCGCGGCGGCTGTGGTGATCTTTCGCGTGCGCCTTGAAGTGAACGGTCAGTTCGTTGATGCGGGTCGTCAGCAGCGCGACCTGAACTTCGGGGGAGCCGGTGTCGTTGGCTGCGCGTGCGAATTGCGCAACGACTTCGGACTTCTTGCTTGTTTCAACTGCGGACATGTCGATTTCCTTGAGAACTAGACAGGCGGTCACGGAAGAAAGGCCGTGCCGTGGGTTACCCGTATTACAACGTACAACGGGACGCGTATTGTAGCACAGCCCAAACCAGCCGCGAACCCTGCTGTGCCGGGCCGGTTCAGTGGCGCTTTGGCCGGCTCATGGTCGATTCATGGCCGCTTCATCCGGCAGACGGTCGGCGGCACGGTACGCTCGGGCGGCAACGCCAGCACCGTGCGAAAGCCGTACCCAGAGCCTTCGTTATCGAAATGCACGCCCGGCGAACCTGCCCTGTCCATCTCCATTACGTAAAGGGGCTGGATCAGCTGATGGTCGTCGGCGCGCATCCACGAGGCATGGAAGCCGTTGTCGAACCTGATCCCCTCCAACGCCTTCGCGACGGCCGCCGGGTTAGCGCTGCCAGCGCGGCCCATCGCCTCGGTGAGGGTTTCGATCATCAGCGACATGCGCAGCACCGGATAATCGTCCTGCGCGGCGGGGAAACGGGCGCGAAACGCTGCGTACCAGGCGTCGGAAGCCACGCCACCTGCGTTCGGGTGCCAGTCGGCCACCGCGACCACGTGCTTGACGCCGGCGTCGCCCAACGCCGCTGGCGCACCGAGACTATTGCCGTAGAACGTGTAGAACTTCGTATCGAGACCCTGCTCGCGCGCCGCCTTGACTAGCAGCGTCAGGTCGTTGCCCCAGTTGCCGGTGATGACCGCATCCGCCCCGCTCGCGCGGATCTTCGCGATGTACGGCGCGAAATCCTTTACGCGGCCGATCGGGTGAAACTCGTCGCCGACAACGGCAATATCGGGACGCTTCGCAACCAGCGCCGAGCGCGCGAGGCTGCTGACATCGTGACCAAAGCTGTAGTCCTGGTTCAGCAGATAGACCTTCTTCACCGCTTTGTCGCGTTGGATCACGTCGGCGAGCGCGTCCATGCGCATGCCCGCGTGCGCGTCGAAGCGGAAATGCCAGAAGCTGCAATTGGCGTTGGTCAGCGCGGGATCGTCGGCCGAATAGTTGAGGAACAACTCGCGGTTCTCCGGCTCGCGGCTGTTCTGCTTGTCGATCGCGCCGATCAGCGCGGCCGCGACCGCCGAGCTGTTGCCTTGCAGGATGTAGCCGATGTGCCGGTCGGCCGCCGCGCGCAGTTGCACCAGCGCTTCTTCGGTGCTGCCCTTGCTGTCCAGCACGACCAGTTCGAGCGGATGTGAGCCATCGGCAAGCTTGACGCCGCCATGCGCATTCACCTGCTCCACGCCGAACCGCAGATTGCGCTCCACCGCCGCGCCCGCATTCGCGAACGGGCCGGACATGCCTTCGATCAGCGCGAGCTGGATCGGCGCACCAGCCGGCCTGGTGGTCGCCGCGCCTGCTGCTCCGTTTGCTACTTTGTTCGCTGCTCCGTTAGCAACCCCGTTTGCAACCCCGTTTGCTGCCCCGTTTGCCGCCCCGCTCGCCGCCCCACTCGCCGCGCCAGCCGTTGTCGCGCCCGCTGCATGGACTGCCGCAGCCATTGAAACCACCACCAGCGCCCCAGCCGCCGCCCGTTGCCACTTCGCCATCGTCCTCGCCCCGCCTGAATCGTTCGAAGCGCGGATCATAGGGCGTTCGCGACGGAATAAGCAAGCCGGCCAGCTCGTTCCATGCCTGCGGCGGAGCCTCGCATGAAGCGCAAATCTTTTGCCGCAGCGCGTGTCAAAATAATGCGTCTCGATGATAAAAACCGCTATTCAAACGCCATCGGAGGAATTCATGTTCAACGGCCACCATTCCAGGGCGGAGTCGACCGGCGTGCCCGCCGCCACCCGCCTGCACCGTGCCGCGCTCGTCTGCCTGAGCGCGTTGACGCTAGCCGGCTGCGTGCAGCCGTGGCAGCAATTTCAGCAAGGCGCGGACGAGTCGACCATCGTCGCGCGGCTCGGCGCGCCACGCGAAATCTACGATTTGCCGAAAGGCGGCAAACGCCTCATGTGGCCAACGCAGCCGATGGGCGAAACCACCACCGCCGCCGACATCGACGCCGCCGGCAAGATCGTCAACGTACGCCAGGTGCTCCAGCCCAACGAGTTCTACCGCGCGGAAATCGGCAAGTGGACCAAGAGCGACGTACTCGTCAATTTCGGCCGTCCCGTCGAAACCTCGTACTTCCCGCTCATGAAGCGCGAGGTCTGGACCTATCGTTACCTGGAAGACAACGTCTGGTACATGATGTACAGCTTTTATTTCGACGGCCAGGGCATCGTGCGGCTCACGCAGAAAACCCCCGATCCGCTGCACGATCCGGATCGCCGCAACCTGTTCTGAGCATCCGTTCCTACTCAGGATGCATGGATCTACCAAGCCGCCGTTTCAGGCGGCTTTTTTTTATTTATCACGCATGACGGCGAATTTTATTTCTCACACACCGGTTTAATTTTTTGATAGAAAGGCTTTCGTAAGAAAAAATCCGGCATTCGACCTTGCGTTTGCCGCGCCGCCGGCACGCTGGCGCCAGGTCGCAGCCGATTTGCCTCACTTCCGGAGCCGCTATCGATGAACCGTCCCAAACGCCTGCTGGTCGCCAACGTTGCATGGGCGCATGAAACCGCTGCGCGCAACCCCGATTTTTTCCGCGATCTGGTGCGGGGCCAGAATCCACACGTGCTGTGGATCGGCTGCTCGGACAGCCGCGTGCCCGCC
This sequence comes from Paraburkholderia sp. FW306-2-2C-D06C, assembly GCF_058781505.1. NCBI lineage: Bacteria > Pseudomonadati > Pseudomonadota > Betaproteobacteria > Burkholderiales > Burkholderiaceae > Paraburkholderia > Paraburkholderia sp. FW306-2-2C-D06C. The sequence continues at coordinate 18,123 of NZ_JBYSWU010000050.1, read as the reverse complement.
GAAACCATCACGCATTGCGAGCCCGGCGATCTGTTCGTTCACCGCAATATCGCCAACCTCTTTCATCCCGACGACGACAACTCCGCAAGCGTCCTCGAATACGCGGTTCGGGTTTTGAAGGTCGGTCATGTGATCGTCTGCGGACACTATGGCTGTGGCGGCGTGCGCGCCGCGCTGTTGCCGCCGGAACCGCGGCTGCCGCACGTCAACCGGCGGATCGCGCCTTTATGCGCGTTGGCGCAAACCCATCGCGGCGAACTTGAAGGGCACGCTTCCGAACGCGCGCGCATCGATCGCCTCGCCGAACTGAACGTGCTCGAACAGGTTCGCCAGTTACGTGCGAGTCCGATCGTGCAGGAAGCCGAGTCCCCGCCGCTCGTCCACGGCTGGATCTTCGCTCTCGAGGATGGGCGCATCAAGGTACTCACGTCCGGCTATGAAGCCGACGACGCGACGGCTTGCACTGCGATCGCCCACAGCGCCGCATAGCGCACCACGCCGGAACCCACGCACTTCGATTTCGCGTTGCCGGCTTTCCTTGCACGCAAGACACACTCATTCACCGGCGTCGACACCATGAATCTTCGAGCTTTTTTCTCTACGTTTCAGCGCGATCTGTTTGCGGGCACAGTCGTTTTTCTCGTGGCGCTGCCGCTATGTCTGGGCATCGCCAATGCATCGGGCGTCGAGCCGTTCGCCGGGCTGGTGTCCGGCATCGTCGGCGGCCTGGTGGTGGCCGTGCTGAGCGGTTCGCGGCTGAGCGTGAGCGGCCCGGCGGCGGGCCTCGTCGTGATCGTCGTCGACGGGATCGCGCAGCTCGGCAGCTTCGCCGCTTTCCTGCTGGCCGTTTTGCTGTCGGGCGTGATCCAGTTCGGCTTCGGCATGCTGAAGGCCGGCCGGTTCGCCGCCTATGTGCCGTCGCCGGTCATCAAAGGCATGCTGGCGGCGATCGGCGTGCTGCTGATCGTCAAGCAATTCCCGCTTGCGCTCGGGCTGTTCGGCCCGCACGCGCCCTCGGCGTCATCAGCGTCACAAGCCGCCGCCCATGCGGCCGGCACGGTAACGACGCCGATCGGCTCGATCTCGCTCGCCGCGTGCGCAATCACGCTGCTGTCGCTGGCGATTCTGGCCGGCTGGGAAACTCGCGCGCTGCGCCGCTTCGCGCTGGTGCGCCTCGTACCGGCGCCGCTCGCGGTGGTTTTGCTCGGCATCGGCGCGACCCTGCTGCTCGGCTTGCTCGCGCCGTCTCTCGCGCCGGCCGCCGAGCATCGCGTCGCGCTGCCGACGCTCGAATCGTTCGCCGCGTTGAGCGTCGCGATGGAATGGGCCGACTTCGGGCCGCACTTCGCGCAGCTCGTGAATCCCGACATCTGGCGCGTGGCCATGACGCTCGCGATCGTCGCGAGTCTGGAAACGCTGCTCAGCCTCGAAGCGGTCGAGCAGATCGATCCGCAACGCCGCCCGGCGGCGCCGGATCGCGAGTTGAAGGCGCAAGGCATCGGCAATCTGATCGCCGGCGCGATCGGCGGCCTGCCGATCAGCTCGGTGATCGTGCGCAGTTCCGCCAATGTGCATGCTGGCGCGCAGAGCCGGCTGTCGGCAATCATCCACGGTGTTTTGCTGCTCGTCAGTATGTTTGCGCTCACCAGCGTCATCAACCTGATTCCGCTGGCCTGCCTCGCGGCGATCCTGATCTTCACCGGTCTCAAGCTGGCCAAGCCGTCGTTGTTCGTCGCTGTCGCCAGGCAGGGCTTCGCGCCGTTTGCGCCGTTCATCGTCACGCTGGTCGGCGTGCTCGCCACCGATCTGCTGATCGGCATCCTGCTCGGCATTCTGTGCAGCGTGCTGCTTGCGCTGTACGCGAACCTGCGCAGCCCGATCGTGCTCGCGCAGCACGGCGATCACTATCTGCTGTCGTTTCGCAAAGATGTGTCGTTTCTCGGCAAGGTGCCGCTGAAGCACTATCTGCAGCAGATTCCCGACGGTGCGACTTTGATCGTCGACGCGACGCGCGCCGATTTCGTCGATCACGATGTGCGTGAGCTGCTCGACGCGTTTGTCGCCGATGCGCCGCGCCGTGAGATCGCCGTCGAAGTGCGGCATCAGGTCCAGGCGCAGGCACGCGCCGCGCGCGGCTGGTCGATGCGGCGCACTGCTGCGGAGTAGCGGTAGCACACGCACGCGCCGCATCAAACACGCGACGCACAAAACGAAGCCCCGTGCTTTTCAAGGCACAGGGCTTCGATCATCACGGGTTAGCAGGAACGCAATCAGCGCCCTGCTTCCTCCTCATTCCGAACGTTGCGGATTCAACTTGTCCACGTTCGAATACAGCTTGTTGAGCGCCGAGATATAGGCCTTCGCGGAAGCCGCGACGATGTCCGGATCGGTGCCCACGCCGTTGACGATGCGCCCGCTCTTCGACAGACGCACGGTCACTTCGCCCTGCGCCTGCGTGCCGGTGGTAATCGCGTTCACCGAATACAGCAGCAATTCCGAGCCGCTGCCGACTTCCGTTTCGATCGCATTGAGCGTGGCATCGACCGGCCCGTTGCCGCGCGCTTCGCCGGTCACTTCCCTGCCTTCCACCGAGAACACGACCTTCGCGTGCGGCTGCTCGCCGGTTTCCGAATGCTGCGACAACGACAGGAACTTGTAGTGCTCTTTTTCCTGCGCCTCGGCCGATTCCTCGGTCACGATCGCGATGATGTCTTCGTCGAAGATTTCAGCCTTGCGGTCGGCCAGTTCCTTGAAGCGCGCGAATGCAGTGTTCAGCTCGGCTTCGCTATCGAGCGCGATGCCCAGTTCCTGCAGACGCTGCTTGAATGCGTTACGCCCCGACAGCTTGCCGAGCACGATCTTGTTCGCGCTCCAGCCCACATCTTCGGCACGCATGATTTCGTAGGTGTCGCGCGCTTTCAGCACGCCGTCCTGATGGATGCCCGAGGCGTGCGCAAACGCGTTCGCGCCGACCACCGCCTTGTTCGGCTGCACGACAAAACCAGTGATCTGCGACACCAGCTTCGATGCCGGCACGATCTGCGTCGTATCGAGACCGATATCGAGGCCGAAGTAATCCCTACGAGTCTTCACGGCCATCACGATTTCTTCGAGCGACGTGTTGCCCGCGCGCTCGCCGAGACCGTTGATCGTGCACTCGACCTGACGCGCGCCGCCGATCTTCACGCCGGCCAGCGAGTTCGCCACCGCCATGCCGAGGTCGTTATGGCAATGCACGGAGAACACCGCCTTATGCGAGTTCGGAATGCGCTCGCGCAGCGTCTTCACGAGCTGGCCGTACAGTTCCGGCACGCCGTAACCGACCGTGTCCGCGATATTGATGGTGGTCGCGCCTTCCGCGATCACGGCTTCCAGCACGCGGCACAGGAAATCCATATCCGAGCGGCTGCCGTCTTCCGGCGAAAACTCGACGTCGTCAGTGAACTTGCGCGCAAAACGCACAGCCAGCTTCGCCTGCTCGAATACCTGATCCGGCGTCATGCGCAGCTTCTTTTCCATGTGCAGCGGCGACGTTGCGATGAACGTGTGGATGCGGAAACGATCGGCAGGCTTGAGCGCGTCAGCGGCGCGCTGGATGTCTTTGTCGTTGGCGCGGGCGAGCGAACAGATCGTGCTGTCCTTGATCAGCCCCGCGATGGTGTGGATCGAATCGAAGTCACCGTTCGAGCTGGCCGCAAAGCCTGCTTCGATCACGTCCACCTTCATCCGCTCCAGCTGCTTCGCGATGCGGATTTTTTCTTCTTTCGTCATCGACGCGCCGGGCGATTGTTCGCCGTCACGCAAGGTCGTGTCGAATATGATCAGTTTGTCGGCCATGTCGGGTCTCCTGAGGAGTCGGTCAATTGTGGGGATCGGATATTGGAATTCGGGTGTTTGCGCCACCGCTGGCGACGCTCAACCACAGACGAGGCAGACGGAGGGCGAAAACGATCAGCGCGGTAGACGCGCTAGCTCTGGCGCGCCTAGCGGCGCACGTTGAAGCGCTTGTTGATACTTGTCGGAGAGCGTGAACGCATTCATCCAACGACTATAGCGGCATTCCCCCCGTCGTGCAATTGGCGTCACACCTGCCTCCGGGCGGCCTCGGGCGCCGCTCGCACCAGGAAAAACGGCAGCCTCGGGGGCCGCCGTTTTTTCATCCCGCCGGCACGCGAATGTGATGCGGCGCTAACTTGCCAGACTTACTTGCCAGACTTACTTGTCAGACTTACTTGTCACGCTTACTCGCCGCGCCTACCTGTCCCGTTGCACCGAGCGGGCCGGATTCGCCCTGCCGCGCATCGCCTGATAGCCCCAGAACACATAGCCCGACAGGCCATACAGCACAAACAGGCCGAACAGCATCAGCGGCGGATCGGACGACACCAGCACAAACGCGACCACCACCAGCAGAATCACGCCGAACGGCACGCGATGGCGCACGTCGAGCGCCTTGCCGCTGTAAAACGGCGCGTTCGACACCATCGTCACACCGGCGTAGATGGTCAGCACGAAAGCAACCCACGGCAGCCACACCAGCTTGAGCGGCACGCGGTTGTCGGTGGCGAGCCACACGAAACCGGCGATCAGCGCCGCCGCTGCCGGACTCGGCATGCCCTGGAAGAAGCGCTTGTCGACCACGCCGATGTTCGTATTGAAGCGCGCAAGACGCAACGCCGCGCCCGAACAGTAGACGAACGCCGCGAGCCAGCCCCAGCGGCCGAGATCCTTCAGGACCCACTCGTACATCACGAGCGCCGGCGCCACGCCGAACGACACCATGTCCGACAGGCTGTCGAACTGTTCGCCGAAGGCGCTCTGCGTATGCGTCATGCGGGCGACGCGGCCGTCCATGCCGTCGAGCACCATGGCGACGAAGATCGCGATGGCCGCGACTTCGAAGCGCACGTTCATTGCCTGAACCACGGCGAAGAAGCCGCAGAAGAGCGCCGCGGTGGTGAACGCGTTCGGCAGCAGATAAATGCCGCGCCTTCTCAGGAATTGCTGACGCTGCGCGCGCCGGCTGTCGACTGCGGACGGCTCCGCCACGATCGGCTTGTTGCGGCGAAACGGACGCGGCAGCGGTCCATTGTTGCGGGGTCGACGCGGTTTGAATGCGGCCATCGGAAAACCTCCTTTGTGCCGCTTTATAGTTCAGCGAGGATCGTGGACGACGCGGAAACCTTCTCGCCGATCGACACGCGCGGACGGCTGCCCGCCGGCAGATACACGTCGACGCGCGAGCCAAACCGGATGAATCCATAACGTTGACCACGCGTGAGCGGCTCACCTGCCCGAACGTAGCAAAGAATTCGCCGCGCGATCAGACCGGCGATCTGCACCGAGGTCACCGTCTGGCCGCCGGCCATTTCGATCACCACCGCGTTGCGCTCGTTTTCGAGCGAAGCCTTGTCCACCGCTGCGTTCAGATACGCGCCCGGGAAATATTCGACCTTGGAGATCGCACCATCCACCGGCGAGCGTTGCGAGTGGACGTTGAAGACGTTCATGAACACGCTGATCTTCAGCGCTTCACGGTTGGCATACGGATCATGCGCTGTTTCGACTGCGACGATGCGGCCATCGGCCGGGCACAGCACGGCGTTCGCCTGAGTCGGAATCGGGCGTGCCGGATCGCGGAAGAACTGCACCACGAAGATCAGGATCAGCCAGAACAGCCATGCAAAGCCGAACCCCGCGAAGGCATGGACCAGTAATGCTACGACGGCCGCGATGGCGATGAACGGCCAGCCTTCTCGCGCGATGATCGGATGAGGGTAATTCATGGATGGCTTCTGTATTTTTGGAGGGTAGCCCCCCTTCCTCGCGGAAGAAGGGCCCCCTAAGAACCGTACGTGCGAGTTTCCCCGCATACGGCTCAAATCTACAAACAAAGCCCGGTCTTAGGACCGGGCCGGCTTAGTTACCGCAATTTTACCTGCGTGCACCTGCTGATGGCAGTGCGGGTGAAGCAGAACCCTGTTCGAGAGAGCGTCCGTGCCACCATGCATCCGATACTCTAGATGATGGTCATGCCAGCCGGTCTCCTTTGTCAGGGCACAGCCACAATGCGAGCAAAGCCCGTCTTGCGACATATACAGCGAAACCCATTGCTTCCGATAACGCATTGAGTGTTCCATGCGCGCCTGTCGCAACTGTTCGCCGTACTGCTCCCACTCAGGATCAAAGGGATTGAATGCTCCTTTGACCTTTCTGTGTCGCTTAATTTCCGTACCGCTGATCTGGTACAGGCTAAGCAACCCCTTACCACCGTCGTCACGAGCTACAGGAACAGCGAACACCCAGTGTCGATTGCCCTCCGAGTGAAAGTATTTCTTCTTCACCCATTCGGCGCTCTTGTTCAGGTGCCGCCTCTTCGACCACCGCCAAAGCCTTCGGAAAATCAAAGACTCCATGCGGCTGTATGCCTCTTTGGCGACCACAGGACTGTGATACTGCGCCCAGCCCCGTAGCATCGGGTTCAGCAGTCGAATCAGATTCTCCTGCTTTACCGTCTTATGACCGCTGATCGTATCCGCCACCTTGCGATAGAACGTTTTCACGTTCTTCTTGCTCGGCTTGATGAGTAGCGTCCCCGAGTACTTACGGAAATTCCACCCCAGGAAATCGAAGCCTTGGTCAATGTGCGTGATCCGCGTTTTCTCCTCGGACAGTTGCAGACCTCGAACGGCAAGGAATGTTTCCACCCAAGGTCGAACTTCCTGCTCCAGCAACTCTTGCGAGTCACCGGTGATCACGAAGTCGTCCGCGTACCGCACCACATTGACTTTAAGCTTGTTGGCTTTTGCGATCCCAAACTTCGCACTAAGGTGCGCTAGCAGTTCTCGCTCCAGCCCGTTCAGCGTCACATTCGCCAGCGTCGGAGAAATGATCCCTCCTTGCGGCGTACCGGCCTCTGTCGCCTGAAGCTGCCCCTTGTAAATCAGGCCAGCTTTCAGCCATTTCCGGAGGATTTCCTTGTCCATCAGGACATGGGTCTCCAACCAGTTATGGCTAATATGGTCGAAGCATCCCTTGATATCCGCCTCCAGCACCCAACGGGCTGAGCCCTTCTGGGACATGGCGACGAATATCTGTGACATGGCGTCAGCCGTCGAGCGGTTTAACCTGAACCCATAAGAGTTCGGGTCGCTCGTCGATTCCGACACCGGCTCCAAGGCCAGCAGATACAAGGCTTGCATCGCCCTGTCCCGCATGGTCGGAATGCCCAGAGGGCGCTCCTTTCCATTGGCCTTGGGGATAAAGACTCTCCGTAAAGGCAGAGGCTTATATCCACGCCGCTTCAACCTGCCGACAGCAAGCCATCGGCTCTCAGGCGAGTCCCAAAGTTCGCGATCGACTCCAGCCGTTCGCGCACCCTGATTCTGCGTAACACGTCGTACCGCATACAGCTTTGCGGACAACGTGCGGGTCAACATCCGTTGCAGGGCTCTCCCCCTGCGCCAGTTGCCTTCCCGCGTCGCCTTCGCAATTCGAATCTGCATCCCTCTCACGTTCCGTTCAACCCGCCGCCAATCTACGGCGTACCAGTTGTCCGGCGCGTGGGAAAGCGCAGATCCGTCCTTTCGGACAGATACTCTCATGCTGCTCTCCTACTCGAAGAAGTGAATCCCGAGCGAAGAACAGATCGCCCCTTGCGGGAGCGATCTGCTCCCGCAAGGGGGTTAAAAACATATGCTGACGGTCCAGAAGCCCGACAGCAATCATCTTCCAGCTAAGGGTTAGTCAGCCATCTTGCGACGGTAGACCAGACGGAAGTCTGCCCGCTTTCGCGTGGGGTAATGTTCCAACCCCTATCCGACCCATTACAGACCGGCTTTCGCTTTCTCCGTCATCCCATACCTGCACAATCAACAGCGTCCCTCGCGGTTCGCCTGCCAGTCAAACTACGACCGGCAACCATACAGGCTTACCACGTTCCCGGCGTGTCACACGACTGACTTAGGTTCTGCCTATTCCCCGGCGGTCCGATGACGACGTAACCCGAATTTACAGCGGGTTATCCGACCGCACACCTGTTTGGTTGATGCCTGTCAGCAGCTTTGGCACCGTCCTACTTACGAGGTTTATCAGCAGTTCACTTGCATTAACCATATCAGCCAGCCTAGCCCCTCAACCCCGTTGCTGCTGGGAGTCTCCGGATGGTCATCTCGCAACCACCATCCGCCCGAACTTCCGGGGGGTACATTGTTAGAAGAGCTTCACACCCCACCATTGCCAGTGACGCATGTCTTCCTAGGCTACTGCTGGTCGTACAGCAGGTTCACTACCCTCGCCAATGCAGCCAGCGAGGCCGAACAATGACACACCGAGCTTTTCGCTCGTATCGTTTAGCGACTCCGTTGCCCTGAGGCGCAGGAATTGCAAACATCACCCCGCCCTGTCGGCGGAGATGAAGCCGCTGACTGGGCGGGACCTGACGGTAATCAGGTCAATGCAATACGGTTGACGGCGGAATGCACCGTGTCCCGTGTTCACTACTAAGGTGTGCCCCTAAGGACACATCTACTGCTTAAAGTGCGGCTCACAAGGGAGCCGCCTGCGGAGGGCATGGTGAGTCCAGTCGAGACCTTCCTCAATAACCCTCTAGTCGATGCCCCGTAACGTGGGGCTGACGGACACGAGCGTGCGTGTCGCACGTAAAACCGTAGGATAGCAAAAGCCGCCCAGGGTTCAGCACCCTTGGACGGCTTTTTGACCTGTCCGCCTGCACGGCAGTGCGCCGCGCCGGACAAAAGCAGAGACTGGCTTAGTTCTTCGACTGATCGACCAGCTTGTTCTTCGCGATCCACGGCATCATCGCGCGCAGCTTCGAACCGACCTGTTCGATCTGGTGCTCGGCCGTCAGACGGCGGCGCGATTGCAGCGTCGGTGCGCCAGCCTTGTTTTCGAGGATGAAGCTCTTTGCGTACTCGCCGGTCTGAATGTCCGTCAGCACAGCCTTCATTGCCTTCTTCGTTTCAGCCGTCACGATACGCGGACCCGTCACGTACTCGCCGTATTCGGCGTTGTTCGAGATCGAGTAGTTCATGTTCGCGATGCCGCCTTCGTAGATCAGGTCGACGATCAGCTTCAGTTCGTGCAGGCACTCGAAGTACGCCATTTCCGGCGCGTAGCCTGCTTCCACCAGCGTTTCGAAGCCGGCCTTGATCAGGTCGACCGTACCGCCGCACAGCACGGCTTGTTCGCCGAACAGGTCGGTTTCGGTTTCTTCGCGGAAGTTCGTTTCGATGATGCCGGCACGGCCGCCGCCGTTCGCTGCCGCGTACGACAAAGCGATGTCACGTGCTGCGCCCGACTTGTCTTGCGCCACGGCGATCAGGTGCGGCACGCCGCCACCTTGCGAGTAGGTGCCGCGAACCGTGTGGCCCGGCGCCTTCGGCGCGATCATGATGACGTCCAGATCGGCGCGCGGGATCACCTGGCCGTAGTGAACGTTGAAGCCGTGTGCGAATGCAAGCGCAGCGCCTTGCTTGATGTTGGCGTGGACTTCCTTCGCGTACACGTCGGCGATCTGCTCGTCCGGCAGCAGCATCATCACGACGTCCGCGCCCTTGACGGCTTCCGCCACTTCCTTGACTTGCAGGCCGGCGTTCTCAGCCTTGCTCCACGATGCGCCGCCCTTGCGCAGACCGACCGTCACCTTCACGCCGCTTTCGCTCAGGTTCAGTGCGTGCGCATGGCCTTGCGAACCATAGCCGATGATGGTGACTTGCTTGCCCTTGATGAGGGAGAGGTCGGCGTCCTTGTCGTAGAAAACTTTCATGTCGGTTCCTTGGCTAAATTCGATGATTCAGTGAAATTCAAATACTGCGAATGTTGTGTTGCTTGGCCGGGTTCTTGAAGGCATGCCCGGCTTCGATCGAGACGGTATTGAACTGCGCGCGTCAGACCTTCAAAATACGCTCGCCGCGGCCGATACCCGAACAGCCCGTGCGGACCGTTTCGAGAATCGCGGTGGCGTCGAGCCCTTCGATGAAGGCATCGAGCTTGTCGCTCGCGCCCGTCAGTTCGATCGTGTAGGTCTTTTCGGTGACGTCGATGATGCGGCCGCGGAAAATATCCGACATCCGCTTCATCTCCTCACGTTCCTTGCCGACCGCCCTCACCTTGATCAACATCAGCTCGCGCTCGATGTGGGCGCCCTCGGTAAGGTCGACCACTTTCACCACCTCGATCAGGCGGTTCAGATGCTTCGTGATCTGTTCGATCACGTCGTCCGAGCCAATGGAGACGATGGTCATGCGCGACAGCGAACGGTCTTCGGTCGGAGCCACCGTCAAGGTTTCAATGTTGTAGCCGCGTGCCGAGAAGAGACCAACCACGCGTGACAACGCGCCTGGTTCGTTTTCCAGCAGGACGGAAATGATGTGTCTCATGTTTCGCTTCTTCCAGATGTCGATGTATCGATGTATGCGGGCCGGTTCGCGCCGCTTCGTCCGCTGTGGCCCTTTGTGAAGGCGCGCGCGACGAAGCCGGCGTCAGAAACGGTCGTTATAGATCTTCCGAACCCATGAGCATCTCGGTGATGCCCTTGCCGGCCTGAACCATCGGCCAGACGTTTTCGGTCGGATCGGTCTGGAAGTCGAGAAACACCGTGCGATCTTTCAGGCGCAGCGCTTCTTTGAGCGCCGGCTCGACGTCCGCCGTGCGTTCGATACGCATGCCGACATGGCCGTACGCTTCCGCGAGCTTCACGAAATCCGGCAGCGCATCCATGTACGAATGCGAATAGCGCTTGCTGTATTCGATCTGCTGCCACTGGCGCACCATGCCCAGATAGCGGTTGTTCAGCGAAATGATCTTGATCGGCGTCTCGTACTGCTTGCAGGTCGACAGTTCCTGAATGCACATCTGGATCGAGCCTTCGCCCGTGATACAGAGCACGTCGTCGTCCGGGTGCGCCATCTTCACGCCCATCGCCGCCGGCAGGCCGAAGCCCATCGTGCCGAGGCCGCCGGAATTGATCCAGCGGCGCGGCTTGTTGAAGCGATAGAACTGCGCCGCCCACATCTGGTGCTGGCCGACGTCGGAACACACAAAGGCATTACCGTCGGTCAACTCCCACGCCTTTTCCACCACGTACTGCGGCTTGATGATCTCGCTCTTGCGGTCGAACTTCAGGCAGTCTTTCGCGCGCCAGACTTCGATGTCCTTCCACCAGTCGGCGAGCGCCGCGGTGTCCGGGCCATGCTCGGCCGTTTGCAGCTGCTCGATCAGTTCCTTCAGCACTTCCTTCACGTCGCCGACGATCGGAATGTCGACCTTGACGCGCTTGGAGATGGAAGACGGATCGATGTCGATGTGAATGATCTTGCGCGGACGCGACGCGAAGTGTGCCGGGTCGCCGATCACGCGGTCGTCGAAGCGCGCGCCGATCGCGATCAGCACATCGCAGTGCTGCATCGCCATGTTGGCTTCGTACGTACCGTGCATGCCGAGCATGCCGAGGAATTTCTTGTCGCTCGCGCGGTAGCCGCCCAGACCCATCAGCGTATTGGTGACGGGATAGCCGAGCAGATCGGCGAACTGGTTCAGCTCACGCGATGCGTCCGCGAGGATGATGCCGCCGCCGGTGTAGATGTACGGGCGCCTGGCCGACAGCAGCAAGGCAACCGCCTTGCGGATCTGGCCGGAGTGGCCCTTCGTGACCGGATTGTACGAGCGCAGCGAGACCGACTTGAGCGGTTCGTACTGGCAAGGCGCTTTCGACACGTCTTTCGGAATGTCGATCAGCACCGGGCCGGGACGACCAGTACGGGCGATGTAGAACGCTTTCTTGACGGTGGCGGCGAGGTCGCGCACGTCCTTCACGAGGAAGTTGTGCTTCACGCAGGGACGCGTGATGCCGACCGTATCGCACTCCTGGAACGCATCCTGACCGATCGCGGCAGTCGGCACCTGGCCGCTGATCACCACCATCGGGATCGAATCCATGTAGGCGGTGGCGATACCGGTCACCGCATTGGTGACGCCCGGGCCGGAGGTCACGAGGCACACGCCAACCTTGCCGGTGGAACGCGCGTAGGCGTCGGCGGCATGGACTGCAGCCTGTTCGTGGCGCACGAGGATGTGCTGGAATTTGTCCTGCTTGTACAGCTCGTCGTAAATGTAGAGTACCGAGCCGCCGGGATAGCCCCAGATAAACTCGACGTCTTCGTCGGCCAGTGCCTTCATGAGCACGGTGGCGCCGATAGAGTCAGCTTCGGGAGGGGTGGTCGTATCCGACGTGGAGAATTCCGCGCTGGGCATATTCATTATTCACCTTTCGAATTTTCGGCAAAAAATTGATCGGGTGCTCTCTGCCGGGCTTGTGGCTCGGGTTCAAGCGGCGCGTCCAGTTGACAGGTGAGCTTCTTGGGCCGCACCTCAATTGAGACAAGTCACTTATGTTGCGAACCAGCGACGATATCTGCAGATTCCCGCGCGGTCAAGCAAATATTGCCGCGGCACCCTGCCCCTCTATCTCTGGATTGACCGAAAAATGACCGAAAGCTTGTTATAGAGATGCAAGGTAGGGTACGTTTCGCCCCAGCGGCGCAAAAGTTTGTTAGCATCCGCGAGTTTTACGACATTTTTCGACCGATTACGCGCACGCTCGCTGCGCCGACCCCCCAAACGGATGGCATCAGACAAGGAACTCGCCGATTTTCTGGCGGGCGTCGAAAGGCGCGCATTCAAGCAGACGGTCTACGCCGTGCGGGACGACGACGCCGCGCTCGACATCGTGCAGGACGCGATGATCAAGCTCGCCGAAAAATACGGCGACCGCCCGGCCGCCGAACTGCCGCTTTTGTTTCAGCGTATTCTCCAGAATGCGATGCACGACTATTTTCGTCGGCAGAAAGTGCGCAATACTTGGGTCAGTCTGTTTTCGTCGCTCGGCAACCCCGACGACGACGAATTCGACCCGCTCGAAACATTCGAAGCCCAGCAAGGCTCGGCGGGCGCCGAGAGCAACGAGCAGAAACTCGAACGCGAACAGGTCTTGCAGTTAATCGACAACGAGATCCAAAAGTTACCGGCACGTCAACGGGAGGCGTTTCTCATGCGTTATTGGGAAGATATGGATGTCGCCGAGACTGCCGCCGCGATGGGCTGCTCCGAAGGCAGTGTGAAAACGCACTGCTCCCGGGCCACCCACACGCTGGCGCAAGCGCTCAAGGCTAAAGGAATTACGCTATGAGCTCCCTCGAAACAAAAGAACTCGAGTTCGCCCGCCAGGTGCGCCGCGCGCTCGACGAAAACGCCGCCAGCATTCCGTCCGCCGCCGTCGATCGACTCGCCGCAGCGCGCCGTGCTGCGCTTGCCCGCAAGAAACCCGAAACCGTGAGCGCGCCGGTGTTCGTACCCGCGTTCGCCGGCGCCGGCATGCCGGCCGGTATGCCGCAACTCGAAGCGCCGCAGCGCCGCCGCTCGCCGCTGCGCCGGTTTGCACTCGCGTGGCCGCTCGCGGCGCTGGTCGTGAGCCTCGTGGCGATTGCCTACTGGGAAGACCAGCAGCGCACCGCCGAACTCGCCGACATCGATGCCGCCATGCTAAGCGACGATCTGCCGCTCAATGCCTATCTCGACCACGGTTTCAACGCGTACCTATCGCGCGCGCACTGATCGGGAGATTCTTCGGGTGAGTTACAAGCGCGGCTTGGCCGTTGTTTTCGGATGTGCAATCGCGGCCCTGGTGTCGTTCGCCGCAACCTATCCGCGCTTTTATCCGAGCCCGTCGACTGCCAGCGCACCTGCCGCCGGCGGGGGGACCGCCAAGGCGCCCGCCCCGACCCTTGCCGTCGAACTGCCCAGCTTGCCGGGCGACAACAGCCCGATGGCATGGGCGCGCCTCACCAACGCCGAGCGCGTGGCGCTGGCACCGTTCGCCGGCCAATGGGATTCCTTCAGCGACGAACGTAAGCGCAAATGGATCAAGATCGCGTCGCGTTACTCGAAGTTATCGCCCGATGCGCAAAAACGCCTGCATGACCGGATGGCTGAATGGGTCCGCATGACGCCCGATCAGCGGCGCGTCGCACGCGAAAACTACCAGGTTTCGAAGGAATTGCCGCGAGAAACCCGCCAGAACGCATGGAAGGCCTATCAGCAACTGCCCGAAGAACAGAAGGAGCGGCTCGCCGCCAGCGAGCGCAAGCGGCGGCCCAGCGTAGTCAGCGCGCCGCCGTCGGGCAGAAGCGAAATCAAGGGGCTCGACCGCCTGGTCAATGCGCGTGAGCATGGCGCGAGCAGTGCCGTCGCGGTGAGCGCCGCGGCCGGCGCGTCGTTGCCGAGCCGGGACCTGCCGGCCGTTCCCACCGCAGGCAGCTTCGTACCCGCCACGCCGGTGCCGGTTTCGCCGTCCGAGGCGCCGTCGATCTTCAACGGCTCCTGATTCGGCCCCAACCCCGACACCCGTGCACCAGCCGCTCACGACCTCAGCGCCGCCCGCCGGCGCCTCCGTCACCGCGCCCACCGTGCGCCGGCGCCTCGCCGCGCTGCTTTATGAAGCCGTGATCCTGTTCGGCGTCGTGTTTATCGCCGGTTATCTGTTCAGCACGTTGACGCAGCAGCGCAACGGCCTGACCCATCACAACCTTCTAGCGGCATGGATCGGCCTTGTGGTCGGGCTGTACTTTGTCTGGTTCTGGACCCACGGCGGGCAGACCCTGCCGATGAAAACCTGGCGCCTGCGCGTCGCCGCCGCTGACGGGGCGCCGCTCTCCACCGGCCGCGCGATCGTCCGTTACGTGCTGGCCTGGCTGTGGTTTTTGCCGCCGCTCGTGTTGCATCCGCTATTGGGGCTCGCCGTGCCGCAGACGCTCGCGATCGCCGCGCTCTGGTTCGCGCTGTGGGCCGCGACCGGCCGGTTCGATCCGCAGCGCCAATTCCTGCACGACCGTCTCGCCGGAACACGCGTGATCAGCGTCGCGCGCTGAGGGGGCCGGGCCGCATTGTCGTCCGCGGCGCAGCGTGCCCCCTTTCGCTTGCTCCCTTTCGCTTGCTCCCTTTCGCTTGCTCCCCGCCGCTCTGCTCCCTTTTCCCCGCCAACAGCCTGCGTAACATCTCTCTCCGCGCCTCTCTGTCGGGCTGACCGGCGCTCGACAGTAATAAGAACTTCTTGTGACTGTCACGACGCAGTCACGCGCGGCTGGCGCAATACGGGCACCGCAACTCGACGCGTGAGCCATGGACCCCAAAACGTCCGCGACTTCCCTGTTCCGCCAGACCGCCCCGAGCGTCGACCCCGTCGCGTTCCGTCCGGAACCCAACCAGAGTCAGGGACGGCCGTTGCCGGCGCCGTCGCTGCCGCTCGACCCGCGCGCCGGCCATCACGACGACGAGCACGCCGAAACGCACCGCTACCGCACCATCTGGCTATCCGACATCCACCTGGGATCGAGCGGCTGCCAGGCGCCCTATCTGCTCGACTTCCTGCGTCACAACGAGTCTGAGTATCTGTACCTCGTCGGCGACATCATCGACGGCTGGCAGCTGAAGAAAGGCTGGTACTGGCCGCAGGCGCACAACGACGTCGTGCAGAAGGTGCTGCGCAAAGCCCGCAAAGGCACCCAGGTCGTCTACGTGCCCGGCAACCACGACGAAGCCGCGCGCCAGTTCTGCGACCTCGCGTTCGGCGACATCCACGTGCGCGGCGAGGCGTTCCACACGACGCTCGCCGGCAAACGCCTGTGGATCGTGCACGGCGACCTGTTCGACGGCGTGATCCAGCACGCCAAGTGGCTCGCCTATCTCGGCGACACGCTCTACACGATGATCCTGATCCTGAACCGCTGGTTCAACCGGATCCGCAGCCGGCTCGGCTTTCCGTACTGGTCGCTGTCGCAATACCTGAAGCATCAGGTGAAGAACGCGGTAAATTTCATCTCGTCGTTCGAACGCGTGATGACTGACGAAGCGCGCCGCCGCGGCTGCGACGGCGTGGTCTGCGGGCACATCCACAAAGCCGAGATCCGCGAGATCGACGGTGTGCTCTATTGCAACGACGGCGACTGGGTCGAGAGCCTGTCGGCGCTCGTCGAAACATACGAAGGCGAAGTCAAAGTGATCTACTGGACCGTGATGCGCGCGCCGGAAGCCGGCGTGCAAAAAGCCCGGGCGACCGCATAGTCCCTCTCCACTTCTATTGGGCCGAAATCGATGAAGATCATGATCGTCACCGACGCATGGGAACCGCAGGTCAATGGCGTCGTGCGCACGCTGAAAAACACCACGCGCGAACTCACCGCGCTCGGCCACCACGTCGATCTGCTGACGCCGCTCGAATTCAGGACGATCGCCTGCCCGACCTATCCTGAGATCCGCCTGTCGCTGCTGCCGCGCCGCAAGCTGCGCCAGCGGATCGACGCGTTCGCCCCCGACGCGCTGCACATCGCCACCGAAGGCCCGCTCGGCATGGCCGCGCGCGCCTATGCGATCCAGCACAAGCTGCCGTTCACGACCGCCTATCACACGCGCTTTCCCGAGTACGTGCAGGCGCGCTTCGGCATTCCGCTGGCCGCGACCTACAAGTTTCTGCACTGGTTCCACAAGCCGTCGCTGGCGGTGATGGCGCCGACGCCCGTGGTCAAGAGCGACCTCGAGAAGTACGGCTTCACGAACGTCGTGCTGTGGACGCGCGGCGTCGACCTCGACATCTTTCACCAGATGGACTCGAAGGTGCTCAACACGGCGCGGCCGATCTTCCTGTACGTGGGACGCGTGGCCGTCGAGAAGAACGTCGAGGCGTTTCTGAAGCTCGATCTGCCCGGCTCGAAGTGGGTCGCGGGCGAAGGCCCCGCGCTCGCCGAACTGAAGTCGCGCTATCCGCAAGCGAATTACCTCGGCGTGCTCACGCAGGCCGAGCTGGCCAAGGTCTATGCAGCCGCCGACGTGTTCGTGTTCCCGAGCCGCACCGATACCTTCGGCCTCGTGCTGCTCGAAGCGCTGGCCTGCGGCACGCCGGTCGCGGCTTACCCGGTGACCGGCCCGATCGACGTACTGGGCGACGGCGGCGCGGGCGCGATGCACGAAGACCTGCGCGAAGCCTGCCTCGAAGCGTTGAGGATCGAGCGCAACCACGCGCGCGCGTGGGCCGAGCGCTTCTCATGGGCGGCCGCGTCCGAGCAGTTCGCGGCGCATCTGAAGCCGCTGCCGCGCCCGTCGTACGGCGAGGAAAGCGCCGCCGCATGACGCGGCGTGCCGAGCCGCTTATGCGAACCAGACACTCCACCGTGGCGCGCATGGCGAACGGCGCGTTGCACGCCGTGCGTGACGACCCAAATACGGACGCAAATACGGACACAAATACCGACGCCGACACCGACACCGACGCGGCCAGCATCGAACCGTTCGACGACGTGCGCGAACACGATGAGCCGCACGCAGTGAATCACGCGAACCGCGCCATCGGCGCAAACCGCACAGGCGGTATGAGCGGCGCCAGCGAGACACACCGCACTGACAGCACTCACCGCGCCGACAGCACCAGCGGCATGAGCGGCGCGAGCGAAACCCACCACGAGCCGCTCAGTCCCGACGATCCGCTCGCGCCGCTGCCCTTCAATCCCTACAAGGGCAATCGCGGCCTGACCCGCGCATGGCACGCGCTGAAAAATTCGCTGGCCGGGTTTCGCGTCGCGATCCGCGAGGAAAGCGCGTTCCGCCAGGAATTGACGCTCGCCGCGATTCTGCTTCCGTGCGGCGTGCTGGTGCCGGTCGATCCCGTGTCGCGTGTGTTGTTGCTCGGCTCGGTGCTGCTGGTGCTGATCGTCGAGTTGCTGAATTCGAGCGTCGAAGCGGCCATCGACCGCATTTCTCTCGAACGCCACGAACTGTCGCGGCGCGCGAAGGATCTCGGCAGTGCCGCGGTGATGGTCGCGCTCGGCATGTGCGTGATGACGTGGGGGTTGATCGTCGGGCCGCTCGTCGTGCATTGGGTCAAGGCATGGCTGTAGGACCGGTGCTGCGCGATGGCCCAACGTCCCAAAGAATGAAAACCCTGAGTATCCGTTGGGTATTAGAACGCTCGGTTTATAATCGTCCGATAGTCTCACTAGAAAACGCTGGGCCGCCCCAAGTTTTCCGCCCCGCAGGAAGTCCCCCGCCCCGAAGGAA